>JBLNBU010000086.1:0-17347 GCA_050260215.1 Actinomycetota bacterium
CGCCCCTGCGCTCCCGCTCGAAGCCCCTCAATATCGGCTACCAGAAAACCTCCGGGACTTCTTCAAGAATAAATCCACAGGCGGAACCGGCTGCGGGTGCCTATAACTTTTTCCAACAGCCCGCCCGCACTTTCCGCATCGCGCGAATTTTGCATCCACCCTACTTCTGCCCCACCAATCTCAACAGAACCTCGATAACGGGCCGCTCAACAAGCACCTTGGTGCCGTCCTTGATTCGTTGTCGGTCATCAAAGTGCAGGTCGAACTTTGAGAGATGGCTCGGGCTTAGAAACACGCGGATCGCCTCCCTTTCGGTATCGGTGACTGAAAGGCCGGTTGATGGAGGTAATGCTTCAACGCCAGGGCTATTTGGCACAGACCCGATTTGCAGTGGCTTGAGTTCGCGGAAAGCCTTGTTTAGGCGTTCGTTGCTCGCTCTCAATTCCTTGATTTGGCTTTCTAAGATGCGGACGTAGGCTTCCGCGGCAGGGTTGTCGAAGACCACATTTGATGGTTTAGCGGCCCCGGTCTTTGCCGCCCGCCCCGACTGCAAGAGATGAACGATATTCCACCACCGAACAAGTTGCGCGAGTGTGTCCTGCTTATTCGATATTGACTGGGCTTTCGGCCCCCCATATTTCTGAGAACAATACTCACCGACAGCCGAAGCGGTGATCTTCTTCGACTTATTTTTGGACAGAAATTCGCACGCTTCCCAAATGCGCTTCCCCGAATCAGCCTCACCCGTTTCCAGGATACGGGCGTAGACCACTTCCAAGGTGGAGCGGGCCTGTTCGAGATCGACATCGACAGCGGGGATATGGCTCATATTAGTTTCCGACGGGCAGATGAGTGGGCAAAGAAAATCCGGTTTGCCGGAAGGATTGCCGCCTTAGCGCGGCCTCAAGATCAGCGCGTGAACCAACGAGAACGACCTGCTCGTGTGCCCGCGTAATGGCGGTGTACAGCCATTGACGGGTCAGAAGGCGAGTTCGTTCAACTGGAACAACAACTCGGCGGGCTGCCGAACCCTGCGCCCGATGGCAAGTGATTGCATAGGCGAGATCGACATCGCCGATGGCACTTTGCTCCACGACCATTGCTTCCGTCTCCCCGTCCCACAAAATCTGGGCGCAGCCAGCCGAAGGGTCTACAGACAAGACCGTGCCCAGCAGGCCATTGAAGAGACCGAGATCATAATGGTTGCGGCATGCAACAACGGGGTCGCCAGGGCCGACGCGCACATTTGGTGCGGCGAAAATGGTGTCTTTCCCACGGTGGCGGCGAACCGCGAACACCTGATTGATGCCAGCCACGGTCGCCCGCAGTGCTGCGCAAATCATCAGGTTACCGTCAGAGGAGTGACCTCCCAATTCATCGACAATGGCCTCTACCGTCCGATTGACGGCATCCGGGGGGCATTCCAGGAGCGAGACGCCCGCTCCAGCCCCTACATAGGAATTGAGGTCTGGAGCGCGCCCCTCGCGCACGAGAGCGGCGACAGCAGGAATGCCGGAGCTTTCCCCTTGGCGGTGGATAGTCGTAAGCCGTGACGCCACGCGGGCGTCCCCGACCAGGGCACGAAAAAGGTCTCCGATACCGACCGGAGGCAATTGCCCGTCGTCACCCACCATCAGAAGTCGGCAGCCAACCGGCATCAGCGTCACCAGCCGATGCCAGCCGCCGAGATCGACCATCGACGCCTCGTCCACGATCAACAGGGTTCGGCCACATAGCCGTGGCCAATCAGCCGGAAGGTCGCTCTCTCGCCCTTCTTCACGAAAGTGCTCTCGACGCTCCAGTGCAGAGACCAGTCGCGTAATCGTTCGGGCCATCTTTCCCGTGGCCCTGGACAGGGTGAGCGCGGCCTTGCCCGCAAGGCAAGCCATCTCTACGCGCCCACCAGCCTCTTCCCATAGCCGGACCAGCACTCTCATAGTGGCGGTTTTCCCCGTTCCGGCACCGCCTTGGAGCACGGCCAGGTCTTTACCTATTACAGCAATCACTGCGGCCCGCTGCTCGGGATGAAGTTGCATGCCGACCAGGGCCTCCGCCCGCGAGACCGCAACCTCAAGGTCGTCAGGCAAGCTGACCTCGGTCACCTCCTGTCCGGTCGCCATTCGCGCGAACCGTGCGCTGATCTGGTCTTCCATCCACGCCGCACCAGGAGCACGTAGCAACCCCTCGCGGCCCTCCACGAGTGCGCCATGCTGGTGCCCGGCGGTTGCAGCGATCCATGCCTGATCACGGTCGCATCCCATCCTGCAAAGCGACTTGAGAACCTGCTCGACGGTCCACGCGGTATCGCCCACCTTCAGCAAGCTGCGGACCACCGCATCGCACATGCCCGCCAACCGCTCGGGATGGACAAGGGCATCCTGGACGCGTCGCTCCCGGAGCACCCGTTGGCCGATGTGGTCTGCCTGAGACCACGGCAATAGGGCCGCCAGCATGTAAGGGTAGGCCATGACTTTTTGTTCAGCCTCGGCACTGCCCAGCATTCGCCAGAGACGGCGAACGGCGGCCTTGTCGGTAATCCCAAGGGCCTCCAACCGGAGACGAAACAGGGCTTCCGAATGCCCGTGGTCGTCCTCGGCCTGTTTGGTGACCATGGCAGCATGGACAGCCTCTGCAAGCTTCCGAGCTAATGCAGGCCGTTCGGGATCAAGCGCCAGCGCGAGATCGTCCACTTTCTCAGGGTCCAGGAGCGTATCCAGCAGATTGTGGCCGAAGCTTTCCCACAGCCGTTTAGCCCGTGTGCTTCCAACCCCAGCAATCTGCATCAACCAAGGCATGATGAGCGTACCGCTGGACCGGACTCTGACCAGAGTTCGGCACCGAACCTGGGCGACCGTCCGACCGTGTTCGCGGATGAACTCCTGCTCCCCGGCAACCTCATAGACGTCGCCAACAGCAGGAGTGACTGGTTCGTCAACGATGACACGAAGCAGGCCACCATCGTCGGTGCGGCCACTGAAGATGGCCGACCGCCCGGTTGAACACAGTATGTTGGTAACGACGACGGCAGTCATGGGTGGGTTAATCGCTCAAGCTCACCAAAGGTCATCCGCCGTGGAAAACCTTGTCACCCCTGTCGCTGCATGATGCCTGCCATGCCCGTGCTCGCCATCAAGGCATCCACGCCTGCGGCGCGGACCCTCCTTGACGGCTGCGACGCGGGCACGGCGCACGGCCTCAGCGACAGCGGCTCCGAAGGTCATCCACTCTCCCCCGAACGGGTTCCCGTCCAACTGGCCGGTCGATCACGCAGGACCAATCCAGTTTCCTGGGTGAAGCGCAGGCGCTCCTCAGCGGCTGCCAGTCGCGCCCTCAAGGCCCCATTTTCCCGGATTAGCTCATCGACCTGATATTGAAGGCGTGCGGCAACGGCGCGCGCTTCCAACGCATCCTGCGCGTCCTCCTTCGCGCGGTCGGCGACGGCAACGATCTTGGAGGTGATCTCCTTCTCGCGGGCATCCGCCTCCGCCCGTGCCCCAATTGGCAGAAGACCTGCTTCGGTTGCCAGGGCGTTGACTGTCAGTTTGATCTCGTCCTTGCGGTGGAAATGCTGAGCATCGGACGGCTCCAGTCCCAACATGCGACACAGGGCCGACACGTTGATCTTCCCGTCATTCGTACCGGGCAGCGTTCCGCCATCGGCGACAAACCGATCCAGGCGGCCAAGGACATCCGCAACCACATCCCGCTTAACCATGACCACCCCCCGTAAGTGTGAGGTCGTCGTGCTCAAGGGCGGAAACGGCACCGCAGCGCGGGAGGGCCAAGTTGGCGACAGCAGCTTCCAGCCCACGGTCCAATGCGTCGGTCAGCCCAAGTTCTGCGAGCGAGACCTCACCGGCCAGCAGGCGGGATACACCCTGCTGATCAACGATATTGGCCAGGAACCGCGTGAGTGCATTGCCAGCACGAAGGGCATCTTCTTCAGACAGCTTAAAGAACAGCGGCGACTTGCCTTCCCGGTCGAGCATCATGTCGAGCAGCTTGTTCTTCTTCAGCCGAGCCGAGGCGACATCAACGCCTGGAATGACTTCGCATGCCTGGACTACAAACTCCATCAGTGCGAGAGGGTGTGTTTCCGTAAGCGTGACGCGAACAGACTCTTCGGCTTGACCGCCTCCCCGCTGTCGAGCGGTAGCTGATGGTGGGGAGGCTATTTCTGGCTGGACTGCCGGATTGCTATTCGTCGTCAGCAATCGGTGAACCTGCCCACCGGAGCCTAGGTCGTCGCCATCTTCACGAAGCAGGCCGACCGAGCGAACGGCATACTCATAGCGTTTTGCCCAGGTTTGCAGCGCATTCTCGATCTCGTTATCGTAAACCTGAATGGACGCTCGGACCTCCGCAATACGCCTCTCAGTTTCCTTGGTTGGCGTCTGCACCTGCTGAAGATCATCGAGTTCATCCTGCAATTTGGCATGGGCAACGCCTTGCTCTTGGATGTGGTAGAGCAGCACATTTGACTTCACTATCTGACCGAAGATGAACATCGGGCCGGTCACCCAGAACCGGCACCTAGGGCAATTGCCGCGACCTCCCGGTACATGTGTGCCTCTTGTCCAACCTTTGGTGCCAATGCGGGGGCCGCCCTCGTCGCAGCCAGTTCTGCCATTCGGGCAAATGCCGTCGATGTCAACGTGCCAAAGTCCCGCCGCCTGCTTCTGAAGGGACTTCAGAGCTTCGGATGACCCCCCTGTGAAGAGTCCACCAAGGGCATGACCAAAGCCAAACCCCTCATCGTCATCGTCGTCAGCAACATTGGCAAACATGGCGGCAGTGCTCTCGGCCCTCTCATCTATCCAATGCTGGAACTGATGCAAGCCTTCTGAGGTGAAAGCGACACTTGAAGCGCGCTCGATCACCGAATTCACCTTCGCAAAACCGAATTTTTGATACCAGATATTCATTAGGATGGTGGAGTGACCAGCCAGGAACTCCGTAATGATGTTTAATGGGCACCCACCTTCAGCAAAGTTAGTAATTCCACTCACTCTAAGTGAGTGCAAGGTCACGATTGCCGATGTTGGAACTCTACGGCCATCGGCTTTAACTTCCCACTGGTCAATCAGCTTAACTGGCACCCCTTCCGCTTGAAGACGCCGCTCCGCTTCAGCACACAACTCTATGAACAACCTATTGAGGCGCTGATGACTCACAGGCTCCCACGACGAGGCTCGTATAGATGCAGCATCCCGAAACAAAAAAGCGTATGGTGGAATAAATTTCTCCGATGCTTCAGTAGCATGAAGATTTGAATCCTCAAGAGAATTGACGTGAATTGGCTCAATAATCGGGTTGTAGGTTTCTTGCCAATCCCGCACATCGAGCAGGGAGTCAATTATCTCCTGACGTTCCCACTGAATCTCATAGCCTTGCTGCTTTCTGGCAGAAAACAGCTTCTGCGTCTTGTTCGTATTGATATAAAGACCAATGTACCTCTTGGCACTGCCGCTTCTCGCGTCGGAATACTCGCGGAGAACTCCAAGTCGCCGCCCGACGAGGCCGACCGGGTTCGGAACAAACTGGCATGAGGATCGGTCAAAATACAGTTCGTCAAACTCCCCCGAGTCCAACAGTCTGACTTGGATAGAACGGATTGGAACCCACAACATCACATACAGAGCCTTGGCACGCACCGGGCACCAAGTTTTTTCCACTACACCTGTTTTCGTATTTAGCCTCGTCACCTCATCCGCAGTGAATTGACGCGGCCACGCCCAATCGTTCTCACTGAGAATTTCCTTCATGAGTTCGATTACACGAGCAGGCAGAGACTCTTTAGTTGTTTTTCCAAGGTATTCTTGAGCGCGAGGCTGGTCCTCTCTTAAAAGAGGAACCCTATAATGCTCATTTCTTTCCCGCCTGTACCATTCCAGAAACAGTCTAGCTTGCCCAAACGTGCTCGACGCATTCGACGAATCTGGGTAGCGAGCAGTAAGGTATTCAACAAGGGTTGTCTTCCTAGCGGTCGCGCGCAGCCGAACCGCATCGGAACGGGTCATACCTTCCGGGTCTCGAATATCGGCTCCATGAGCTATGAGCCAATCAGCAAAAGGGAGAAGCGGATTTAGCGCCGATTTTTTTCTCTTCACGGGGACATGCTTGAGGTACTCAGCCAGAAGCTCTGCCCAAATTGGCAAGCCCGCATCAGCCAGGAAGCGAAACTCACCATCCCCCTTCACACCTCGCTTTTTCCTGGCGATGAAGCCATCTATCACGGCCTTGGGATAAGTGAGTTGAATTGCGTCAACATTGCCGCTTGCGATCAGATGCTCCGCAAGGACTTTCATCGCCTTCACCGCAACGGCCCGAGAGTCTTGCTTCAGCCGATCAGGCCGCTGTTGGAAGCCGTCATCTAGAAAATATGTGTTCACACACTTGAGGACTTCCTCTTGATCCAGTTCCACAAGTCGAACGTGGGTCGATAGGAGAAGGCACTGAATCAGGCGCAATGCCTGTGGACCTTTAGCTCCACTATCGGTGATCTTGCTCATTTCCCGGAGGTCACGAGACCGGCCTGGGCGCAGCAAATGTTCGCTAGACGCCCCTTCCATGTACCGCTGAGGGGTTCCCTCCCCCGATGATGGATACACCGCCCTCCAAAGGCCGAACGGATGGAGCAAGCACCCCTCACTGTAAAGCGCCACCAGCATGGCGTAGGCGTTTGTCAGATTGATCCCGCGTCGTTGAACATCCTCGAAATCCGTAAGGCAGGTGGCGAACTGGATGGGGGCATCGCCGCTCGCCTCCCGCACAAACCCGTTATAAAAAGCTCGCATGTCTTGGTAGAGCGTTGTCCTCAAAGCAGCCTTACTAAGGGCCGACAGAGCAGAAGCAAGGTTACACCCAAGTATATCCCTTGCAAGCTCCTCACATCGGCCTGACGAACGCACGCCCTCCACCAGTTCGCTCGTTGAACAATCTTCGTATGCCCCAAGCGCATTGCGCACCAGTTCGCGCCTTACGTTCTTAAAGATGTTTTTCGGTGGCTGAAGGGAAAACAGAACTGGCAGAACATCGGAGGTAGATGCAGTCGAGAACTGGGTAACCAACACGTCATGCCAATAGGCATCGTATCGCGCAAGGGCACGACCAATAACCGTATCCGTTATGTCTGCAACGGCCACGAACTCTGTAGTTGACGAGTTGTAGATGACACTCGGGTCAAATCGGAGAGCCACAATTAGCTCCTTGTCTGAACAACTTCCACGAGGACATTACACCAGCGGGGTCACAGTCAAAGCGCCCTCCGAATTCCTCTAGCGGAGACATTAGACTTTCTTGCTCAGTCGTCAGCAGAAGCGACTCCATCCCTACGTCGTCAAACTTTTCGAGAACAGCATCTTCCCCGATGGTGCTTACATCACGCCCCATGGCTGAAAGCATTCGTTTCTGAGCATTCTCGATGTGGTGATTCACCTGCTCCGCGCTCGGACGCTGATAACGAAGCTGACTAATGACGTTTCGGTGGTGCATCATCACCTGCCTGATGCGCGGGTCTATACCCAAATCCGCCGCCCGCTGGCCATACCAATGGCGAGCAGCATGCGGGTTCGTACCGAGCAACTTATTTTGCGAAAGCCCGATTTTTTTCAGCGCTCCCTGCCACGCTTCTTGAAAAGAAGCTACGGTCCAAGGATCACCCATTGAGGACCGCCCTAAAGAAATAAAATAATATGGATGTCCTGCACCGCACCTTGACCTAACGTAGGCAATGTACTGCGTGTGCAAGTGGAGGAAAAGACGCGCCAGAGTGGGGTAAATCCAAAACACTTCTGTATAAAACAACGGTGCGCCGTGCGTTAGCAGCAGCCCCTTCCAGCCAGCCCAGTGAGAATGCTTGTCGTCATAAAGATTTCTAGGAATAGTTCCATAGCGCTCCCTCAGAAAGCGGTCTCGCTGTGTAGTGATTTGTGAGGCTGAACCGAGTGGCCTCCATGTAATCGCCCCACGGACTGGGTGATATAGATTTACCCGCGCCCTTCCATCAGCCATCGGGTAGACGTCATTGGCGAAAATATGAAATAGCTCCTCTGTTCTCAGCCCACCGCCAAGAAGAAGGAGGAACGCCAACTGGTTTCGTACATTGTACTTTCTGAAATTTTCTGGCAACGAACGATCAGACAGGCAACGCTGACGCTTACACCCGTCAATGAGCAGGGGAACAATATATTCTTCTGGGAATGGTGTCGGGCGACCTTCATTAACAGCCACACTCCCCCTCGACCGGACTAGCGATGGAGAGGGCATGGTCCTGCGCGAATTCCGAAGGTGCGACAGCAAGCTGCCTTCGTAGCGTTTATCGACGCAGCCCCAAGAACGAATGGCTGTATTGAGTAGCTCTAGCTCCGCACCGGAAGCTTTCAATTGGTTTTGGCCCGAAACAAATTTGCAGAATTTCTCCACATAGCGGGTCAACCGAGCAGCCCTATCTGGCCGCGCTCTCCAATATAGGCCAAATGGGCAATCACCATTCTCGTTAATTGTTCCATAAAGCAAGGCTTCGCCGAACAATAAAAGCAGCTTCTCTATGTCATCATGAGCGATAGAACGCCCCCTGTAAGCGGCATAGTAGTAGTCGTACAACAGCCCGATGGCCTTCACAGCCTCACCGAGGGTTTTCGACGCCTTATCGACAAGCCCCTGAGAACAAAGCCACTCGACCCCGAGGGTGAACACCTCACCATCGACGAGGATTAGGATGGGCAGTATGCGACCATTGGCACCGGCCACTGGTGCGCGAATGATGCTGTGAAAGGAGATTTCCTGCGGTAACGGCATTACCCCTCCTGCCGAGCGCTAGTATGAGAGTATATCTAGCACCCCCTTTTTGGTGGGGCAATACCCATTTGAGAATGGCGAAAGCCATGGAGGAGCCTTGACGGCAACCTCCCCCGCGCAGAAAATCCGCCCATCCCTTGCATGGCAAGGGTATGGTAGTATCATCCTTATGCCGGGTACATTTTGTAATCAGGGGGTCGCGGGTTCGAACCCTGCAACCGGCACCAAAATTTGCCCGCGCGGTCAAAATGACAGACTCGATCGACGTTCCCGCCAACTCGGCCAAAGCCGTGAACAAGAATATTTTTGAGCCGTATGACGACCAACAGGCCAGGGAGTTCCGGCGCGTCACCTTTTACGGTGGCTTCGCCCTGGTCGTATTGCTGTTCGGCTTTTCCTTGTTCTGGCTATTGGACGGCGGGCGCTGGATCATCAAGGGTGAATACGACAACGGCCTGTTCATTGCTCCGCTGGTCGCCCTTCTTGCGGCAGCCTCGGCCCTGGCGGTGACGCTGTTTCGGGCCGCCTTCGGCACGAAGCGCTCGAAGGCGGAAACGTCTGAACCGCCATCTAACGCAGTGCGCTAATATCTTCTTTGTAGTTACACCCCGCGGCCTTACGATGCATTTCCCGGACACGTATGGTGGGCAGGGGGGGACGTCATGCCGCGGCTGCTGTGGGAAGAGTGGTTCGAGATCGGCCACGACACCATCGATTTCGAGCACAAGGTGTTCTTCAGCCTCATCCACAAGCTCGAATGCCTGGTCGAGGAGGCCCGGCCGCGGGGTGAGATCTCCCGGACCATGATGGAAATCCTGAAATACGCGGAATTCCATTTCACCAGCGAAGAAAACATCATGCTCGAGGCCGGCTTTTCAAACCTGGCCCGGCACGCGACCATGCACCGGGAACTGCTGCACCGGCTGAAGGAAGACATTTCCACCTACGAGTTCGGCTCATCCGACGGCAAGGACATCGTCGAGTTCCTGTTCGAATGGCTGCTGCGGCACACCATCGCCGAAGACATCGCCATCTCGATCGCGGTGAAGGAAAAGCGGCTGCGCACCTTCTTCGCCGCCGCCAACGTCCTGGCCTGACCGCACGCTACGGCCTTCACCCTATCCCTGGGTATACCGCCTACCGCACCGCACACATACCTTGGGCATGGCCCATGATCTTTTGCGCCCCTGGGAAAGTATGCGCGACCTTCCTAGGCTGGCGTCGGGGGTTCTTGGCCGGAGGTACACGACATGAAGGGTGAGGCGGAAACCGCGCGGCAGGCCCTGGCGCAGGCTCGCAAGCATTTCGACAGCATTCCGGCCAGCTACGGCGGCAAGCACCACCTGGGCCAGACCCTGGCTGCCATGGAAGAGATGGTCGACCGCCTTCACCGACGCAGCTAAAGCGGTTGCATACAACCAATGATATTGCGTGACATGGTCTGGATAACCTTTGCGTGTCGTGATAATGGTTGATCATCCATGAATGGGGAGGATCAACCATGAAGCATATTCTTCTCTTGGCAGCCCTGTGCCTGGCCGTCCCGGCGGTCGCCGCGGACAACCCGCCTCGCAGCAAGGACTATGACAGCCTGGGCTACGGCGGCAGGGGCAACGACTCCTCGTCGCGGCAGATGCGCCAGCTCGAAGACCAGGAAAGGGCGGAACGGGTGCAGCCGTCCCCGACGCCGTCCCCGTCTCCGTCCCCGTCTCCCGCGCCGTCCACCACGCCGCGGAGCAGCAGCGGCAGGTAAAGCGTGCCGGCGGCCGGGCCCCGTGCTCCGGCCGCCATCCGTCCCGCGTCAGCGCCTGGCCTCGGCCTTGTAGACGGCCATGACCTCGGCCTGCATTTCCTCGCGGCTGACCAGCCCGGCGGCGGCCAGGCCGACCACGCGGTCCTTGGCCTGGGCGACGGCAGGGCGCCCCGACGGGTTGGCCGCAGGCCCCCGCGACAACACCGAGTCGAGCACCAGCGAACGCCCGTCGGGCCCGGCGGCGGCCAGGCGGGCACGCACCTCCTCGACGGACGGGGTGGCCGACACGGCCGGAAACGGCTTGCCGGCCGAATAGGGAAGCAGCGCGGCCAGGTTGGCGGCGCGCCGGCTTTCCCGTTCTTCGGCGGTGATGTCGCCCTGCTCGGCCAACTGCTCCAGCACCACGAAGGGCTGCACCACCGGATCGCGGGCAAAGCGTCCGGCGGCGGCCGTAAGCCTGGACGGCCCTGCCGCCGCGATTGCCGGCGGAGGGGCGGCGGGCGCCGCGATCGGCTGCGGGGTGGGCGGCGGAGCGGCAGGTAGCGGCGGTGGGGCGGCGACCGGGAAGGTCGGCTGGCTTTGCACCGCCTCACGGGTGGCGGTGTCCTCGAGGATGCGGGCCAGCTCGTCGATGTCGTCGAGGGCCGCGGCTTCCGGCACCGGGTCGCTGCCGACCGAAATGGCCAGGGCGCCGGAAGCGTTCTCGACCTCGATGAAGGCCATGTCGCTGCGATAGCGGGCGTCCAGGCGCACGGCTGCCCGGCGGATTGATTCGGCCTCGCTGGCGGCGGCGGCGGCGTTGGTCTGGTACAGCCGGTCCTCGACATCGGCCAGGCGGGCGGCGACGTCGTAGTCGGCGCTTGCCAGCTGCAGCCGGCGGGCGGCCAGGTTGACCTGGGCGATGACCGCCATGCTGGCGGACAACCGCCTGAGTTCTCCCACCTGTTCCTGGGTTTTGTAGGCCTCGACGGTCGACGGCCCGGCCACCAGGTTCATCAGGTTCCACACCAGTTTCACGCTGCTGTCGACCCAGGTCTTGTTGACCGCATAGGCGTTGGAGTCGTGATTGAGCACGGTGCCGAATTCCAGCCCCGGCAGCATGCGCAGCATGGCCTTGCGCGTCTCGTCGGTGTCGATGCGGGCCTGGTAGTCGGCCTCGCGCAGTTCGGGACGGTTGACCAGGGCGGTGCGCTCGAGGGCGGCCAGGTCGGCCGTGGCAAAGGCCGTCGCCGGGCGGATGCCGCCGGGCTCGGCCAGCACCAGCGGCCGGTTGAGGTCGACGTTCATCAGCGTGGCCAGGTCCAGCTTACCGGCCGCGAGCGCCCGGCGCAGCCCCTGCAGGTGCTGCATGATGCCCAGCAGGGTCTTGCGGTATTCCAAGGCCTGGGCCGGGCTGTCCCACTTGATCGACCGGTCGCTGTCCAGCCGGCTCCAGGCGGAACGCACCCGCTCGATCAGGAAGTCGACCTGCGGCGCGGTCCGTTGCTCGTTCAGCGCCCGCCAGTAGGCCGAGCGCACGTCGTTGAGGATGATCTGCACCACCTTGCGCCGCCGTTCGCGCGCGGCCAGCACCCCGTCGGCGGCCTGGCGCGCCCGCAGGTAGCTGACGCCGAAGTCGAGCACGTTCCACGCCACCGCAAAGGTCTCGGCGGCACGCAGGCGCTCGACCGACAGCGACGGGTCGGCGGTCGTATCGCTGGACGGCGTGTAGCTGGTGGTCAGGTAATCGTTGTTGCGGTGGAAATAGCCGGCGCTGGCGGCGACCTGGGGCAGCAGGGTATAGCCGGCCGCCTGGTTCAGCCGTTGCGCCAGCACCTCCTCCATCATCTTCTGGCGGCGGTCGACGTTGTGCTTGAGCGCGATGGCCTGGGCCCGGTACAGGGTCAGCGGGCGGTCGACGGCGGCGGTACTGGCGGCCGACAGGGCCTGGCGGTCGCGATCGGCACGGGCCGCACGCGCGGCGTCGTCGACGGGCGTGGTCGAGACGGTGCAGCCGCCCAGCAGCAGCGCCGCCACCACCGGGGCCGCCAGCAGCCGTCCGGGAGGCCTTCGCCTCCCGGATGTCCGCCGTTCCGTCACCTACTGCTGCGCCGGGGCCGGGGCCGGAGCCGGCGCCTGTCCGCCGCCCAGCCGGGCATCGGGACCGCCGGGGATGCCGGGGCCGCCGGGACCGCCGGGGATGCCGGGGCCGCCCAACCCGTTGCCGGGCCCATTGGGGCCGTTGCCGAGGCCACCCGGAACACCCGGACCACCAAGGCCCGGCGCTCCCATGCCGGGACCGCCCATGCCACCGGGGCCGCCCATGCCGGGCGCACCCATGCCGGGACCACCCATGCCGCCGGGACCGCCCATGCCAGGCGCACCCATGCCGGGACCACCCATGCCGCCGCCGGGACCGCCCATGCCGGGCGCACCCATGCCGGGACCACCCATGCCGCCGGGACCGCCCATGCCGGGCGCACCCATGCCGGGACCACCCATGCCGCCGGGACCGCCCAGGCCGGGCGCACCCATGCCGCCACCGGGACCGCCCATGCCGGGGGGCCGGGCTCCGGGCGGCGGGGCGGCGGCTCCCGGGCCCGGGGCCGGCGGCCTTGCGCCTTCGGCCATTGCAGTCGAAACGCCGACCAGCATGGTCGACCCTACCAGTGCCCAGATCAAAAGTCGCTTCATGGCCACTGCCCTCCACCTGAGCCGGCAAGACCGGCAAGACAGCTCACGTTTTCATCGCCGCCCTAAACAAGGAATTAAGGCGCCACAGCGAAAGGGGCGCCGGAAGGCGCCCCTGGACTCAAGACATAGCCATTTCGATTGTCTGTCTACTTCTGCGGCCGCGGTGGCGGCGGCGCCGCGGGGCGCGCTGGCGGGGCGCTGCGGTGACCGGCTTCTTCGTCGCCCTCGTCGCCCTCCTTCAGCCGCACCATGAATCCCTTCAGGGCCCAGCCGACACAATAGAAGCTGCCGATGAAGAACCACACCCCCGACAACACGAAGACCAGGGCCCGCTGAAAGGCGGGATCGCCCTCGCCGAAGACGCGGAGCGACCACAACATCGGAGTGGCGAAGAACAGGGCGACGGCTCCGGCCACCCCGATGCGGCTCCATCCTCCCGGACGCAGCCACGAGAATTTGTAGTTGCCGGACATGGCCCCTCTCTTGCCTTGTTCGCGCCAGGATCGATTGTCCCCCTTCTCGGCTTCACCCGCAACATTCCTGTCGCGGCCGGACGGGAGGAAATCCGTGACAGTACACGCGCGTGTGGGTATTCCTGTGTCGCACGGTCGGGGCAGCCCGCCCGTGTCCGGGGAAAGTGGGCAGGTCAATGGCAGCGGGGCGAGAAAGCTTCGAGATCCAGGTGATGCGCGACGGCAGGTGGTCGACCGAAACGGTCAGCTACGCCGAGGCCGAGGCACGCAGTACCGCCACCAAGTTCCTGGCCGACAAGAAGTGCCAGGGCGCGCGCATCGTCCGCAACTGGCTGCGTGCCGACGGCACCATGGACGAGACCGAGATCTTCAGCCAGACCCGCGAGGTCAAGGACGACGGTCCCGTCCGCATCGCCCAGATCGAAGCCGCCCCGCCCAAGTGCGAAACGCCCGAGGATTATTTCGGCGAGCAGAGCCGGTCGGTGATGAACCGGCTGTTCCGCGCCTATCTGGAAAAGGTGTTCCTCACCCCGACCGAGCTGATCCACAACTACAAGGAACTCAAGCGCATCCAGGACAAGGATTCGCTGGTTCCCTCGGCGGTGGACCGGATCGCCCAGTTGCAGACCCAGTCGGGCGACCAAGACAGCAAGTCCCGGCGCGAGGAGATCTTCAAGAGCATCGACAAGATGTCGGCCCGGGCGCGCCGCATCGAGGAGATGAAGCTGCCCAAGATCAAGGGCCGCTTCTCCGAGACCATGGACAAGGTGCGTACCCTGGGGGCCGGCGAGGATGCCGACTACCTGGCGCTGGCGGTGCTGTCGCGCGACCTGATGGACGTGCGCAACTGGGTGGGCAAGCTGGAACGCCTGTGCAAGCTGGCGGTCGACGACACCGAGCCCCATGCGGTCGAGCTGCTGGACGGCGTCATCGCCGACGTTCTGGGCGCCAACGTGGTCCAGGAGATCCTGGGCTGGCAGCCCAGCCTAGGGTCGGCCATCTGCCGCATGTTCGACCTGGCCGAGGGGCGCATGCCCACGGAGAAGAGCGACGCCGGCGAATCGGCCGAGATCCTGAACCGCCTGTTCGCCGAGAAGAAGCTGCCCATCAGCCGGGCCACCATGATCGACCGGGCGGTCCGCCAGATCCGCTCGCCCAATCCGCTGTACCGCAACGACCAGACCAAGGAACTCGACGAGTTCAAGAAGCTGGTGGCGCGCACGCTGGAGTCCGGCACCTTCCTGGCCGGCGCCGAAACCGCCGAGGCGCTGACCACCCGCTTCACCCGCATGGTCGAGCAGGGCGGCGCCGCCGGGCGGCGCGCCGCCATCAACGGCGTCTTCCGTGCCATGCCCGACCGCGCCTGCGGCGTCATCTACCTGGCCACCCTGGCACATACCGAGTTCGCCGCCGAGCACGCCAACGACATGGCCGAGCTGCTGGACACCGTCTACAACGCCCGCGTCATCCAGGATTTGTGCCTGCGCACCCTGACGCCCAAGGAGCGCATGCAGCGGGCGACCAACGCCCACCATGCCATCTCGGGCTCACCCTTCCCCGACGCCATCCGCAAGCGCATGGCCGACCACATCGACAGCGTGCTCGAGCGCTACCTGATCGACGAGCAGATCGTCGAGAAGCTGGACCACCACGAGAGCCCGCTGCGCGACCGCGCCGTCCGCCTGGTCCAGTTCTGCGCCGCCGGCGTGCTGCCCGAGGGCAAGGCGATGACGCGCGCCCGCCAACGCATCCTGACGCTGCTGCGCCAGCCCAGCTTCGACGCCCATTTCGTCGACGGCATCACTGATCCGGCCAAGGCCCAGAAGGCGCTGCGCGACTTCCACCACCTGCTGGTCAAGGCCGGCTTCGGCTGACCGGCTAGTCCTCGCCGCGGTGGCGCAGCGGCTTGCCGCAGTGGGGGCAGGTGTGGGCGCCCTTGACGGCGTGTTCCAGGATCAGCGCCGCCTCCTCCCCCGACAGTTCCAGCTTGCGCCGGGTTTCTTCCAGGATGCGGCGCTCGCGCCGGTCGATGGCGCCGTCTTCCAGCGCCTTCTCGACCGCCTCGCGGTATTCCTCGCGGCGGATGCGCATCTGCTCGGAAAAGCCCGAGGCGAGCACACCGGCAGGCAGCGCGATCATGCCGACACCGAGCACCGCGGTCATGCCGCCGAGGATGCGCCCCAATGGCGTCACCGGCACCATGTCGCCATAGCCCAGCGTGGTCAGCGTCACCACCGCCCACCACATGGAAGTGGGAATGTCCTTGAAGACGTGGGGCTGGGCGGGATGCTCGAACAGGTACATCAGGCTGGAGGCGAACACCAAGATCACCAGCATGACGAACAGCACGGCGCTGATGGCGCGGGCTTCCTGGCGGACCACGGCGACCATGACGCTCATGGCCAGCGAATAGCGCCCCAGCTTGAACACGCGCAGCACGCGGAGCACGCGGATGGCGCGCAGGTCCAGCTCGACGAAGATGCCGAGATAGAACGGCAGCACCGCCAGCAGGTCGACCAGCGCCATGGGCGAGACCAGCCAGCGCAGGCGGCCCCAGACCGGATGGTGGAAACGGGCGTCCTCGAGCTCGACCGCGGTCCAGGCACGCAGCAGGTACTCGATGCTGAAGATGATCACCGAGGCAACGTCGAAGGCGTGGAAGACCGGGCCGTGGGCGATGGACAGCTCGACCTCGGATTCCAGCACCACCGCCACCACGTTCAGCACGATCAGCGCGATCAGGAAGCCGTCGATGACCTTGACCCACGGCTCCTCGTGGCCGTCGCCCCCCAGCATGTGGTAGATCGTCCGACGCAGGCTGCGGCGGCGATGGACGTGCCGGGACGACGGGACGGAATGCGAGGTGCTCACGGGGGCGTGCTCGAAAGGATGCTCAGGCGCACAATATCCGACGCACCGGCACCATTGGAAGGGGGCAGCCCGCGATTTGGGGCCTGGAATCTTGTAGCATCGGCGCAAGGGGGCCGTCTATATTAGGCCTCAATAATACTACAGTCGCCCGGGTCACGGCGGCGGGAACGAGGAGGCGGTCATGGCAACCGGCAGCGTCGCCCTGGTAGGGGCCGGCCCGGGCGATCCGGAATTGTTGACGGTCAAGGCGCTGCGGCTGATCGGCGAGGCCGAGGTGGTGGTGTTCGACCGCCTGGTCAGCCCCGAGGTGCTCGACCTGGTGCCGGCCGGGACCACCCGCATCTACGCCGGCAAGGCGCTGGGCGACCACGCCCTGGTCCAGGACGAGATCAACGAGCTGCTGGTCGGCCTGGCCCGCTCGGGCCGCCGCGTGGTGCGCCTCAAGGGCGGCGACCCGTTCGTGTTCGGCCGCGGCAGCGAGGAGGCCGAGTACCTGGCCCACCACAACATCCCGTTCGAGGTGGTGCCCGGCATCAGCTCTGCCTCGGGCTGCTCGACCTATTCCGGCATCCCGCTGACCCACCGCGGCCTGGCCATGGGCGTGCGCTTCGTCACCGGCCACGCCCGCGAAGGCCTGCCGCTGGCCCACGACTGGTCCAAGCTGGCCGATCCCGACTGCACCTTGGTCATCTACATGGGCCTGACCACCCTGCCCTTGATCGCCGACGAACTGGTCAAGGCCGGCCTGCCCGCCGACACCACGGCGGCGGCGGTACAG
>JBLNBU010000087.1:0-20326 GCA_050260215.1 Actinomycetota bacterium
CGTCCAGCGTCGCCGAGCCGGTGACCGCGTCGACAGTGGCGACGATGCCGTCCAACTTGTAGCGGCCCGACACCAGCGGATCGGTCATCAGGGTGTGGATGATCGGGGCGGGATCGGCCAGGCCGGTGGTCTCGATGACCATGCGGCCGAACTCGGGCACCTCGCCCTTGACCCGCTTCAGGAACAGGTCGCGCATGGCGGTGACCAGGTCGCCGCGCACGGTGCAGCAGATGCACCCCGAATTCAGCACCACGATGTCTTCCGACGCGTGGCGGACCAGCAGGTGGTCCAGGCCCACCTCGCCGAATTCGTTGATCAGCACTGCGGTCTCGGCCATGCCGGGCTGGGCCAGCAGGTGGTTGAGCAAGGTGGTCTTGCCGCTGCCCAAAAAGCCGGTCAGCACGGTGACGGGAATAAGCGGTTCTGCGCTCACTTGCGGTACAGCTCCTCTGGGCTCACCAGGACGGGGGCGACCTCGGTCAGGCCGGTGGTGCGCGCCGCGGTATAGAAGCAGCTGCGCCGGCCGGTGTGGCAGGCGACGCCGTCCTGGTCCACCTTCAGCAATATGGTGTCGCCGTCGCAGTCGATCAGGAAGTCGACCAGGCGCTGCTGCTGGCCCGAGGTCTCGCCCTTGCGCCACAGCGCCTTTCGCGACCGCGACCAATAGCAGACGCGGCCCGTGGCCAGGGTCTCGGCGACGGCGTCGCGGTTCATCCACGCCATCATCAGCACCTCGCCGCTGGCGTTGTCCTGGGCGATGGCCGGCACCAGGCCGTCCTCGTTGAACTTCAGCGCGGCCAGCGCCGCGGTGGGGTCGATGGTCATGAAGCCTCCCGATGCGATGCCTTCCCTATAGACCATCGCTCAGCCGCCGGAAAGGCAGTCGGTCAAGGCGGTGGCCAGGCCGGACATGATGGTCTCCCAGGCGTCGGGGCCGGCCGGGACCTGGGTGCCCTCGGGGTCGAGGATGCCGGTGCGCGCGCCGGCATCGGCGGCCAGGGTGGCCATGGTCGCGCCGGCGAACTGGGGCTCGCGGAAGACGCAGGCAACCTTCCCGGCCTTCAGGCGGTCGCGCAGGGCGGCCAGGCGCCGCCCGCTGGGTGGCCGGTCGGGGTCGACGGTGACCGAGCCGGCGGGGGTCAGGCCGTAATGGTGCTCGAAATACTGGGTGGCGTCGTGGAAGACGACATAGGTCCCACCCGCCAGTGGCGCCAGCCTGGCCTTCAATGCGGCGTCGAGGGCATTGATGCGGGCAAGCTCCGCCGCGGCGTTGGCGCGGAACGCCTGCGCGTGGGCGGGATCCAAGGCCGCCAGCCGCTCGGCGACGGCCGAGACCAGGCGGGCGGCGTTGGCCGGGTCCAGCCACAGGTGGCCGTCGGGGCCGTCCTCGTCGTGGTCGCCGTGGCCGTGATGGGCGTGGGGCTCCCACACGCCGCCTTCGCGGGCGGGCAGCAGGGTCATGCCGGGGATGTCGGCCATGGCCAGGGTGTCGGTTCGCCCGGCCAGGCTGCGGGCCAGGAAGCCCTCGAAACGGGGGCCCACCCACACCACCAGCCGGGCCGCCTGCAGCGCGCGGGCGTCCGAGGGCTTCAGCGCATAGGTGTGGGGTGAGGCCACGCCCGAGACGATCAGCGCCGGCTCGGCCACGCCTTTCATCACCGCGGCCACCAGCCCGTGCAGCGGCTTGATGCTGACCGCCACCATGGGGGCCTCGGCGTGGGCGGAGGCGGCGACGAACAGCCCCAGCAGGGCGGCGATCAAGGTCTTCCGCATGGCGCGGCCTCGTGCAATGATGGCGTCAGTGGAATGTTATAATGTTGCGAAATGACCCAGGCAACCTTCCCGCCGCCCCACCATGACCACGGCGCCTGCGTGCGCTCCGCCCTGGATGTGGCCGAGGCCGAGTGCCGCCGCCGCGGCGCCCGGCTGACCGAGGTGCGCCGCCGGGTGCTGGAATTGGTGTGGCGCAGCCATCGGCCCGTCGGCGCCTATGCCCTGATGGAGGCCCTGGCCGGTGACGGCCGCGCCGCGGCGCCGCCCACCGTCTACCGGGCGCTGGACTTCCTTGTCGCCCACGGGCTGGTCCATCGCATCGAAAGCCTCAATGCCTTCGTCGGCTGCTCGCGCCCCGGTGCGCCCCATGCCGGGCAGTTCCTGCTGTGCTCGCGCTGCGGCGCTGCCGCCGAACTGGCCGACGCCGCGGTCGACACCGTCCTGGCCGAGGCGGCCGCCCGGCTGGGCTTCACCGTGGTGCGCCAGACCGTCGAGATCGAGGGGCTGTGTCCCGCCTGCCGGGACGCCGCGCCATGACCGCGCTGTTGCAGATGGACGGGGTGGCCCTGACTTTGGCTGGGCACCTGGTGCTGGACGGCGTGTCGCTGGCGGTCGAGGGCGGCCGCATCGTCACCGTGGTCGGCCCCAACGGGGCGGGCAAGTCGACCCTGCTGAAAGTGGCCCTGGGGCTGCTCAAGCCCGACCGCGGGGTCGTGCGGCGAAGCGCGGCGACCGTCGGCTATGTGCCGCAGAAGCTGGCGGTCGACCGCACCCTGCCGCTGTCGGTGCGCCGCTTCCTGGCCATGGCGTTTCCGGGCCGCGCCCCCCGCGACCTGCTGGAAGGTGCGCTGGACCGCGTGCGCGCCGGCCACGTCCTGGCCCGCCAGGTGGTCGACCTGTCGGGCGGCGAGTTGCAGCGGGTGATGCTGGCCCGCGCCCTGCTGCGCCGTCCCGACCTTCTGGTCCTCGACGAGCCGGTGGGCGGCGTCGACGTGGCCGGCCAGGCCGAGCTTTACGACCTGATCGCCCGTTTGGCCCGCGACGATGGGACGGGCGTGCTGATGGTGTCCCACGACCTGCACGTGGTCATGGCCGCCACCGACGAGGTGGTGTGCCTGAACCGCCACGTCTGCTGCGCCGGCCATCCCGAGGCGGTCAGCCGTCACCCCGAATACCTGGCCCTGTTCGGCCCTCGGGTGGCGCAAAGCCTGGCTATCTACACCCACAGCCACGACCACGGGCATTTGGCCGACGGCACCGTGGTCGAGCACAAGCATGGACCGGGGTGCAGCCATGGATGACATCCTGGTGCGCGCCCTGTTCGCCGGCTGCGGGCTGGCGGCGGTGACCGGGCCGTTGGGCTGCTTCGTGGTGTGGCGGCGCATGGCCTATTTCGGCGACACCCTGGCCCATGCGGCGCTGCTGGGGGTGGCGGCCGGGCTGTTGCTGGGCGTCGACCTGACCGTCGGCGTGGTGGGAGTGTGCGCGGCGGCAGCCCTGCTGCTGGCCGCGGTCGAGCGGGAACGGCGCCTGGCCTCGGACACCGTGCTGGGCATCCTGTCGCACGGCGCGCTGGCGCTGGGATTGGTGCTGCTGTCGCTGATGGAGCGGGTGCGCGTCGACCTGATGGGCTGGCTGTTCGGCGACGTGCTGGCGGTGTCGGGCTCGGACCTGGCGGTGGTATGGGGCGGCGCCGCGGGGGTGCTGGCGGTGCTGGCCCGGGTGTGGCGCCCTCTGGTGGCGACCTGCGTCGACGAGGACCTGGCCGTGGTCGAAGGCCACCCGGTCGCCCTGGCCCGCCTGGTGCTGATGCTGCTGGTCGCCCTGGTGGTGGCGGCGGCCATGAAGCTGGTGGGCATCTTGCTGGTCACCGCCATGCTGGTGATCCCGGCGGCTGCGGCGCGCCGGCTGGCCCGCACGCCAGAACAGATGGCGGTGCTGGCCGCCCTGGCGGGCACGCTGGCGGTCGTCGCCGGGCTGGGCGCCAGCTGGCGCCTGGATACCCCCTCGGGCCCCAGCATCGTGGTGGCGGCGGTGGTGCTGTTCGTGGCGGCGGGGTTGGTGCGGCGGCGGTAGGGCCCCGCACGCTACCACAGCATCAGCACCAGCACCTGGGGCGCCAGGATGCGCAGGCACATGGCCAGCGGGTAGACGGTGGCGTAGGCCAGCGCCGGGGCCTCGGACTGGCCGAGCGTGTTGGCGTAGGACAGGCCCGGCGGGTTGGTCTGGGTGCCGGCCAGCACCCCGCACAGGGTGAACAGGTCCAGCTTCAGCAGGCCGCGGCCGACGATGCCG
The DNA here is from genome assembly GCA_050260215.1 of Actinomycetota bacterium. Taxonomy (GTDB): domain Bacteria; phylum Pseudomonadota; class Alphaproteobacteria; order Rhodospirillales; family Magnetospirillaceae; genus JBLNBU01. The sequence goes on from JBLNBU010000087.1 coordinate 4,069, forward strand.
CCGACCAGAAGCGGCACCAGGGTGACCAGGGCGCCCCAGGCCATCCACGGGCCACCGGCGCCGCCGGCCAGGGTCTCGACGAAGCGCCCGCCCGAAGCCACGCCCAGGACGGCCAGGAACAGCACGATGCCGATCTCGCGCAGCGCCAGGTTGGCGGCGGGCGGCATGAACCACACCAGGGGCCCGAAGCTGCCCAGGCGCGACAGCAGGATGGCGACGATCAGCGGGCCGCCGGCCATGCCCAGCTTCAGCGGCGCGGGCATGCCGGGCAGGGCGAACGGCAGCGAGCCCAGGATGGCGCCCAGGGCCAGGCCGATGAACACCGGCACCATCTCGACTTGCTGCAGGCGGCGTTCGGAGTTGCCCAGCAGCCCGGCGGCGGCGCGGATGGCGTCAGGCCGGCCAATCACCGTCAGGATATCGCCGAACTGCAGCTTCAGTGCCGGATTGGGCACCAGTTCGACGCCGGCGCGGTTGATGCGGCTGACCACCGCCTGGCCGCTGGCCAGGCCCAGTTCGACCAGCGGCTTGCCCAGCACGGCGTTGCTGGTCACCACCAAGCGCTCCCACCTCAGATCGGTGCCCTTGGTGGTGGTCTGGCGCTGGGGAGCCTCCTCGCCGAACAGCAGGCGGGCCTGTTCCAGCGCACTGGCCGGGCCGACCACGTGCAGCACGTCGCCCTCGGCCAGCACCGCGTCGGCGGTGGGGACCTTCAGCTGCCTGCCCTGCAGCAGGCGCGAGGCCACCAGCCCCAGGCTGGCCAGCAAGGTGACGTCGCCCAGGCGCTTGCCCACCAGGCTGGGGTTGCGCACCACCAGGTCCTTGGTATCCAGCGCCCTGGCCTCGGCCCGGCGCTTGGCGGCATAGGCCTCGGCTTCGGCGGTCGCGTCGATGCGAAAGCCGATGCGGATGGCCGACATGGCCAGCAGGTTGCCGGCAATGCCGAAGGGATAGGTGACGGCGAAGGCCAGGCCGGGGATGGCCAGCGCCGAGGCGTCGGCGCCCACTTCGCGCAGCACCTGCTGGGTGGCGGCCAGCGCCGGCGCGTTGGTCACCGCGCCCGAGAATATCCCCAAGGCCGCCGGCAGCGGCAGCCCGGCCACCAGGGGCAAGGCGGCGGCGGTGGCCACGCCCACCACCACCATCAGCAGCGCCAGCCCGTTCAGCGCCAGCCCGCTGCGGCGAAGGGCGGCGAAGAAGCCGGGGCCGACCTGGACGCCGATGGTGTAGACGAACAGTACCAGGCCGAAGTCGCGGACGAACTCCAGCATGCCGCCGTCGAGGCTCACCCCGGCGCGGCGGACGAAGTCGCCGACGGCGATGCCGGCGAACAGCACGCCACCGATCCCCAGGCCGACGCCGCGGATCTTGATGTGGCCCAAGGCAAGGCCGGCGGCGGCGACGATGCTGAGCAGCAGCATGACGCGGGCGGCGGCGGGCATGGCGGCGAGCAGGTCAGCGAGCATATGCATGGCCGCGACTTTGGCCCAACGCCCGGCCGAAGGAAATACCGCGTGGGGGGTAGCAGCTATTCGGTTCCCGCCACCTATTCCGGTGCGGCGGCCACCGATCCGCCGGCGGTCTCCAGCACCCGGCCGGCGGGGTCGACGGACAGGGTGCGGGCGCGTTCGCCCATGGCCCATTCGCCGTCCACCGGCTGGGGCGGGGCGGTGTGCTCGCCGGCGGCACGGCGGACCTCCGAGGCGGTGAGCGGCACGGTGACGGCCGGCTGGCCCACATCGGCGGCCATGTCCGCCCAGGGGATGCGGGTATCGCCCAGGTGGTCGCCGTACAAATCCTCGACGTCGACGACGGCGGCGGTCACCGCCCCGTTCATGCCCACCACCAGGTCGGTGATCCGGCCCAGCTTGTCGCCGGGGATCGAATGGACGGGCCGGCCGATCAGGGACGAGGCGGGAACCTCGGGCGTGGGGGCGGGCGGGACCATGGTCACCGCCTCGCCCTCGGGCAGTGGGTTGGGCTGCAGGTCGGCGACCAGGGCGGGCGAGATCTCGCCGGTCACCGGCAGGCCGCGGTCGGCCTGGTAGCGTTCGATGGCGCGGCGGGTGGCGGGGGTGAACACGCCCTCGGTGGTGCCGGGCTCGTAGCCGTTGGCCTTCAGCCCGTCCTGGACGGCGGCGATGGTGTCGCGGTCGGCGGGCGGCTCGGGGGTGGCGGGCCTGACGTCCTGGACTTCGCCCGGCGTCGGCTGCTGGTGGGACAGTCCCTGCGCCCAGGCCGAGGCCGACACCATGATCATTGCCGCCGTCAACACCCGATGCATGCCTGCCTCCCGAAATCGCGCTCGGGGGGGCAACAGGCGGGGGCGGGAATGGTTCCGAGGTCCGGACGGAAGGGGGCCGAAAGGAAGAGGGCCCCTCCCTTGCGGGAGGGGCCCTCGGGGCCGGTGTGCCTCAATCCTTGCGGGACTTGGCGTAGCCGATGCCGCCCAGGCTTTCCTGGATCTCGTCCAGGATGGACGGGTCGTCGATGGTCGCCGGCATCTTGTAGTCCTGGTTGTCGGCGATCTTCTGCATGGTGCCGCGCAGGATCTTGCCCGAGCGGGTCTTGGGCAGCCGCTTGACCACGGTGCAGGTCTTGAACGCCGCCACCGGGCCGATGCGGTCGCGCACCAGGGCGACGACTTCCTTGATGATGTCGGCGTCGGGGCGCGAGACGCCGGCCTTCAGGCAGACGAAGCCCAGCGGCACCTGGCCCTTCAGCGAGTCGGCGACGCCGATCACCGCGCATTCGGCCACGTCGGGGTGGCTGGCCAGCACCTCTTCCATGGCGCCGGTGGACAGGCGGTGGCCGGCGACGTTGATGATGTCGTCGGTCCGCGCCATGACGTAGACGTAGCCTTCCTCGTCGATATAGCCGGCGTCGGCGGTCTTGTAGCAGCCGGGGTACTCGGCCAGGTAGCTGTCGAAGAAGCGCTGGTCGGCGTTCCACAGGGTCGGCAGGGTGCCGGGCGGCAGCGGCAGGCGCACCACCAGCGAGCCGACCTTGCCGGCCGGGCAGGGCTCGTGCATCTCGTCGAGCACTTCCAGGCCCCAGCCGGGAACGGCCTTGGTCGGGCTGCCGGGCTTGATGGGGAATTCATGCAGGCCCAGGCAGTTGGCGGCAATCGCCCAGCCGGTCTCGGTCTGCCACCAGTGGTCGACCACCGGAACCTTCAGGTGGGTGACGGCCCAGTTGATGGTGTCGGGGTCCGAGCGCTCGCCGGCCAGGAACAGGGCGCGCAAGGACGACAGGTCGTAGTCGGCCAGCAGCTTGGCGTTGGGGTCCTCGCGCTTGATGGCGCGGAAGGCGGTCGGCGCGGTGAACAGGGTCGAGACCTTGTGCTGGCTAATCACCCGCCAGAAGGCGCCGGCGTCGGGGGTGCCGACCGGCTTGCCCTCGTAGATGATGGTGGTGTTGCCGTTGAGCAGCGGCGCATAGACGATGTAGCTGTGGCCGACCACCCAGCCCACGTCGGACGCGGCCCAGTACACCTCGCCCGGCTCGACGTTGTAGACCGCCTTCATGGTCCACTTCAGCGCCACCATGTGGCCGCCGTTGTCGCGCACCACGCCCTTGGGCTGGCCGGTGGTGCCCGAGGTGTAAAGGATGTAGAGAGGATCGGTGGCCTTGACCGCGACGCAGTCGTGCGGCTTGGCGGCTTCCATGGCCGTGGCCCAGTCGACGTCGCGGGCGCCCATCTCGGCCTTGGCCTGGGGGCGGCCCAGGATGACGCAGGCCGCGGGCTTGTGGCTCGACAACTCGATGGCGTGGTCCAGCAGCGGCTTGTAGGCGATGACGCGGTTGACCTCGATGCCGCAGCTGGCCGAGACGATCACCTTGGGCTTGGCGTCGTCGATGCGGGTGGCCAGCTCGTTGGCGGCGAAGCCGCCGAACACCACCGAGTGCACCGCGCCCAGCCGCGCGCAGGCCAGCATGGCGATGGCCGCCTCGGGCACCATCGGCATGTAGACGATGACGCGGTCGCCCTTGCCCACGCCCTGGGCGGCCAGCACGCCGGCGAAGCGCGCCACCTGGTCCTTGAGCTCGGCATAGGTGATGGTGCGCACGGTGCTGGTCACCGGGCTGTCGTAGATGATGGCGGCCTGGGCGCCGCGGCCCTCGTCGACATGGCGGTCGACGGCGTTGTAGCAGGTGTTGCACTCGGCGCCGACGAACCAGCGGTAGAACGGCTTGTTGCTGTCGTCCAGCACCTTGTCCCAGGGCTTGGTCCAGGTGATGGCGCGCGCCGCGTCGCCCCAGAACCCGGCCGGGTCCTTCATCGAGCGCTCATAAGCCTGCTGGTATGCGTTGGTCATGGAGACGATCCCTCTGCTTTGCCGTCTTCGCCCAGGGGGGAGATTGGCACCCCCTCGTTAGAGGGGGGAGGATGACCCAACTTGCCTCCTTTTGCAAAGGGCCAAGTGGCGGTCGAGGCATGAGGGTAACGTATGACCGACCCCCCTCTTTCGGGGAGGAGGGCATAGCGGGACATCCCGGGAAACGGCGCCGCGTCGGCAAGGTGCCGGCGGCGCCGGACCGGGGCCCGGTGCCGGTTGAAAAGGCCGGCGTCTAGTGGGTCATGCGGTGCAGCTCTTCCTTGATCTTCAGCTTCTGGCGCTTGAGATCGGTCAGCTGGTTGTTGTCGGGAAGGGGTCTGCGGCTCTCGGCCTCGATGGCCGTATCCAGAGCGGCGTGCTTGGCTTTCAAAGACTCGATCCGGTCTTGAAGGCTCATTACTATCCTCCCTCGGTTATGGGGTGTGATAAAAGTCTATGCCTCGGCCGGCGGGGTTGTCAGCAGGGAAATTGCTCTGTTCCCGCCGTCCGAAAGGACGGATCGCCCGGCTGCGCAAGGATCAATACCCAATGCAGGACAACACGCCATGACGGCCTTGCCCTCCCGGATGGTCGTGGGAATCAGTGGCGCGTCCGGGGTGGTCTATGGCATCCGGACACTTGAAATCCTCCGCCGGCTGGGGGTCGAGACCCATCTGATCCTCAGCCGTGCGGCCGAGGTCACCCTGGCTCACGAGTCGGATATGTCCGCGGCCCAGCTGCGCGCCCTGGCCGACCATGCCTATAGCCCTGCCGACATCGGCGCCGCGCCGGCCTCGGGATCGTTTCGCACGCTGGGCATGATCGTGGCGCCGTGCTCGATCCGCTCCATGAGCGAGATCGCCACCGGCGTGACCACCTCGCTGCTGACCCGGGCCGCCGACGTCGCCCTGAAGGAGCGCCGCCGCCTGGTTCTGATGGTGCGCGAGACCCCGCTGCACGCCGGGCACCTGCGCACCATGCTGCAACTGGCCGAGATGGGAGCGGTGATCGCGCCGCCAGTGCCTGCCTTCTATGCCCGACCCGCCGACTTGGACGCCATGGTCGAGCACACGGTGGGACGCATGCTCGACCTGTTCGGGCTGGACTGCGGCACGTTGAACCGCTGGGGCGAGGCGCAAAGCATTTGACGGCCCCGCCGGGCGGGAGGACACTGCTGCACAGGTTTCGCCTGTGGGGGCGAGATCCCTTTGCGATCTGCGAGGCTTGGGGGCATGCTCGCGACCATTTCCGGCGCCTTGCGCCGACGTCCGGCATTGCGTTGGCTGATCGCCGCCGCGTTCGCGGTGGCCGTCGGCACGGTGTTGTCGCCCGACGGCTGGCGGGTGGCGGCGGTCGGCTTCGGCCTGGTGGCGGCGTGGGCGGTGGTCCTGCTGCTGCGCGCGCCGGTCCCCGAACCGCCGGTGGCCGAGGCGCCCGGCGACCGCGCCGAATTTCTGGCCGCCGTCGGCCACGAGATCCGCACCCCGCTGCATGGCTGGTCCGGCCTGGTCGAACTGCTGGAAGACACCCCGCTGGACGAGCGCCAGCGCCACTGGGTCGGCCTGCTGCGCAGCACCGCCCATCATCTGACCCGGCTGGTCGGCGACATCCTCGACATCGCCTCGCTGGACGCCGGCCGCTTCGAGCTGGAAAGCGTCGCCTTCGGCCCGGCCATGCTGGCGCGCGAGCTGGCCGCCTTCGGCGAGGCCCGCGCCGCCGAAACCGGCCTGGCCTTCGCGGTCGAGGTGGATCCGGCGGTCCCGCCGGCAGTGATCGGCGATCCGCGGGCCATCCGCCAAGTGCTATTCAACTTCGTCGACAATGCCTTCAAGTATACCCGCCGCGGCCGCGTCACCGTGCGGGTCGAGGCCACCGAGGGCGGTGCCCTGCGCTTCACCGTCGCCGACACCGGGCCGGGCATGTCGCCGGCGCGGCGCGCCGCGGTGTTCCAGCGGGCCGGCGACGGCTCGGGCCTGGGGCTGGTGTTGTGCCGCCGCCTGGCCGAGGCCATGGGCGGCCGGGTCGGCGTCGACGGCGCCGAGGGCCGCGGCAGCGCCTTCTGGATCGAGGTCAGCCTGCCGCTGGCCCAGGCCGGCGCGGTCGAGGCGACGCTCGAGGACGGCGGATTGCGCCGCGGCGCCCGGGTGCTGTTTGCCGACGACGTCGAACTGAACCGCCTGGTGTTCCGCGACTTCCTTGATGGTACCGGCTGCGTGGTCGACGAGGCGCGCGACGGCGCCGAGGCGGCGGCGAAGGCGGCGCAGCACCGCTATGACCTGATCGTGCTGGACCTGCGCATGCCCGAGGTCGACGGCTTCGAGGCGGCACGCCGCATCCGCGCCGACGAACTGGCGCGCGGGCAGGTGCCGGTCCCCCTGGTGGCGCTGACCGCCGGCAGCACTGGCGGCGAGCGGCGCATGGCGCACGACGCCGGCTTCGACGATTTCCTGGCCAAGCCCATCGCCCGCCAGGCGCTGTTGACCGCCCTTGGCGCCGCCATGTCGGGATCGGCCCTCCGCCCGGCCGCGCCGCCGCCGCCGCCCAACATCCCCGCCGGGCTCGAGCACCTGATGCCGGCCTTCCTGGCCGAGATGGCCAAGGATGCCGAACGGCTGCAGGTGCTGGCCGGCAGCGACGACCGCGCCGGCCTGGCCGAGTTCGCCCATGCGGTGCGCGGCAAGTGCGCCATGTTCGGCGAGGACACCCTGTTCGCCCTCTACAGCCGCCTCGAAGACGACGGGGCGGCCATGGCCCGGGAAGAAATTGATACTTTAGTCGAGCATGTCGTTGAACGGGTCCGCCAACTGGCGGTATATGAGCCGGGTGCGTGTTGAACCCGACCTGAACTGGCTTGCTCCATGAAGATCACCCAATTCACCGATTATACGCTGCGCCTGCTGCTCTACCTTGCGCGCAGCCGCGATCGGGTGGTCACCGTGCGCGAGGTCGCCGAATACTACGGCGTGTCGGCCGAGCACCTGAAGAAGGTGGTGCGCCGGCTGGTCGAGCTGGGCCACGTCCACACCGTGCGCGGCAAGCATGGCGGCCTGAAGCTGGGCCGCGAGCCCGAAGCCATCGACCTGGGCCATTTGTTCCGCGCCGCCGAGAACCTGAACCTCCTGGAATGCCACGACGCCGGCAGCTGTTGCCCCATGGCGGACTGCAAGCTGCGCGACCTGGTCGACGAGGCCCTGGCCGCCTTCCTGTCCAAGTTCGACGGCCGGACATTGGCCGACATCGTATGAGGGGGGAGCGGGTTCATCCCACCGGCGCCCACAGCACCTCGTCGATGGCGGCCGCGCCGGTCAGCAGCATGATTAGGCGGTCGAAGCCCAGCGCGATGCCGGCCGCATCGGGCATGCCGTGGTCCAGCGCGGCCAGGAAGTCCTCGTCCACCGGATAGCGCTCGCCGTACAGGCGTTCCTTCAGGTCCATGTCGGCGGCGAAGCGGCGGCGCTGTTCGGCGGCGTCGGTCAGTTCGCCGAAGGCGTTGCACAACTCGACCCCGCATACGTACGCCTCGAAGCGCTCGGCCACCCGCGGGTCGGCGGGCGACGGGCGCGACAGCGCCGCCATCGACACCGGGTACGAGTGCAAGATGGTGGGCACGCCGAAGCCCAGATGGGGCTCGATGCGGTCCAGCATCACCTTGAAGAATACGTCTTCCCAGCTGTCGAAGTCGCTGACCGAGATGCCGATGCGCACCGCCTCGGCCGCCAGGGCGTCGCGGTCGGGGGCCCATGGGTCGGGGGTACTGGCCAGCACGTCGATGCCGGCGTGGAGGGCGAAGGCCTCGGCCACCGACAGGCGCTGCCACGGGGCGAAGGGGTCGCAGGAAACGTTGCCGCGGCGCAAGGCGTCGGCGCCGACGGCCCGCGCGCAGGCGCGTACCAGCTCGGCGGTGTCGTCCATCAGCCGGTCCAGGGACGCGCCGGCCCGGTACCATTCCAGCATGGTGAATTCGGGGTGGTGGGTGTCCGAGCGCTCGCCGTTGCGGAACACCCGGGCCAGCTGGAACAGCCGCGGCACCCCGGCCACCAGCAACTTCTTCATGGTGAATTCGGGGCTGGTGTGCAGGTAAAGCGGCCGCTGGCCCCCCAGCGGCTCGTCCAGGCGGGTGGCGAAGGCCTTCAGATGCGGCTCGAGGCCCGGCGAGACCTGCAGGCACGGGGTTTCGACCTCGACGAAGCCTTCGGCGGCGAAAAAGGCGCGGGTGGCCGCCACCGCCTTGGTGCGTGCCTCCAGCATGGCCCGGCGGCTTGCGAACACCTCGGGCCGCCACCACTGTTTGCCCGTTACCGCGTTGCCCGTCACCGTGCCTTCCCCTATACCCATGCCCATGACCACGGACCCCGCCCGCCGTACCCTTCGCACCGCCGCCGAGCTGGCCGCCGCCGGGCTGGTGGCGGCCGGGGACGTGGCGGCGGTGGCGGCTGCAGGCGAGCGCCACGCGGTGGCGCTGACCCCGGCCGTGGTCGACCTGATCGACCCGGCCGACCCGGCCGACCCCAACGCCCCCCCGTACGTGCCCCCGGCGGCCGAGCTGGGGGGCGCGCCCGACGACCCGCCCGATCCCCACGGCGACCAAGCCTACAGCCCCTTGAAGGGGGTCGTCCACCGCTACCCCGACCGGGTGCTGATCAAGCCGGCGCTGGTGTGTCCGGTCTATTGCCGCTTCTGCTTCCGGCGCGAGGCGGTGGGCGACGCGAGCGCCACCCTGTCCGAGGCCGAACTGGCCGCGGCGCTGGACTACGTCGCCGCCCGGCCCGAGTTGCGCGAGGTGATCCTGACCGGCGGCGACCCGCTGATGCTGGGCCCGGCGCGCATGCAGGCGCTGCTGGGCCGGCTGGCCGCCATCGGCCATATCGAGACCGTGCGTATCCACACCCGCGTCCCCGTCGCCGACCCCGAGCGGGTGACCGCCGCCCTGGTCGCCGCCTTGCGGGCGGGCGGCCCGACGGTGTGGCTGGCGGTGCACGTCAACCATCCGCGCGAGCTGTCGCCCGCCGCCGCCCAGGCCCTGGCCCGGCTGGCCGATGCCGGGCTGCCGCTGGTGTCGCAGACGGTGCTGCTGAAGGGCGTCAACGACGACGCCGACACCCTGGCCCAGTTGATGCGGGCGCTGCTGCGCCACCGGGTCAAGCCCTATTACCTTCACCACCCGGACCTGGCGCCGGGCACCGCCCATTTCCGCCCGACCCTGGCCGAGGGCCGCGCCCTGGTGGCGGCGCTGCGCGGGCGGCTGTCGGGGCTGGCCCAGCCCACCTACGTGCTCGATATCCCTGGCGGCGCCGGCAAGGTGCCGGTCGGCCCCGACCATTGGGACCAGGACGGGGGCAGGGTCACCGACTGGACGGGCGTGCGCCACCCCTATCCCTGACACCGCCCGGCATAGGGAGCCTGTCGGCATTGTCCCTGCGCCGCGGCGGGGAAACATCTTGCGGGTGATTTGCCTGCGAGGCCGCCTTGCCCTTCCGCTTCCTGCTGCTCGCCGTCCTGGTGCTGCTCGCCTCCTGCGCTCCGCCGGCGCCGGCACCCGAGTGGGAGGCGCTGACCCGCGCCGCTGCCCCGCCGGCCGACGCACCCGTCGCCGAGGCCCAGCCGGTGGCCGCCCCCCCCGATCCCAGGCGCGAGGCGGTGCTGATGCCGGGCTCGGGGCGCTTCGCCAGGCCCAGGCCGGTGGCCGAGGCGCGCACCACCGAGGCCGGCGACATCACCTTCAGCTTCGTCGATGCCGACGTGCGCGCGGTACTGAAAGCGGTGCTGGGCGACATCCTGGGCCGGCGCTACGTGGTCTCGACCAAGGTGCAGGGCACGGTGACGGTGCAGACCGGCCAGCCTTTGAGCCGCGACGCCGCCTTCGCCACCCTGGAAACCGTGCTGCGCATGAGCGGCATCGCCATGGTCGAGGTCGACGGCACGGTCAAGGTGGTGCCCTATGACGAGGCCCCGCGCGTCGGCGGGGAGGCCCGCCTGCTGCCCGCCCCCGACGAGCGTCCCGCCGGCTATGGGGTCGAGGTGGTGCCGCTGGCCTATGCCTCGGCCGGCGAGATCAAGAAGATGCTGGAGCCCATGGCCCCGCCCGGCGCGGTGCTGCAGGCCGACGACGCCCGCAACATCCTGGTGTTCTCAGGCACGGGGCCCGAGCGCAAGTCCATGCGCGAGATGGTCGACATCTTCGACGTCGACTGGCTGAAGGGCATGTCGTTCGCCCTGATCCCGCTGGCCAACGCCGACGCCAAGGCGGTGGCCACCGAGCTGACCGGCGTGTTCGGCGAGGGCGCCTCCGGCCCCATGAAGAACATGATGCGCTTTTCGCCGGTCGAGCGGCTGAATTCGGTGCTGGCCATCGCCACCAACCCCGACTACCTGGGCCAGGCGCGGCGCTGGGTCGAGAACTTTGACCGCGCCGGCGACGCGGTGGGCGGCGGGCGACGCCTCTATGTCTATCCGGTCCAGAACGGCCGCGCCGCCGACCTGGCGCTGGTGCTGGACGGGCTGTTCGGCTCGGGGAGCTCGGTGGCGGCGGCCAGTGCCTCGGTGGGGGCGGGCGGGGGCTTGCGCCAGCGCCAGAAGCTGGGGTCGGCGACGCCGGGGGGCGGTGGCGGTGGGATCGCCAATCCTCTGGCTGCCGCCAAGGACCCGGCTCCGCTCGGAGGCGAGCCCGCGGCCACCGCCACTGCCGCGGTCCTGGAAAAAGGGGCGCGCATCGTCGCCGATGACGGCAACAACGCCCTGGTCGCCCTGGCCACCGCCGAGGAATGGGCTTCCATCGAGCAGGCGCTGAAGCGCCTGGACATCGTGCCGCTGCAGGTGCTGGTCGACGCCACCATTGCCGAGGTGACGCTGAACGACCAGCTGCGCTACGGGCTGCAGTGGTTCTTCCGCAAGGGCGACTTCTCGTCCACCTTCTCGTCGCTGGCCAGCGGGTCGGTCGCTTCCCTGTTTCCAGGCTTCTCCTTCGCGCTGCAGGGCACCGACGCCCGCGTGATCCTGAATGCCCTGTCGTCGGTGACCAACGTCAACGTGGTCTCGGCGCCGACGCTCCTGGTGCTGACCAACCAGACGGCGCAGCTGCAGGTCGGCGACCAGGTGCCGGTGGCGACCCAGCAGGCGCGCAGCGTCATCGACCCGCAGGCGCCCATCGTCAACACTATCCAGTTCCGCGACACCGGCGTCATCTTGCGGGTGACGCCCCGGGTGAACGCCGGCGGGCTGGTGTTCCTGGACATCGAGCAGGAGGTCAGCGACGTCGCCCAGACCACCAGCTCGAACATCGACAGCCCGACCATCCGCCAGCGCCGCATCGCCTCGACGGTGGCGGTGCAGTCAGGCGAGACCATCGCGCTGGGCGGCCTGATCCGCGACACCCGCACCCGCGGCAAGGACGGCCTGCCCATCCTGGGCGACATCCCCGTCATGGGGCCCCTGTTCGCCACCAACAACGACCAAGCGTCGCGCACCGAACTGCTGGTGCTGCTGTCGCCCCGGGTGGTGCGCTCGCGCGACGACGCCCGCGGCGCCACCGACGAGCTGCGGCGTCGGTTGAAGGGATTGCGCCCCCCGTCGGAAGGCAAGCGGGAATGAAGGACGGCGGCTTCGCCCTGGTCTCGGTGCTGTGGATCGTCGTGCTGCTGGCCCTGGCGACGGTGGCGGTGATCGGCCAGGCCCGCCGGGTGGTGGACGGTGCCGCCACCGTCGAGGAAGTGGCGCGCGCCCGGGCATTGGCCGATGCCGGGGTGATGCGCGCCGTCTGCGACCTGATGGCCGCCGACGCCGGCACGCCCGACAACACTTGGCCGGTTGACGGCGCCTCGCACCGGCTGGACCTGCCCGGCGGCTCAGTGGCGGTGGTGCTGCACGACGAGGGCGGGTTGGTCGACCTCAACGACGCCGACGAAGCCTTGCTGGCTGGCCTGTTCCGCCAGGCCGGCGCCGAGCGGCCCGAAGACCTGGCCGCTGCGGTCGCCGACTGGCGCGACGAGGACCAGCTGAAGCGCATCGGCGGGGCCGAGGCCGACGACTACCGCCGCGCCGGCCTGGCCTGGCGTCCCCGCGACGGTGCCTTCGAAAGCGTCGACGAACTGCGCTTGGTCATGGGCATGACGCCCGAGCTGTTCGGCCGCGTGCGGGACCAGTTGACCGTGTGGGGCCATCGGCCCGACGTCGACTTCGACACCGCGCCGCGCCAGGTGCTGATGGCCCTTGCCGACATGGACCCGGCCAGGGCCGACACCATCTTGTCGCTGCGGCCGGCGCGGCCGGCCCTGTCGGCGGCGCGCACCATCGGCATCCGCGCCGTGGGGCGCACGACCGCCGGGGCGGTGTTCGTGCGCGAGGCGGCGGTGCATTTGACCCGCGAACCCAAGCGGCCCATCGAGATGCTGGCCTGGCGCCAGGGGGAAGGCCCATGAACGGCCTTGCCGTCGCCCTGGCCGCACCGGTGGCCGGCAGCTTCGTCGCCTGTGCCGCGCTTCGGCTGGCCGACGGCCGCAGCCTGTGGGGGCGGTCCTGCTGTCCGGCCTGCGGCCGAACCCTGCGCGCGACCGAACTGGTGCCGCTGTTGTCCTGGCTGGCCGGCGGCGGCCGCTGCACCGGCTGCGGTGCCCCGGTGTCGGCCTGGTATCCCCTGGTGGAGCTTGCCGCCCTGGTCCTGGCGGTACCGGCGCTGGCCCTGGACGGCTGGCGGGTGTGGGCCGGCTGCGGCCTGGCGTGGACGCTGCTGCTGCTGGCCCTGGTCGACATCCGCCGCCAGCGCCTGCCCGACGCGGTCACCTTGCCGCTGCTGGCGGCCGGGCTGGCGGTGGTGGCCTCGTTCCGGCCCGACCAATTGATCGACCACCTGCTGGCCGCGGCCGCCGGCTGGCTGGCCTTCGCCCTGCTGTCGGCGACCTGGCGGCGGCTGCGCGGCCGCGATGGGTTGGGCGGCGGCGACGCCAAGCTGCTGGCCGCCGCCGGCGCCTGGGTCGGGCCGCTGGCGCTGCCCTGGGTGGTGCTGCTGGCGGCGCTGGGCGGCCTGGCCTGGGGGGTGGCCAAGGGCTGGGACCCGGCGCGGCGCCTGCCGTTCGGGCCCTTCCTGGCGGCGGCGGCCTACCTGGCCTGGCTGTACCTGCCGGCCTGAATTGCCGCAGCGCAGCGACCACCTTGACCATAGGCTGGGCCACCGCTAGGTTTGCTGCGGTTTTGTCACAATTTCCCTGCACACGGCGGATTTCATGGGAACGAGCGCGAAGACGCACAGCTTCCAGCAGCTGATCCTGACCCTTCAGTCGTTCTGGGCCGAGCAGGGATGCGTGATCCTGCAGCCCTACGACATGGAGGTGGGCGCCGGCACCTTCCACCCCGCCACCACGCTGCGCGCGCTGGGGCCCGACCCGTGGAAGTGCGCCTATGTGCAGCCGTCGCGCCGGCCCAAGGACGGCCGCTATGGCGAGAATCCCAACCGCCTGCAGCATTACTACCAGTTCCAGGTGCTGCTGAAGCCCAGCCCGCAGAACTCGCAGGAGCTCTACCTGGAAAGTTTGCGCCGCCTTGGCGTCGACCCCATGGCCCACGACATCCGCTTCGTCGAGGACGACTGGGAAAGCCCGACCCTGGGCGCCTGGGGCCTGGGCTGGGAAGTGTGGTGCGACGGCATGGAGGTGACCCAGTTCACCTATTTCCAGCAGGTCGGCGGCATCGAGTGCGACCCCGTCGCGGTCGAGCTGACCTATGGGCTTGAGCGCCTGGCCATGTACATCCAGGGCGTCGAGAACGTCTACGACCTCGACTTCAACGGCGAGGGCGTCAAGTACGGCGACGTCTTCCTGCAGGCCGAGCGCGAGTATTCGGCCCACAACTTCGAGCACGCCGACACCGGCATGCTGCTGCAGCACTTCCTTGATGCCGAGAAGGAGTGCCAGAACCTGCTGGCCGCCAAGCTGGCCCTGCCGGCCTACGACCAGTGCATCAAGGCCAGCCACCGCTTCAACCTGCTCGACGCCCGCGGCGTGATCTCGGTGACCGAGCGCCAGGCCTATATCGGTCGGGTGCGCGCCTTGGCCAAGGCCTGCTGCGAGGGCTGGCTGGCGTCTCGCACCGGTGGGGAGGGCTGACGCCATGGCCGAGCTGCTTCTCGAGATCCTGTCCGAGGAAATTCCCGCCCGCATGCAGGCGCGCGCCGCCGAGGACCTGCACAAGCTGGTCTGCGACGCGCTGGACGCCGGCGGCCTGGCCTATGATGCCGCCCGCGCCCTGGTCGGCCCGCGCCGCCTGATCCTGGTGGTCGAAGGCCTGCCGTTGGCTCAGCCCGACGTGTCGGAAGAACGTCGCGGCCCCCGCGTGGGCTCGCCCGACCAGGCCATGGACGGCTTCCTGAAGTCCACCGGCCTGTCCATGGACCAGCTGGAGAAGCGCGACACCGGCAAGGGCGAATTCTGGTTCGCCGTGCTGTCGCGCAAGGGCCGTCCCACCGCCGAGGTGCTGAAGGACGTGGTCGAGCAGGCCATGGCCGGCCTGCCCTGGCCCAAGTCCATGCGCTGGGGCGCCAACACGGTGCGCTGGGTGCGCCCGGTGCAGTCGATCCTGTGCCTGTTCGACGGGCAGGTGGTGCCGGTGAGCTTCGGCCCGATTGCCGCCGGCAACACCACCCGCGGCCATCGCTTCCTGGCGCCCGAGCCGTTCGCGGTGAAGGATTTCTCCGAGTACATGGCGCGGCTGGCCGACGCCAAGGTCATGCTGGACCCGGTGCAGCGCCGCCACACCATCCTGGCCGAGGCCGAGCGCATCGCCGCGGCCGAATCCCTGGTGCTGAAGCAGGATGACGGCCTGCTGGCCGAGGTGACCGGCCTGGTCGAGTGGCCGGTGGTGCTGGTCGGTACCATCGACGACTCCTTCATGGAGGTGCCGCAGGAGGTGCTGATCACCGCCATGCGGTCGCACCAGAAGTACTTCTCGCTGCTGAAGGCCGACGGCCGGCTGGCGCCCCGCTTCATCGTGGTCTCCAACATGGAGACCAAGGACGGCGGCAAGGCCGTGGTTGCCGGCAACCAGCGGGTGCTGCGCGCGCGCCTGTCGGACGCCAAGTTCTTCTGGGACACCGACCGCAAGGCGACGCTGGCCTCGCGCCTGCCCAAGCTGGCCGAGCGCCTGTTCTATGCCCGCCTGGGCACGCTGGCCGACAAGGTCGGGCGCATCAAGGGCCTGGCCCGCCACCTGACCTTCTACGTCGAGGGCGTGCATGCCGCCGAGGCCGAGCGCGCCGCCGAGCTGGCCAAGGCCGACCTGTCGACCGAGATGGTGGGCGAGTTCCCCGAGTTGCAAGGCATCATGGGCCGGTACTACGCTCTGCACGACGGCGAGAAGCCCGAGGTGGCCGAGGCGGTGGCCGAGCACTACTCGCCCCAGGGGCCGTCGGACCGCTGCCCGACCGCGCCCTTGTCGGTGTGCGTGGCCCTGGCCGACAAGATCGACTCGCTGGTCGGCTTCTTCGCCATCGACGAGAAGCCCACCGGCTCGAAGGACCCGTTCGCCCTGCGCCGCCAGGCGCTCGGCGTCATCCGCCTGGTGGTCGAAAACAGGCTGCGCCTGCCGCTGGCGGCCTTCTTCAAGCTGGCCCATGCCGAATACGGCGCCGCCCAGCTGTCGCGCCCGGCCGACGCCACCGCCGCCGACCTGCTGGACTTCTTCGCCGACCGCCTGAAGGTCCACCTGCGCGAGCAGGGCGTGCGCCACGACCTGGTGAACGCCATCTTCGGCCTGGGGGGCGAGGACGACCTGGTGCGCCTGCTGGCCCGGGTCGACGCGCTCAAGGACTTCGTGGCCAGCGACGACGGCGCCAACCTGCTGGTGGCCTACCGGCGCGCCGCCAACATCGTCCGCATCGAGGAAAAGAAGGACGCGGTGGCCTATGCGGGGCCCGCCGACGAGGCGCTGCTGGCGCTGCCGGAGGAAAAGGCCCT
>JBLNBU010000088.1:0-28251 GCA_050260215.1 Actinomycetota bacterium
AGCACCGAGGGCGGGCGGCGCAAGCGCCGCGGGCCGGCGTCGTGCTGGGCACGGCCGCCCTGGCGGCCTATCCCGGCCCGGCGGTGGTGCTGGATGGCGAAGGGGCGGTGGTTTTGTCCAACGACCGCGCCCAGATGCTGGCGGCGGCGATCACCCAGGGCCGGCTGGCGGCGCTGCCCCACCTGCGCACCCCCGGCGGCGCCTCGGGCGTGGTCGAGGCCCTGCCGGTGCCGGGCGGCGGTGCCCTGATCCTGGAACTGGCGGCCCTGCCGGCCGAGGACGGCCGCATCCTGGTGCTGGGCCGCGACGTCACCCTTGAACGCAACCTGCGCTCGGCGCTGGTCGAATCGCGCCAGCGCTACAAGGACCTGGTCGAGATTTCCAGCGACTTCGCCTGGGAAGTGGGCAGCGACGGCCGCTTCGTCTTCGTCAGTCCCAAGGGCGCGCTGGGCTATTCCGCCGACGAGCTGGTCGGCCGTCATCCCAACGAGTTCGTGGTCGCCCAGGCGGAGGCCGAGGCCTCCTCGCCGTTCTCGGGCTCGCTGGCGGTCGAGGAGGTCGAGGTGTGGATGCGCCAGGCCGACGGCCTCGAGGTCTGCCTGCTGGCGTCGTCGACCCCGGTGCGCGGCGAAGGCGGCGAGTGGCGCGGCGCCCGCGGCGTCTGCCGCGACGTCACCCAGGAACGGCTGCGCGACCAGGCCCTGTCGCGCGCCAGCAACCGTGAACGGCTGCTGTCGTACATCGTGCGCACCATCCGCGACGAGGTCGATCCCGCCGACATGCTGAAGGCGGCGGCCGAGGCCACCGCGCGGGCGCTGGGCGCCACCGGCTGCCGCATCTTCCGCATCCTGCCCGATTCCTCGGACTTCATGCTGGCGGCCAGTTGGGGCGAGGCCGGCGACGACAAGGAGGTGCTCGACTCGTTCATCGGCTCGGACCATTTCGACGCCGACCAGGACGACTGGCACGTGCTGGCCACCGTCAGCCGCTATCGCCACTCCATCAACGGCGCCGTCTGCCTGTGGCGGACCGGCTCGCGCCCCGGGTGGAGCGACGACGACCGCCTGCTGATCGACGACGTCGCCATCCAGGTCGGCCTGGCCAACGAGCAGATCGCCAACCACGAGCGCATCCTGAAGTTGTCGCGCACCGACGGCCTGACGGGGCTGTTCAACCGCCGGGCCTTCTTCGAGGAGATGAGCCGGCGCTTCCACCGCCTGGCGCGCGAGCACCGGCCCGCCGCCCTGATCTATGTCGACCTCGACAACTTCAAGGCGGTCAACGACGTCCACGGCCACCAGACGGGCGACCAGGCGCTGATCGCCGTGCGCGACCTGCTGTTGCAGCACACGCGGCCCATCGACCTGGTGGCGCGGCTGGGCGGCGACGAGTTCGCCATCTGGCTGGAAGGCACCGGGGAAGCCATCGCCGAGAAGCGCTGCCGCGCCCTGATCGAGGCCGGCGTCCAACTGGCCCGCTTCTCGGGCCTGCCCGACAAGCCGCTGCAGATGTCGCTGGGGGTGGCCGTGCACGACGGCTGCTCGACCGAAGGACTGGACGAACTGGTGGCGCGGGCCGACAAGGCCATGTACGAGGTCAAGCGCGACGGCAAGGGGTCCTGGCGCATGGCCCCGCCCGCCGACGCCACGGCCGAGGAGGAGGGGGCGGGGTGAGCCTGTTCGCGCGCCTGTTCGGCAAGGGGTCGCGGCCGCTCGGCTACGAGCAGGCCAAGGACCTGGCCAGCCACAAGGACCCGGCGGTCCGTGCCCAACTGGCCGCGCGCGAAAACCTGCGCCCCGAGATTCTTTATTACCTGGCCGAGGACCCCAACCCCGAGGTTCGCCGCGCCGTCGCCGCCAATGCCGGCTCGCCCGCCCAGGCCAACCTGCTGCTGGCCTCCGACCAGGACGAGGCGGTGCGCGCCGACTTGGCCGCCAAGGTCGCCCGCATCGCGCCCGGCCTGTCCGCCCACGAGCAGGACCGCCTGCGCCGCATGACCTTCGAGGCGCTCGAGTTGCTGGCCCGCGACCAGCTGCCCATGGTGCGCCAGATCCTGTCCGAGGCGCTGAAGGACGTCGCCAACGCGCCGCCCGAGGTGATCCGCCGCCTGGCCCGCGACGCCGAGATGGCGGTGGCCGGGCCGGTGCTGCAGTTCTCGCCGGTGCTGACCGACGAGGATCTGCTGGAAATCATCGCCGCCGGGCCGGTGGCCGGGGCCCTGTCGGCGATTTCGCGCCGCTCGCAGGTCAACGTCCGCGTCGCCGACGCCATCGCCGCCACCGACGACGTCGACGCCATCGCCGTGCTCCTGGGCAACCCGTCGGCCCAGATCCGCGAGGAAACCCTGGACCGCCTGGTCGACCGCGCCGCCGACATCGAGGCATGGCACCGGCCGCTGGTGCAACGGCCGCACCTGCCGGCCCGGGCTGCCTCGAAGCTGGCGCGCTTCGTCGCCGCCAGCCTGCTGCAGACCCTGGCCGACCGCAACGACCTGGACCCCGAGGCGGCCAAGGCGGTGGCCTCCGTGGTCGCCAAGCGCCTGGACGAGATCGAGGCCGAAGGCGGGCCGGCACAGCCCAAGGGCAACGCCAAGGCCGTCGCCGACGAGACCGCCGCCATGATCCGCGCCCACGACATGATGGCTGCCGGCCAGCTGGACGAGACCGCCATCGACACCGCGCTGGCCTCGGGCGACGTCGCCTTCACCACCGCCGCCCTGTCGCTGCTGGCCACCATGCCCATCGATTCGGTCAAGAAGATCGTCTCGACCCAGTCGGCCAAGGGCTTGGTCGCCCTGTGCTGGAAGGCCGAACTGACCCCCACCTTCGCCGCTCTGCTGCAGACCCGCCTGCTGCGCCTGCCGGCGGTCAAGGTGCTGCAGCCGAAGGCCGGCGACTATCCGCTGCGCCCCGACGAGATGCAGTGGCAGCTGGAATTCTTCGGCGCCGCCGAGTAGGGACCCGTCTCGAAAGACGGGGCGGGCCAAAACCTATTTCGCCACCACCCGCTTCATGCGTTCGACCGCCGCCACCAGGGCCGAGCGGGTGGGCGGCTCCATGGCCGAATGGCCGGCGTCGGGGACCATGGTCAGGCGCGCGCCCGGCCAGGCCGCGGCCAGTTCGGCGGCCGTCGACGGTGGGCAGATGACGTCGTAGCGGCCCTGGACGATGGTGGCCGGCAGGTGGGAAATGCGCCCCAGCCCGTCCAGCAGCGCGTTCTCGGCCAGGAAGCCGCGGTTGACCATGTAGTGCGCCTCGAGCCGGGCCATGGACAGCAGCGCCATGGGGTCGGCCTCGCCCGCCTCGATGCGCGGCAGCAGCCGGGCGCAGGCCTCCTCATAGGCGCACCAGGCGCGCGCCGCCGGCAGGTGGACCGCCGGGTCGGCATGGGTCAGGCGGCGGTAATAGGCGGCCAGCATGTCGGCGCGCTCATCCTCGGGCAGCGGCGCGGCCAGGCGTTGCGCCGCCTCGGGGAAGAAGCGGCCCATGCCCGACATGAACCAGTCCACTTCCGCCTGGCGGAACAGGAAGATGCCGCGCAGCACGAACCCCAGGCAGCGCCCGGGGTGGGCCTGGCCATAGGCCAGGGCGAGCGTGCTGCCCCACGAGCCGCCGAACTGCAGCCAGCGGGCGACGCCGAGATGGCGGCGCAGGGCCTCGATGTCGGCGACCAGGTCGGCGGTGGTGTTGGCCTCGATGGCCGCCGTCGGCCGCGACCGGCCGCAGCCGCGCTGGTCGAACAGCACGATGCGCCAGAACGCCGGGTCGAAGAACCGGCGGTAGGCCGGGGCCGTGCCCGCCCCCGGGCCGCCGTGCAGGAACAGGACCGGCACGCCCTCGGGGTTGCCCGACACTTCCCAATAGACCTGGTGGCCGCCGTCCACCGGCAGCCAGCCGGCGTCGTGGGGCTCGATGGGAGGAAACAGGTCGGTGGCGTGGTGGTCCTTCATGGCGCCCATCATGGCAAAGGCCGCCCCCCGTCGTCGAGGGGGCCTGAGGAGGAGTATTGACGGCGCCGGCAGGCGCGCCTACACCCCGCCCATGCGTGTGGACGACTTCGACTTCGACCTGCCCCGCGAGCTGATCGCCGACCGCCCTGCCAGCCCGCGCGATTCGGCGCGCCTGCTGCACATGGGCGCCGGCGGCCTGGTCGATCTCGGCGTGCGCGACCTGCCCGGGCTGCTGCGGCCCGGCGACGTGATGGTGTTCAACGACACCCGGGTCATCCCGGCGCGCCTGTTCGGCCGCCGCGGCCAGGCCGGGGTCGAGGTCACCTTGCACCAGCGCCTGTCGGACTGTGCGTGGATGGTGTTTGCCCGTCCGGCCAAGAAGCTGAAGCCGGGCGACACGCTTGCCTTCGCCGAGGGGTTCGCCGCCGAGGTGGCGGGCAAGGGCGAGGGCGGCGAGGTGGAACTGCGCTTCGACCGCGGCGGCGCCGCATTGATGGCGGCCCTGGAAGCCCACGGCCGCATGCCGCTGCCGCCCTATATCCGCAAGGGCGAGGCCGACGGGCGCGACCGCGCCGACTACCAGACGGTCTACGCCCGCCGGGACGGCGCGGTGGCCGCCCCCACCGCCGGCCTGCACTTCACCCCCGAGCTGCTGGCCGCCATCGATGCCCGTGGGGTAAGCCGCGTGGCGGTGACCCTGCATGTGGGCGCCGGCACCTTCCTGCCGGTCAAGGTCGACGACACCGACGACCACCGCATGCATGCCGAACTGGGCGTGGTCACGGCCGAGGCGGCGGCGGCGGTCAACGCCGCCCGCGCCGCCGGCGGCCGGGTGGTGGCGGTGGGCACGACCGCGCTCCGGCTGCTGGAAAGCGCCGCCGCGCCCGACGGCAGCCTTGCCCCCTTCGACGCCGCCACCGACATCTTCATCACGCCGGGCTATCGCTTCCGGGTGGTCGACGTGCTGATGACCAACTTCCACCTGCCGCGCTCGACCCTGTTCATGCTGGTGTCGGCGTTCTCGGGGCTGGAGCGCATGCGCGCCGCCTACGAGCACGCCAAGGCGGCCGGCTACCGGTTCTATTCCTACGGCGACGCCTGCCTGCTGGAGCGAGACTGATGACCACCTTCGCCTTCGACCTTCTCGCCACTGACGGGCCTGCGCGGGTGGGGCGGCTGCACACCGCCCACGGCGTGATCGACACGCCCGCCTTCATGCCGGTGGGCACCGCCGCCACGGTCAAGGCGATGATGCCGGAGTCGGTGGCGGCCACCGGCGCCCAGATCATCCTGGGCAACACCTACCACCTGATGCTGCGCCCGGGCGCCGAGCGGGTGGCGCGCCTCGGCGGGCTGCATCGCTTCATGAACTGGCCGGGACCGATCTTGACCGATTCGGGCGGCTTCCAGGTGATGAGCCTGGCCAAGCTGCGCAAGATCGACGCCGACGGCGTCACCTTCCAGTCGCACCATGACGGTTCCAGCCACCGCCTGACGCCCGAGCGGTCCATGGAGATCCAGAACCTGCTGGATGCCGACATCACCATGGCCTTCGACGAGTGCACCCCGTTTCCCGCCACCCACGAGCAGGCGGCCGACAGCATGCGCCTGTCCATGCGCTGGGCCGGCCGCTCGAAGCACGCCTTCGTGCCGCGGCCGGGCTATGGCCTGTTCGGTATCGTCCAGGGCGGCGTCTATCCCGACCTGCGGGCGGAATCGGCCCGCGCCCTGATCGACATCGGCTTCGACGGCTATGCGGTCGGCGGACTGGCGGTGGGCGAAGGCCAGGAGGCCATGTTCGCCACCCTGGACGTCACCACGCCGCTGCTGCCGGCTGACCGGCCGCGCTACCTGATGGGGGTGGGGCGCCCCAGCGACATCATCGGCGCGGTGTTGCGCGGCGTCGACATGTTCGACTGTGTCATGCCCACCCGCTCGGGCCGAACCGCCCAGGCCTTCACCCGGCGCGGTACGCTGAACCTGCGCAACGCCCGCCACCAGGACGACCCGCGGCCGCTGGACGAGGCCTGCGGCTGCCCCGCCTGCCGGCAGTACTCGCGCGCCTATCTGCACCACCTGATCCGCTCGGAAGAGATCCTGGGGCCGATGCTGCTGACCTGGCACAACCTGCACCGCTACCAGGAGGTCATGGCGGGCCTGCGCGCCGCCATCGCCGAGGGCCGTGTCGCCGACTATGCCCGCCAGGCTGCCGAGATGGAGCAGACGGGAGACATCGAGCCGCTGTGACCGCGCATCTCGTCTACGCCCTGGCCTGGCTGGCCTTCGCGGCAACCCACAGCGGGCTGGCCGGCGGGCGGCTGAAGGCCTGGGCGGGGCGCTGGCACCGCATCGCCTACAACCTGGTCGCCCTGGCGCAGTTCGCCGCGGTCGCAGGCGTCGGTGCCGCGGTGTTGGGAGGCGAGCCCGCCTTCGACCTGCCGGGCTGGCTGAAGGCGGCCATGGCGGCGGTGCATCTGTCCGGCTGGGTGCTGATGGTGGTGGCGGGGCGCTGGTACGATCTGGGCCGGCTGGCGGGCACCGCCCAGCTGAAAGGCGCCGGTGACGACGAACCGCTGGGGACCGGCGGGATCCACGCCTGGGTGCGCCATCCCTTCTATGCCGCCGGCTTCCTGATCCTGTGGGGTGCGGCCCTGTCGCCCTTGGGCCTGGCCACGGCGGCGTGGGGCAGCCTGTACCTGCTGGCCGGTACCTGGTTCGAGGAGCGCCGGCTGCTCGGGCTCTATGGTGCCGCCTATGCCGATTACCGCGCGCGGGTGCCGGCGTTCATCCCCTGGCGGGGCCGGGTGTCCTGACCGTTTCCCGGCCGGCGGCGGGTGGACCCTCGGGGCAAGCCCGAGGGTGACGAGATCCGTCAGCGCTTGCGGGCGAAGGGGTCGAAGCGCTTCAGATTGCCGGCCACCGCCTTGGTGACCGCCACGCCGGTGGCGAAGGCGGGCGACAGATAGGGACTGCGGCGACCGTTCTGCGGGCGCTCGCCGAACTCTTCGCCGATGGTCTCTTCGAGCAGGCGCAGTTCCTCTGGTCCAAGCATCGCAGGTGCTCTCCGGCGTGGTGTTGTTACCCCTATTTTGTGCGCCGCGAACATGCCCGAAGGCAAGGGAAAACAAGGCCGGCCCGAACTTTTGGCATAGGGATATTGTGCGGTGCAACCAAGGCAAAAAAGAGGCGGGGCCCGGTTGCCCGGGACCCCGCCAATGTCATCTCAGGGAGACAAAGCAGTAATGAGCAAATAGGTACCGGAATACCGATTCACCGTCAACAGGAAATTTTGCGTACGCGAAAAATCCCCCGCCGAGCCCCCTGGGCCATGGACGCAAAAGGCCCGCCGGCACCTGGCCGGCGGGCCCTTCGTCCGATCGACAGGGCGTCGAAATCAGATGATGGCGACGGTGTCCGCCTGCGGGCCCTTGAGGCCCAGCGTGGTGGTCACGCGCACGCGCTGGCCGGACTCGAGGCTCTTGATGCCCGAGCGCTCGAGGGCCTTGACGTGGACGAACACGTCCTTGCCACCCTCGTCGACGGCCACGAAGCCGAAGCCCTTCTCGGCCGAGAAGAACTTGACGACGCCTTCGACGGTCTGCGACGGGCCGCGGTCCTCGCGGCGGGCGCCGCCACCCATGCCACCGCCGGTCGGCTTGGCGACGGCGGTGCTGGAGTCGACCTCATGCACGGCGACGACCTGCGGGCCGCGCTGGCCCTGGCCGAGGTCGCACACGATGGTGGCGCCTTCGGCGATCTGGGTCATGCCGGCGCGCTCGAGCGCCGAGATGTGCAGGAAGGCGTCCGGCGTCCCGTCGGCGGGGGCGACGAAGCCGAAGCCCTTGGCGGCATTGAACCACTTCACCGTGGCGGTGACGTTCGCCTGGCTGACGGCGTGGCGGTTGAAGTCGCTGGTAGCGCTGCGGTGAGGCCGCGGCTCGAAAGCCGGCTCGCCGAAGTCGTCCCGCCGCCCACGCTCGCGGCGATTGCCATGATTATCTCGGTTCCATGCCATGTGTCGTTCTCATCGATAAGTAAGCAAGACCCCCGCGCCGAGCGAGAGCATTCCGCCCGGGCGGTCACGCCAAGGTCAGTCTGAGCGGATATCATTACCCGAAGACTCGCCCGTCGCCTAGGGCTTTACCGCGACTCGGCCGTTTCGCCATCAACATTTTTTGGGGAGGGCGTCCGGCGGGGGGTGACCAGCCGGCAGTACAGCCACCAGGTCAGCCCTACGGTCAGCACTCCGGAGAAGGCCACGTCCGAAAGGAAATGCCCGCCTTGGGCGATGCGGACCAGCCCGACCAGGGCGCCGAACAGCAGCGCCGCCGCCACCGCCAGCGGGCGATGCCGCGGCGGCGCCAGGAAGGCGAAGGCCACCAGCCAGAAGGCCAGGGCGGCGTGGCCCGAGGGAAACGAGCAGTTGTCGTCGCACTGGCCCGACGGCCAAAGCGGGCGGGCATAGTGCAGCTTGCCGGAGAACTCGGCGATGGTCGACGGCCGCGGGCGGCCCCACTGGTCCTTCAGCACCAGGTTGACCAGCAGCCCCGGCCCCAGCGCCAGCGACAGCAAGAGATAGGCGCCGATGCGCCGCGTCACCCCCAGCAGCGGCCGGCGCAGAAGCTCGGCACCGGCCCACAGCGCCGCCACCGCCCCGGCCAGGGCGAACAGGCCGATGGGCATCTGCTTGCGCACGAACTCGCCCACCGGATGGATGCGGAACGGGAAGATCTGCCGGACCGGCGAGAAGAACAGCGCCGAAACGGAGATGTCGATCTGGGGGAACGCTGCCAGCGGCACCAGCAGCAGCACCGCCGTCCACCGCCACGGGTGCTCGCGTAGCGAGCGGGTCAGGGCCAGGCCGGTCATTTGTAGCCCCTGAACCCTGACAGCCGCCAGGCCATCAGCCGGCGTCCATAGTCGGCGTGGACAGGCACGACGATGTCGGGCAGGCGCTCGGCCCCGTCGAAGCAGTTGAGCAGCGAGGTGGGCTCGCTGTCCTGCTCGGTGACGTAGACGTACTCGCCCGGCCCCGGCTCCAGGCGCGAGACCTGGTCGAAGTGGTCGTGGATGCGGCCGTCGCCGTTCCACTTGACCGCGTCCAGGGGGTGTGGGCGCACATAGTAGGTCAGGGTGGCGATGACCTTGCGCTCGTCGGCCAGCAGGCGGGCGCCGGGGCGCTCGGCCAGCAGCTCGGAGACCCGGGCGCCGACCTGGTCCCAGCCCTTGATGCGCTTCTGCGGGTCGTATTTGGCGCTGTCGGGCAGGCCGGCCAGGCGGCGCACGCCGTCCAGGTCGTACAGCACCGCCGCGCCGGCCAGGTGCAGCGCCAGCGACGCCTTCAGCAGCAGGGGCGCGCGGTGCACTCCCCAGGCGGCGACCAGCACGGTGCCGGCCACGAATGCCGGCGCGGTCCAGTTGGCGTTGGCGCGCGACAGCAGCGCCTCGACGGCCATGATCGCCAGCAGCGGCACGGTGAACGAGGCCAAGAGCCGCTCGCGCCCGTCGCGGCCGCGATAGGCGCCCACCATGGCGGCCAGCAGCCCGGCGAACAGCAGCGGCCCGAACACCCCGAACTGGCCGGCGGCGAATTCGGCCAGCTTGCCCGGATGGAACAGGGTACCGGCGAGATGGGCGTTGTCGCGGGTGTGCTTGAAGCTGACGAAGCCGTTGGCGGCGTTCCACAGGGCGTTGGGCGCATAGACCAGCAGCCCCAGCACCACGGCCGTCCACAGGCCCGGCCCGCGGGCCAGGCGGCGGCGCTCGGGCGTGGTGACCAGCCACAGCACCAGCCCCAGCAGGAACAGCACCATGGCGTACTTGGCCAGCAGGCCGAGGCCAAAGCACAGCCCCAGCGCCACCCACCAGCGATTGACGCCCGGCCCCGCCTCGGCCGCCTCGACCAGCGCCAGCAGGGCGGCGGCCCAGAAGAACAGCAGGAACGGGTCGGTGGTGATCATCATCGCCGACAAGGACACCGCCGGCAGGGTCGTCCACAGCACGGCCGACCACGCCCCGACCCACGGGCCGAACAGGCGCCGCCCCAGCAGGCCCAGCAGGATGGCGGTGCCGGTGTGGGCGACCAGCGATCCCGCCTTGATGCAGCCTTCGCCCTCGCCGCACAAGGCAGTGGTGGCGGCGATGGCCCAGGCGACCATCGGCGGCTTCGAGTAGTAGCCCAGCTGCAGGGTCTGGGCCCAGGCCCAGTACTGCGCCTCGTCGAAGGACAGCAGCGGGGAGTCGAAGGCCAGCAGGGCGGCGCGCCACAGGGTGACGGCGCCGACCACCAGGACGGCGAACAGCCTCGAGCGGTCGCGCAGCCCCGACTGCGTCATCCGGGTCAGCCGGCCGGCTTCAGCACGCGCCCGGCGACGGCGGACAGCGCCTCGGCCAGCTTGGGATCGCGGACGTCGCCGTGGGTGATGACGGCGTGCTCGAGCGCGGTGTGGCAGCCGCAGCGGCAGGGGCCCTGGCGGTCGGTGACCTTGGGGGCGATGGCCTTGACCAGGTTGCGCGCGTTGTCGGCATTGGCCAGCAGCACCTTGACCACCTGCTCGACGGTGACCGCGTCGTGGTCGGGGTGCCAGCAATCATAGTCGGTGACCATGGCCACGGTGGCGTAGCACATCTCGGCTTCGCGGGCCAACTTGGCCTCGGGCATGTTGGTCATGCCGATGACGTCGCAGCCCCACTGGCGGTACAGCTCGCTCTCGGCCTTGGTCGAGAACTGGGGGCCTTCCATCACCAGATAGGTGCCGCCACGCACGGCGATGATGCCGGCTTGGGTCGCGGCCGCCTCGATGATGTCGCCCAGGCGCGAGCACACCGGGTGCGCCACCGACACATGCGCCACCAGCCCGGTGGAGAAGAAGCTTTTGACCCGCGCGAAGGTGCGGTCGATGAACTGGTCGACGATGACGAAGGTGCCGGGCGGCAGCTCTTCCTTCAGGCTGCCGACCGCCGAGACCGAGACGATTTCGGTGGCGCCGGCGCGCTTCATGGCGTCGATGTTGGCGCGGTAGTTCAGCTCGGACGGCGGGATGCGGTGGCCGCGGCCGTGGCGGGGCAGGAACACCAGCTTCTGGCCGTTCAGCTCGCCGAACAAAAGCTCATCCGAGGGGGCGCCGAAGGGGCTCTCGACCTTGCGCCATTCCTTGTTGGCGAGCCCGTCGATGTCATAGACGCCCGAACCGCCGATGATGCCCAGCACCGGGCGCGAATTGCCGTCAGCCATGAGAAACCGCCCTCGTCCGTCGGAATTTGACCGGCTGCTTTTAGGCCAATTCGGCCGGGGGGGCAACTGCGTGATTCCTAAGCTCCGGGGGAGAGGGGGTTAACGGGCCGGAACGAAAAAAAGGCCGCCGTCTTGCGACGGCGGCCCCATTTTTCCGCGGGCGTCCAGGCTTAGTGGACGTCCTTCCAGATCTGGCGCTTCAGCGCATAGAACAGCGCCGTCATCACCGCCAGGAAAAGCATGACCTTGAGGCCCATGCTCTTGCGGGCATCGAGCTCGGGCTCGGCGGCCCAGTTGAGGAAGGTCACGATGTCCTTGGCTTCCTGCTCCTTGGTCGCCTTGGTGCCGTCCTCGTAGGTCACCAGGTCGTCCTGCAGCTGGGGCGGCATGCCGATGTTATGGCCGGGGAAGACCTTGTTGTAGAACATCCCCTCGGGCACCACCGCGCCTTCCGGCGGGGTGTCCTCGAAGCCCAGCAGCAGCGAGTAGACGTAGTCCGGACCGTGCGGCCGGGCCTTGGTCATCAGCGACAGGTCGGGGGGCAGGGCGCCGTTGTTGGACGCACGCGCCGCCTGATCGTTGGGGAACGGCGGGACGAAGCGGTCCGAGGCCCGGGCCGAGCGCATGAACATCTGGCCTTCGTCGTTGGGGCCGTCCTGGACCTCCTTCTCGCCGGCGACGGTCTTGATCTGATCGTCGCTGAGGCCGACATAGGCCAGGTTGCGGTAGGACAGCAGCCGCATGGAATGGCAGTTCGAGCACACGTCGTGATAGATCTGCCAGCCGCGCTTGAGCGCCGCCTTGTCGTACTGGCCGAACACCCCTTCGAACGAGAAGCCCGGCTTCATCAGCGGCGCGCCGCCTTCCGAGGCGACCGCGGCCCCGGTGGTGACGGCCAGACCGGCAGCCACCAGCGCGATACGGAAGAGCTTACGCATTACGCCTTCTCCATCGGCTTGGCGGTGGCACCGGAAGCGATGCTGCCGCCGCCCTTGATCACGGGGGCGCTGATGCTGGCCGGCAGGGGCTTCGGCGTCTCGAGCTTGCCCAGCAGCGGCATCAGAACCAGGAAGTGGAAGAAGTAGTAGGCGGTGGCCAGCTGACCGATGGTGATCAGCACGCCCTCGGCCGGCTTGCCGCCCACGTAGCCCAGCACCAGGCAGTCGACCACGAACAGCCAGAAGAACTGCTTGTACAGCGGGCGGAACTTGGCCGAGCGCACCTTCGAGGTGTCCAGCCAGGGCAGCGCGAACAGGATCAGGATGGCCGAGAACATCGCCACCACGCCCTGCAGCTTCGCCGGGATGAACCAGATGTCCATGGTGAAGGCGCGCAGGATCGCATAGAACGGCAGGTAGTACCATTCGGGCACGATGTGCGGCGGGGTCACCATCGGGTTGGCCGGGATGTAGTTGTCCGGCTCGCCGAAGAAGTTGGGCGCCCAGAACACGAAGGCCATGTAGAACATCAGGAACACGCCGATGCCGAACAGGTCCTTGATCGTGTAGTAGGGGTGGAACGGGATGGTGTCCTGCGGACCCTTGATGTCGATGCCCAGCGGGTTGTTCGACTTCACCGTATGCAGCGCCCACACGTGCACGAACACCAGCGCGAAGATCACGAAGGGCAGCAGGTAGTGCAGGGCGAAGAAGCGGTTGAGCGTCGGGTTGTCCACCGAGAAGCCGCCCCACAGCAGGGTGACGATGTAGTCGCCGACCACCGGGAACGCCGAGAACAGGTTGGTGATGACCGTCGCACCCCAGAACGACATCTGGCCCCAGGGCAGCACGTAGCCCATGAAGCCGGTCGCCATCATCGCCAGGAAGATGGCGATGCCCACGAACCACAGGATCTCACGCGGGGACTTGTACGAGCCGTAGTACAGGTTCCGGAAGATGTGGATGTAGACCAGGATGAAGAACATCGACGCGCCGTTGGCGTGCAGGTAGCGCAGCAGCCAACCGTAGTTGACGTCGCGCATGATGCGCTCGACCGAGTCGAAGGCGATGGCCGTGTTGGCGGCGTAGTTCATCGCCAGGAAGATGCCCGTCAGGATCATGATCACCAGCATGAACCCGGCCAGCGAGCCGAAATTCCACCAGTAGTTCAGGTTCTTCGGGGTCGGGTACTCGACGGCGCTGTGCTGCATCATCGAGAAGATCGGCAACCGGGAGTCGACCCAGTTGATGATCTTGTTGTCGCTCTTGAGACCGCTCATTGTTTGGGTCCTCAGCCGATCCGGATGGAATGGTCGGTGGTGAACTGGTAGGGCGGCACCGCCAGGTTCTTGGGCGCCGGGCCCTTGCGGATGCGGCCCGAGGTGTCGTAGTGCGACCCGTGGCAGGGGCAGAACCAGCCGCCGAACTCACCCTTGGGGTCGGCGGGCTTCTGGCCCAGCGGCACGCAGCCCAGGTGGGTGCAGACGCCGACCAGGATCAGCCATTCGGACTTCTGGACGCGGGTGGCGTCCTTGGCCGGATCGCGCAGCTCGGCCCCGTCGTCCTTGGCCGCCGCCGCGATCTCGTCGGCGGTGCGGTGGCGGACGAAGACCGGCTTGCCGCGCCAGACGACGGTGATCGCCTGCCCGGGCTGGACCGGAGTGATGTCGACCTCGGTGGTGGAAAGCGCCAGAGTGTCGGCGGCCGGGTTCATGCTATGCACGAACGGCCAGAGCGCGACACCAGTCCCGACCACACCGACGGCAGTGGAGGCATACAGCAGGAAATCCCGCCGCGACTGCCCATCCATCGGCTGGGCATGGGTTGCCTGATCAGCCATTGACTTAACCTCTTGTTGGCCCGCGGAAGCGGGACTATTAACCACATCGGCGGGGCCGATTCAACAGGCGAGTCAACAAACTTGAGATTTATCGAATATACGATCGGCCCGAAATGGATGGATGCCGCCTCCCCGAATGGGGGGCTGTGATTTCGGTCATGTGGGATACGGTTTCCCTTGCCCTTTATCAGCCCGACATACCCCAGAACGCGGGTGCGCTGCTGCGTCTTTCAGCTTGCCTCGGGATACATGTCGATATTATCGAGCCTTGCGGCTTTGTTTTTGATGATCGCAAGATGCGGCGTGCCGGAATGGACTATATCGAAAGGGCCAGATGGGCCCGCCACCCATCGTGGCAGGACTTCGCCGCCCACCTGGCAGCCCGGCAGAGGCGGTTGGTGCTGCTGACCACCCGGGGCGAGCATCGCTACGACCGCTTTTCATTTTCGCCTGCAGACATCATCATGGTCGGGCGAGAGAGCGCCGGGGTGCCCCCCGAGGTCGCCGCGGCGGCGGCGGCGCGGGTGCGCATCCCCCAGGCGGCGGGGGCGCGGTCGCTCAACGTCGCCCAGGCGGCCGCCATGGTGGTGGGCGAGGCGCTGCGCCAGCTGGATGCCTTTCCCGCCGACTGAGCCAATGGGGCGATGCCGATGTCCGATGACGCCGATCCCAGTGTCCGCCGCTTCCATGCCGACCGGGCGGCGGCCTATGACGCCCGCGTGCGCGAGGCGATCCCGGGCTACGAGCCGCTGCACTTCCTGGCCTGCGTCATCGTCGCCGAGATCACCAAGGGCAAGGGCCGCGCCCTGGTGGTGGGCGCCGGCACCGGGGTCGAATGCGTCGCCCTGGCGCAAAGCTGCCCGGCCATGCACGTGGTCGGCGTCGACCCGTCCAAGGACATGCTGGCCCATGCCGAGCGCAAGGTGACCGCCCACCACTTGACCGAGCGGGTGCGCCTGTACCCGTCCAAGGTCGCCGACCTGCCCAAGTTCGAGCCCTTCGACGCCGCCACCTTGCTGCTGGTCATGCACTTCCTGCCCGACGACGGCCAGAAGCTGCAACTGCTGACCGAGGTCGCCGAGCACCTGAAGCCCGGATCGCCGCTGGTGCTGGCCGACCTGTTCGGCAGCTGGGACGACGACTGGCAGCAGCAGCTGCGCGGCTGGTGGCGCCACCTGCAGCTGTCGGCGGGCATCCCCGAGGAAGACGTCGACAAGGGCTTCCGCCACGTCGACCGCGACATCCATCCGGTCACCGAGGCCCGCCTGGCCGAACTGATGGACCAGGCCGGCTTCGACGCCCCCCAACCGTTCTTCCGCGCACTGTGCTTCGGCGGCTGGGTGGCCCGCAAGAAGGACGCCTGACCGGCGTTCCGCCTTCAGCTCAGCTTGTCGATCCGTCTCAGCGCCGGGAATTTCCACGCCCAGATGGCCGCCACCGCCAGGGTGCCCAGGCCGCCGATGACCACCGCCGGCACCGTGCCCAGCCAGGCGGCGGTGACGCCCGATTCGAACTCGCCCAGCTCGTTGGACGCGCCGATGAACACCAGGTTGACGGCGCTGACCCGGCCGCGCATGGCGTCGGGGGTTTCGATCTGCACCAGGGTTTGGCGCACCACCACGCTGATCATGTCGGCCGCACCCAGCACCACCAGGGCGGCCAGCGACAGCGGGAACCAGGTCGACACCCCGAAGGCGATGGTGGCCAGGCCGAAGATGGCCACCGCGATGAACAGCGTATGGCCGGCGCGGCGCTGCAGCGGATGGTGGGCCAGCCACACCGCCATGGCGGCCGCGCCCACCGCGGGTGCGCTGCGCAACAGGCCCAACCCCAGCGGGCCGGTGTGCAGGATGTCGCCGGCATAGATGGGCAACAGCGCGGTGGCGCCGCCCAGCAGCACCGCGAACAGGTCGAGCGAGATGGCGCCCAGGATGTCCTTGCGGCGCCAGACGAAGCGCACGCCTTCCAGCAGCCCGTCCAGACCCTTGGGCCGGTCGGATACCACCGCCAGGCGGGCCTTCAGGCGGGCCACCATCAGCATGGAGGCGGCCAGCAGCGCCGCGGCGACGCCGTAAACCACCGCCGCGCCCGCCGCATAGAGCAGGCCGCCCAGCGCCGGGCCGGCGATCACCGCGCTCTGCCAGGCGGTCGAGTTGATGGCCACGGCGCGCGGAAACAGCTCGGGCCCGACCAAGAGCGGCACCAGCGACTGGCTGGCCGGGGCGATGAACGCCCGGGCCGAGCCCATCACCACCAGAATCGCATAGATGCCGGCCACCGGCGGAGCGGGCTCGAGGGCAAACGCCAGCAGGCCCAGCGCGGCCACTACCTCGACCGCCATGGCCACCTGCAGGATGCGGCGGCGGTCGAAGCGGTCGGCGGTTTGGCCGCCGGGCAGGGTCAGCAGGAACGCCGGCGCGAACTGGGCCAGGCCGACGAAGCCCAGCGCCAGCGCGTCGCCGGTCAGGGCATAGACCTGCCAGCCCACCGCCACTCCCAGCATCATCAGCGCCACCGACGACAGGAAGCGGGCCGCCACGTACAGGCGGAACTCGCGGTGGCGCAGGACGGCGAAGCCGGTCGGGGCCGTGGTCATGGATCCTCCGGGGGAAACGAGGCTCACACCTTAAATGGGGGCGCCGTCGTCGTCGACCGTGACGTACCTGCCCGCGGGTGGCTATACTCCCGCCCGCTCGGGTCGTCTCAGCGAAGGACTTTCCCATGACCGATTTCCCCTCGAAGACCGTTGCCGACTGGCAGGGGCTGGCGTCGAAGGACCTGAAGGGCGACAGCCCGGACAAGCTGGCGTGGGAGACCCCCGAGGGGATCCGGGTCAAGCCGCTGTACACGGCGGCCGACCTCGAGGGGCTTGGGCACCTGGACAGCCTGCCCGGCTTCCCGCCCTTCGTGCGCGGGCCGCGGGCCACCATGTACGCGCACCGGCCGTGGACGATCCGCCAGTATGCCGGCTTCTCGACCGCCGAGGAGTCCAACGCCTTCTACCGCGCCAACCTGGCCGCCGGGCAGATGGGCCTGTCGGTGGCCTTCGACCTGGCCACCCACCGCGGCTACGATTCGGACCATCCGCGGGTGGTCGGCGACGTCGGCAAGGCGGGCGTGGCCATCGATTCGGTCGAGGACATGAAGATCCTGTTCGACGGCATCCCGCTCGACAAGATGAGCGTGTCGATGACCATGAACGGCGCGGTGCTCCCCGTTCTGGCCGGCTACATCGTCGCGGCGGAAGAACAGGGCGTGGCCCAGGAACTGCTGAGCGGGACCATCCAGAACGACATCCTCAAGGAGTTCATGGTCCGCAACACCTATATCTACCCGCCGGCGCCTTCCATGCGCATCGTCGCCGACATCATCGAGTACACGTCGAAGCACATGCCGCGCTTCAACTCGATCTCGATCTCGGGCTACCACATGCAGGAGGCCGGGGCCACCGCGGTCCAGGAGCTGGCCTTCACGCTCGCCGACGGCCTTGAGTACGTGCGCTCGGCCCTGGCCCGCGGCCTGAAGATCGACGACTTCGCCGGGCGGCTGTCGTTCTTCTTCGCCATCGGCATGAACTTCTTCATGGAGGTGGCCAAGCTGCGCGCCGCCCGCCTGCTGTGGGCGCGCATCATCAAGCAGTTCGATCCGCAGAAGCCGGCCAGCATGGCGCTGCGCACCCACTGCCAGACCTCGGGCGTGTCCTTGACCGAGAAGGACGCCTACAACAACGTCGTCCGCACCACCATCGAGGCCATGGCGGCGGTGCTGGGCGGCACCCAAAGCCTGCACACCAACGCGCTGGACGAGGCGATCGCCCTGCCCACCCCGTTCTCGGCCAGGATCGCGCGCAACACCCAGCTGATCATCGCCGAGGAGACCGGCATCCCCCACGTGGTCGACCCGCTGGGCGGCTCCTACTACGTCGAGGCGCTGACCGCGTCGCTGGCCGAGGAAGCCTGGAAGCTGATCGAGGAGGTGGAAAGCCTGGGCGGCATGACCAAGGCGGTCGAGTCGGGCATGCCCAAGCTGAAGATCGAGGAGGCGGCGGCCCGCCGCCAGGCCCGCATCGACAAGGGCGCCGAGGTGGTGGTCGGCGTCAACAAGTACCAGCCGAAGGACGAGGCCGAGCTGCCCATCCTCGAGGTCGACAACACCAAGGTGCGCGAAGCCCAGATCGCCCGGCTGAACGCCATCAAGGCCAGCCGCGACGCCGCCCGCTGCGAAGCCGCGCTGAAGGCGCTGGCCGATGCCGCCGCCTCGGGCCGGGGCAACCTGCTGGAGCTGGCGGTGGCCGCCACCCGGGCGCGCGCCACCGTGGGCGAGATTTCCGACGCCCTGGAAACCGCGTTCACCCGCCACCGCGCCGAGATCCGCTCGATCTCGGGCGTCTATGGCGGCGTGTGGCAGGGCGACGAGGGCTTTGCCCAGCTCAAATCCGACATCGAGGCGTTCGCCAAGGCGGAAGGCCGCCGGCCGCGCATCCTGGTGGTCAAGATGGGCCAGGACGGCCACGACCGCGGCGCCAAGGTGATCGCCACCGCGTTCGCCGACCTGGGCTTCGACGTCGACATCGGCCCGCTGTTCCAGACCCCCGAGGAAGCCGCCCGCCAGGCGGTGGAGAACGACGTGCACATCGTCGCCGCCTCCAGCCTGGCCGCCGGCCACAAGACCCTGGTGCCGGCGCTGATCGGCGAGTTGAAGAAGCAGGGCGCCGAGGACATCCTGGTGGTCGCCGGCGGCGTCATCCCCAGCCAGGACTACGACGCGCTCAAGGCCGCCGGCGTCGCCGCCATCTACGGCCCCGGCACCAACATCCCCAAGGCCGCCGCCGAGATCCTGGCGCTGCTGAGGAAATCCGCCTGACCCTTCGTCATGGCCGGGCTCGAACCGGCCATCCACGGCCCCCCGGGTCGAGCCCGGGGGTGACGGCTCAATCCGTTCACAAGAAGCTGTAGGGATCCACGTCGACCTGGACGCGGACGCCGCCGGGCGGGTGGACCTTGGCCAGCCAGTCCTTCAGCAGGGTCTGCATGGCAACCTGGCGGCCGGCCTTGACCAGGAAGCGGCGGCGGTGGCGGCCGCGCAGCAGGGCCAGCGGCGCCGGCGCCGGGCCCAGCACCTCGACCCCGGACCCGTGGGGGGCGGCACGCGCCAGCGCGCGGGTGAAGTCGTCGAGCGCAGCCGGGTCGGGGCCCGACACCACCAGTGCCGCCAGCCGGCCGAAGGGCGGCATGACGGCGTCGCGGCGGGCCTCGGCCTCGCTGGCGATGAAGGCGTCGCGGTCGCCCGAGACCAGGGCGCGGATCACCGGATGATCGGGTTCATAGGTCTGCAGCAGCACCCGG
Organism: Actinomycetota bacterium; assembly: GCA_050260215.1. Classification (GTDB taxonomy): domain Bacteria; phylum Pseudomonadota; class Alphaproteobacteria; order Rhodospirillales; family Magnetospirillaceae; genus JBLNBU01. Next base: position 19,307 of record JBLNBU010000088.1, read on the forward strand.
CCCGGTCGCTCGGCGCGCCCGGCGCGGCCGGCCACCTGGCTGAGCAGCTGGTGGGTGCGCTCGGCGGCGCGCAGGTCGCCGCCGGCCAGGCCCAGGTCTGCGTCGACCACGCCCACCAGGGTCAGCATGGGAAAGTGATAGCCCTTGGCGACGATCTGGGTGCCGACCAGCAGGTCGACCTCGTGGTCGGCGATCTGGCGGACGAACTCGGCAGCCGCGTGCGGCCCGGCGATGGTGTCCGAGGCCATCACCGCCAGCCGGGCGCCGGGAAAGCGGTGGGCGGCCTCCTCGGCGATGCGCTCGACGCCTGGGCCGCAGGCGGCGAAGCTGTCCTCGGCCTCGCATTGGGGGCATTTGCTCGGCGGGCGGATGAAGTGGCCGCAGTGGTGGCAGACCAGCCGGCCGGCCAGCCGGTGCTCGACCAGCCAGGCGGTGCAGTGGGGGCACTGCAGCCGGTGCCCGCATCCGCGGCACAGGGTCAGCGGCGCATAGCCCCGGCGGTTGAGGTAGAGCATGGCCTGCTCGTTCCGCGCCAGGGTCTCCTCGACCGCGGCGACCAGCAGCGGCGACAGCCAGAACCCGCGCGGCGGCGGATGGCGGCGCATGTCGACCACCGAGATCGCCGGCATGGACGCTCCGGCATGGCGGTCGGGCAGGTGCAGGCGCTGGTAGCGGCCGGCCTGGACGTTGGCCAGGCTTTCCAGCGACGGCGTCGCCGAGGCCAGCACTGCCGGGATGCCGCCCAGCCGGGCACGGACCACCGCCATGTCGCGGGCGTGGTAGGTGACGTGGTCCTCCTGCTTGAAGGCGGCCTCGTGCTCCTCGTCGACGACGATCAGGCCGAGATCGGCAAACGGCAGGAACAGGGCCGAGCGGGCGCCGACCACCACGCGGGCCTCGCCGCCGGCCACTGCCCGCCAGGTGTCCCGGCGCCGGCCGTCGGCCAGTTCGGAGTGCCACTGGGCCGGTTCCACCCCGAATCGGGCGGCGAAGCGACCCAGCCACTGGGCCGACAGCGCGATCTCGGGCAGCAGCACCAGCACCTGGCGGCCGGCGCGCAAGGCTGCGGCGACGGCCTCGAAATAGACTTCGGTCTTGCCCGAGCCGGTGACGCCGTCGATCAGGTGGACGGAAAAGCCGCCCCCCACCGCCGCCGCCAAGGCGTCGGCCGCCGACTGCTGGTCGGGCGACAGCGACGGGCCGGGGCGGTCGGCGTCGGGGGCGGCGAACACCGGCGGCGGGCGCACCTCAAGCATCTCAAGCGCCCCGGCGGCGACCAGTCCCTTGACCACCGCCGGGCCGACGCCGGCCTCGCGCGCCAGGTCGCCGGGCGACAGGGGCGGCAGCTCGGCGGCCAGCGCCAGCACCCGCCGGCGCGCCTCGGTCAGCTTGAGCTCGGGCGTCTGCGCGACCGGGCGGCAGGCGAGCAGCGGTTTGGGCGGCTCAAGCGCTGCCGGCACGCTCATGGCCATCTTCAGCACGGCGCCGGGCGGCGCCATGGTATAGCCCGCCACCCAGTCGACGAACTTGCGCGTCACTTCGGGCAGCGGGGCGGCGGGCAGGACCCGGCCGGTGACCTTCAGGCGGGCGTCGGCGACGTCGCCCCTGGCCTCGCCCCATACCACGCCGATCACCTCGCGCCGGCCCAGCGGCACGGCGACGAACGAGCCGGTCTCGACCGGGTCGGCGCCGACCCGGTAGTCGTACGCACCCGCCAGCGGCAGGGGCAGAAGGACGGAGATGCGGGCCCCGGGCGGGAAAAGCTGGCGCCCGGGCGCGAGGGAGGCTACAAGCATGGCAGAACTCTAGCCCGCCGAACGCCGGGCGCAAACAGGCGAAAGGACGCGAGGATGGTGCGCAAGCGCGACGACGCCGCGCTGGTTTCCGGACACGTCGACGAGGCGCAGGTCGCCGCGTACCTGCGCGCCCATCCCGATTTCCTGGTCCGCCATCCCGAACTGCTGCTGGCCCTGTCGCCGCCGTCGCGCTGGACCGAGGAGGACGGCGTCGTCGACATGCAGGTGTTCATGATCGACCGCCTGCGCGACGAGGTCGACCGCGTGCGCGGCGCCGCCGAGCACCTGGTCCACACCAGCCGTTCCAATATGTCGACCCAGACCCGCACCCACAAGGCGGTGCTGGCCATCCTGTCGGCCGAGGGCATGGGCCAGCTGGCCCAGGCGGTCGCCGACGACCTGCCCGCGCTGCTCGACGTCGACGTCGCTACCTTGTGCTTCGAACTGCCCGGCCAGCCGATCCCCGAGATGGTGGTGCCCGGCGTGCTGGGCCTGCCCAAGGGCAGTGTCGAGAAGTTCATGGGCGGCCTGGACCGTGACTGCGCGCTCAACGAGGAGATGCCGGGCGACCCGCTGCTGTTCGGCGACGGATCGGGCCTGGTGCTGTCCTCGGCCATCGTGCGCCTGTCGCCGGGCGGGCGTTCCCCCGACGGGGTGATGGCGCTGGGTTCGCGCCACGGCCGCACCTTCCACGCCGGCCAGGCCACCGAGCTGGTCACCTTCCTCGCCCGCGTCGTCGAAACCTGCGTGCGGCGCTGGGTGGGGTAGGGCAAATGCCCGCCGCGCCCATCGCCTTTGCCGCTGCCGCCGACCTGGCCGCCGCGGTCGAGGCGTGGCGGGCATGGCTGGCGGGCGAGAAGCGGGCCAGCCAGCATACGCTGGACGGCTATTGCCGCGACCTGGCCGCCTTCCTGTCCTTCCTGGCCGACCATCTGGGCGGCGAGCCCGACCTGGGCGCGCTCGGCCGTCTGGAGCCCGCCGATTTCCGCGCCTGGCTGGCCCGGCGCTCGGGCGAGGGACTGGCGCGCTCGTCGCTGGCGCGGGCCATGTCGACGCTGCGCGGCTTCTTCGGCTTCCTCGACCGTCGCGGGCTGGTGCACAACGCCGCCATCGGCGCGGTTCGGGCTCCCCGGCCGCCGCGCTCGCTGCCCAAGCCGCTTGCCGCCGACGAGGCGCTGGAAGCCCTGGCCACCGCCGGCGAACTGCACGACGAGCCCTGGCTGGCCGCCCGCGACGTCGCCCTGTTCACCATGCTGTACGGCTGCGGCCTGCGCCTGGGCGAGGCGTTGGCGCTGGAACGGCGCGACGCGCCGCGCGGCGACACCATGGTGATCACCGGCAAGCGGCGCAAGCAGCGGGTGGTGCCGGTGCTGCCCGTGGTGCGCGAGGCGGTGGGCGAGTACCTGCGCCAGTGCCCCTATCCCCCCGGTGCCGACCGGCCGCTGTTCGTCGGCGCCCGCGGGGGGCGGCTCAATCCCGGGGTGGTGCAGCGGCAGATGCGCCGGCTGCGCGTGTTGATGGGCCTGCCCGACAGCGCCACTCCGCACGCGCTGCGCCATTCCTTCGCCACCCACCTTTTGGCCGGCGGCGGCGACCTGCGCACCATCCAGGAACTGCTGGGCCACGCTTCGCTCAGCACCACCCAGCGCTACACCGAGGTCGATGCCGCCCGCCTGACTGCCGAGCACGCCAAGGCCCATCCGCGGGCGCGCACCCGCAGCCCATGACCATATGGGGATTTGCCTCCTTTGGCGGGGCAAGATAAACAAGCGGGGCATGACCGCCACCCTGTCCATACCCCTGGCCGACGAGGCCGCCACCATCCGTCTGGGCCAGCGCCTGGCCGGGCTGGTGCGCACGGGCGACGTGCTTGCCCTGTCGGGCGGGCTGGGGGCGGGCAAGACCACGCTGGCGCGTGCCCTGATCCGGGCGCTGACCGACCCCGACGAGGAAGTGCCCAGCCCCACCTTCACCCTGGTCCAGGGCTATGATGCCGAGGCGGGGCCGGTGTGGCATTTCGACCTTTACCGCCTGGACCGTCCCGACGACGCGGTGGAACTGGGCCTCGACGACGCGCTGGCCGACGGCATCACCCTGATCGAATGGCCCGAGCGCCTGGGGCCGCTGCTGCCGCGCCGGCGCCTGGACCTGCGGCTTGCGGTCGCCCCCACCGGCCGCGTGGCCGACCTCATCGATGCCGGCGGCGCCTGGGCCGACCGGCTGGCCTGCCTGACGGAGACATCATGACCGCGCGCGACGGAGCCATCGAAGCCTTCCTCACCCGCTCCGGCTGGGGGTCGGCCCAGCGTTCGAAGCTGGCCGGCGATGCCAGCTTCCGCCGCTACGATCGCCTGGTGGACGGCGAGCGGCGCGCCGTGCTGATGGACGCGCCGCCGCCCAAGGAAGACGTGCGCCCCTTCATGCGCATCGCCATGCACCTGCACCGGCTGGGCCTGTCGGCGCCGCAGTTCCTGGCGCTCGACCCCGAGGCCGGGCTGCTACTGCTGGAAGACCTGGGCGATGACACCTATACCCGCCTGCTGGCGAACGGTGCCGACGAGGAGGCGCTGTATGCCCTGGCGGTCGACGTGCTGGCCGAGCTGCACGCCAATCCGGATGCCATCCCGCTGGGCCTGCCCGACTACGACGACGAGCGCCTGCTGACCGAGGCCTGCCTGCTGACCGACTGGTACATGCCGGCGGTGCTGGGCCGCGATACCGCGCCCGACGTCCGCGCCGAATACGTCCGGCTGTGGAAGGCGGTCTTTCCCGTCGCCCGCTCGGTGCCCGACACCCTGGTGCTGCGCGACTTCCACGTCGACAACTTGATGCTGCTGCCCCGTCCCGGCCTGGCCGCCTGCGGGCTGCTGGACTTCCAGGACGCGGTGGCCGGCCCGCTGACCTACGACACCATGTCGCTGCTGGAAGACGCGCGCCGCGACATCGACCCCGCCCTGATCGCGCGCATGAAGGACCGCTACCTGGCCAAGCTGCCGGGGCTGGACCGCGACGCCTTTGCCGCGTCGTGGGCGGTGATGGCGGCCCAGCGCCACGCCAAGGTCATCGGTATCTTCACCCGACTGTGCCGGCGCGACGGCAAGGCCGGCTACCTGGTCCACGTCCCGCGGGTGTGGCGCCTGTTCGAGGCGGCCGTGGCCCACCCGGCGCTCGCCGCCATCCGCGACTGGGCCGATCTCCACATCCCGGCCGAGTGCCGCACGGTGCCGGCGCCATGACCGGCCCCATCGCCCACGCCATGGTGCTGGCGGCGGGCCTGGGCCTGCGCATGCGGCCGATCACCCTGTCGACCCCGAAGCCCATGGTGACGGTGGCGGGCCGCACCATGCTGGACCGGGCGCTCGACCACCTGGCCGCCGCCGGGGTGGCCGAGGTGGTGGTCAACACCCACTGGCTGGCCGAGCGCATCCGCGCGCATCTTGCGGGGCGGCCGGGCATCATGCTCAGCCACGAGGACGAACTGCTGGAGACCGGCGGCGGCGTCGCCAAGGCCTTGCCGCTGCTGGGCGCCCGGCCCTTCTACGTGGTCAACAGCGACATCGTGTGGACCGACGGCGCCCACCCGGCGCTGGACCGCCTGGCCGAGGCCTGGGACGGGGACCGCATGGACGCGCTGCTGCTGCTGCAGCCGACCGCCACCGCGGTGGGCTACGAGGGCAAGGGGGACTTCTTCCTGGACCCCAACGGGGTGCCGCGACGGCGCAGGGAGCCGCAGGTGGCGCCCTATCTGTTCGCCGGAGTGCAGATCCTCCACCCGCGATTGTTCGAGGGCGCGCCGTCGGGTAAGTTCTCCTTGAACGTGCTGTACGACCGCGCTCTCGAAGACGGCCGACTGTTCGGCCTGGTCCACGACGGCCGCTGGTTCCACGTGGGCACGCCCGATGCCCTGCCCGAGGTCGAGGCGCTGCTGAAGGACAGCGAGGGGGCATAGCATGGTTTCCCTCTCCCGCCGGGGAGGGAGCTTGAGCAGGGGGGACTGTATCTGACGTGATCCATTCCATCGCCCCGGGGCAGCCCTTCGTCGATACCCTGGCGGCCGGCCTGCTGGCCGAGGCCGGGGACGATCCGCTGGCCCTGGCCGAGATGGAAGTCCTGCTGCCCACCCGGCGGGCCTGCCGGGCGCTGCGCGATGCCTTCCTGCGCGCATCCAGGGGGCGGCCGCTGCTGTTGCCGCGCATGCGTCCGCTGGGCGACCTGGACGAGGAAGAGCTTGCCCTTGCCGCCGACGAGCCGTTCGATCTGCCCCCCGCCATCGCGCCCCTGGAACGCCGGCTGATCCTGGCCAGGCTGGTGATGGCCATGGGGGCCGGCCGCGGCGGCCACGCGCCCACGCCCGACCAGGCGGCGCTGCTGGCGGCCGAGCTGGGGCGGCTTTTGGACGCGGTGCAGTCGGAACGGCTGGACTTCGCGCGCCTGGCGCGCCTGGTGCCGGAGGACTTTGCCGCCCACTGGCAGGTAACGCTGGAATTCCTGAAGATCGTCACCGAATTGTGGCCGGCCATCCTGGCCGACCTCGGGGCGCTGGACGCCGAGGACCGCGTCAACCGGGTGATCACCGCCCAGGCCGAGCGCTGGCGCGCCGCGCCGCCGTCCCATCCGGTGATCGCCGCCGGCTCGACCGGCTCGCGGCCGGCCACCGCCGACCTGCTGGCGGCGGTGGCGGCGCTGCCCAAGGGCCGGGTGGTGCTGCCGGGGCTGGATTTCACCCTGGACGAGGCCAGCTGGCAGGCGCTGGACCCCGCCCATCCCCAGTACGGCATGAAGCAGCTGCTGGCCCGCCTGAGGGTCACCCGCGCCGAGGTGCGCCCGTTCGGCCACGGAACCGACCCGCGTGGAGCCCGTATGGTCCTGCTGGCCGAGGCGCTGCGCCCGGCCGCCACCTGCGAGGCGTGGCGCGACCTGCCCGCCTTCGGGCCCGAGGCGCTGGCCGGCGTGACGCGGCTGGATGCGCCCACCCCGCGCGAGGAAGCGGGCGCCATTGCCCTGATGCTGCGCCATGCGCTGGAAACCGACGGGCGCACCGCCGCCCTGGTCACCCCCGACCGCTCGCTGGCCCGCCGGGTCGCCGGCGAGCTGGAACGCTGGGGCATCGCCATCGATGATTCCGCCGGCCGCCCCCTGGCCGGCACCGAGCCCGGCGCCTTCCTGCGCCTGGCGGCGGCGATGGTGGCCGACGATTTCGCCCCCCATGCGCTGCTGGCCGGCCTCAAGCATCCGCTGGCGGCCGGCGGCATGGACGCAGGCGCCTTCCGCGCCATGGTCCGCCGCCTGGAACTGGCCGCCCTGCACGGGCCGCGCCCGGCCGGCGGCACCCAGGGCCTGCGCGCCGCCGTCGACGACCCGCGGCTGCTGGCCTGGCTGGACGAGCTCGACGCCCTGGCCGCGCCCTTCGTCGCGGTGATGGGCCGCGACACCGCCAGCCTGTCCGAGCTGGTGCGCGCCCACATGGAATTCGCGGAAGGACTGGCCGCCGACGACCGCCTGCCCGGCCCGGCCCGGCTGTGGAAGGGCGAGGCCGGCGAGGCCGCGGCGCGCTTTGCCGCCGAGCTGGCCGATGCGGCCGCGCGGATGGACTTTCCCGCCATCCCTCCGTCGCGCTGGCCGGCCCTGTTCGACGAGCTGATGGCCGGGGTGGCGGTGCGCTCCAACTGGGACCACCATCCGCGCCTGCACATCTGGGGCCCGCTGGAAGCCCGCCTGCAGCAGGCCGACCTGGTGGTGCTGGCCGGCCTGAACGAAGGCACCTGGCCGCCCGAGCCCGAGGCCGACCCGTGGATGAGCCGGCCCATGCGCGAGGCCTTCGGCCTGCCTCCCTTCGAGCGCCGCATCGGGCTTTCCGCCCACGACTTCGTCCAGGCCGCGGCCGCGCCGCAGGTGGTGCTGTCGCGCTCGCTGAGGGTCGAGGGCACGCCGACGGTGCCGTCGCGCTGGCTGATGCGCCTGGATGCGGTGCGCCGGGCCGCCGGGCTGGACTGGCCCGAGGACTCCATGCCCTGGCTGGACTGGGCCGCCCTGCTGGACCGCCCCGCCGCCGTCCGTTCCGCCGGTCCGCCGGCACCGCGCCCGCCCGTCGACGCCCGGCCCAGGCGCCTGTCGGTCACCGAGATCGAGACCTGGATGCGCGACCCCTATGCGGTCTATGCCAAGCACGTGCTGGGGTTGAAGGCGCTCGACCCCATCGATGCCGACCCGGGTGCCAGCGACTACGGCAGCATGGTCCACGCCGCGCTGGAACGCTTTCTCAAAGCCTATCCCGACCGCCTGCCCGACGACGCCGAGGCCCGCCTGCTGGCCATCGGGCGCGACGAGTTCGAGGCCCGGGTGACCTCGCCCGCCCTGTGGGCGTTCTGGTGGCCGCGCTTCGAATCCATCGCCCGCTGGGTGGCGACGCAGGAGCGCGACCGCCGCCCGGCGCTTGCCGCCATCCACGCCGAGGTCAAGGGCGCGCTCGAGCTGGACGCCCCCGGCGGGCCGTTCACCCTGGTGGCCAAGGCCGACCGCATCGACGTGCTGAAGGACGGCACCCTGGCGCTCATCGACTACAAGACCGGCAAGCCGCCCACCGTCAAGGAGGTCGCGGCCGGCTACGCCCCCCAGCTGCCGCTGGAAGCCGCCATCGCCCGCTTCGGCGGCTTCGCCGGCGTGCCGGCGGCCGAGGCCTCGGCGCTGCTGTACTGGCGCCTCAAGGGCGGCGAGGACGGCGGCGAGGAAAGAACCGCCGGCGACGACCCCGCCGCCCTGGCGGGCGAGGCGCTGGACGGCCTGTCCGCCCTGGTGGCCGCCTTCGACGACCAGAACACGCCCTACGAAGCCCGGCCTCATCCCGAGCGGGCGCCGAAATACTCGGACTACGTCCACCTGGCCCGTGTCCGCGAATGGGCCACGGCCGGCGAGGAGGGCGAGGAATGACGCAAATTTCACCACGAAGGCACGAAGGCACGAAGCGGCACGAAGCTGGAGCCATCCTTTCTTCGTGTTCCTTCCTCCCTTCGTGCCATCGTGGTTCATCTTCGGTGGTCATCCCGTGACCGCCCCCCTTTCCCACGACGCCGACCTGCGCCAGCGCAAGGCCGCCGATCCGGCGGCCAGCGTGTGGGTGGCGGCGTCGGCGGGCACCGGCAAGACCAAGGT
>JBLNBU010000089.1:0-4269 GCA_050260215.1 Actinomycetota bacterium
GAAGGTGCCGTTGGACGTCATGAGCGGCATGTCGCCCATGTAGACGTCCTGCTCCTTGATGTCGCGGATCGAACGGGCGCCGGTGTCCTCGTCGACGTCCCACACCACCAGGCGCAGGGTAACCTTGAGCGGCGCGGCGAAGGTCATGCCGCGCTGCTGGCACTCCTCGACGTCGTACTTCGGCTGCTCGAGCTCGTACTTGACGAACTCCAGAGTGCCCCGCTCGGAGAAATCCTTGATCGGGAAGACGGACTTGAACACTTCCTGCAGGCCGACATTGGCCCTGGTCTCGGGAGCGACGTCCATCTGGAGGAAGTGATCGTAGGAGCTCTTCTGCACCTCGATCAGGTTGGGCATCGGCGCAACCGAAGGGATACGCCCGAAGCTTTTGCGCACACGCTTCCGACCCGTGTAGGATTTAGCCATTGCCGCTCCTCGTCCTCATGTCGGTTCCAGCCGGCTCCGCCGTGCCGGACTGGTGGCAGGCCCCTCAAAGGGGACCGGCCGGTAATCACGAATGCCCCCGGGTTACGGGGGCGCCGGAGAACCCTTCTCCGGCAGGTGCGACCCCCGGAGGGGTCGTACAAGCGCCAGCGGGCCGGGTCGCGCCCGACGCGTTTCCGCGCCGTCGCGCCCGGCCCCTGTCGGGGTACCGAAAAAGGTCCTTACTTGACCTGCACCTTGGCGCCGGCCTCTTCCAGGACCTTCTTGATCTTCTCGGCCTCGTCCTTGCTCACGGCTTCCTTGACGGTCTTCGGAGCGCCCTCGACCAGGTCCTTGGCCTCCTTCAGGCCCAGGCCGGTGATGGCACGGACTTCCTTGATGACGTTGATCTTCTTCTCGCCGGCATCGGCGAGGACCACGTCGAACTCGGTCTTCTCTTCAGCGGCCGGGGCGGCAGCGCCAGCGGCCGGGGCAGCAGCCACGGCGACCGGAGCGGCGGCGGAAACGCCCCACTTCTCTTCGAGCATCTTGGAAAGCTCGGCCGCCTCGAGGACGGTCAGGGAGGAGAGCTCGTCGACGAGCTTAGCGAGATCAGCCATTGCAAACTCCTAAATAAGGCTTGTGTTCTGGGATTGGTAGTCGATTCTCACGCCGCAGCGTCCTTGTCCGCCTTTGCGCGCAGGACCCTGGCCACTTGGCCAGCGGGAGCCTGCAGCACACCGGCGATCCGGGTGGCCGGGGTCGAGATCATGCCGATCAGGCGGCCACGCAGCTCGTCGAGCGACGGCAGGGTGGCAAGGGCCTTCACACCGTCGACGTCCAGGCGCTTGGTGCCCAGCGACCCACCGAGGATCTTGAGCTTGTCGTTGGCCTTGGCGAAATCGGCGGCGACCTTGGCGGCGGCAACCGGATCCTTCGAAAAGGCGATCGCGGTCGGGCCGGTGAACAGGTCGGCGAGGTTCTCGTACTCGGTACCGGAGAGGGCGAGCTTGGTGAGACGATTCTTGGTCACCTTGAAGCTGGCGCCGGCCGACCGCATCTTGGCGCGCAGGTCCGTCATCTCGGCGACCGTCAGACCCGTGTAGTGGGTGACGACGACGAGGCCAGCGGAGCCCAGCGTCTCATGCAGCGACCCGACCCATTCCTTCTTTTGTGTCCGGTCCACTTTCGTCTCCAAACATTAGACCTGGCACCTTTCGGCACCGGGCCCATTGCCCTAGGTTCCCCGGACAGGCGGTGAAGCCGCCGGAAGAACCGGTGGCCTGTCCCAGAAGCATCAAGCCGTCCGTCAGCCATAGGTGGCTGGGCGAGCGTCTTTTTCACCTCTGTCTACGCAGGCGGGAAATCCCATCAAGCCCCCCCAGGACGAACCTTGGGCGGCACCTACGGTCTCGGACAGGTTGGAAGCCCCCGAGGGGGCTTCCTCTCCCCTCCCCCCGAGGGGGAAAGGGAAACTTGAAATCACGCCCCGATGGACGCGATGTCCAGCTTCACGCCCGGACCCATGGTCGAGCTGATGCTGATCTTCTTCAGGTAGGTGCCCTTGGCGCCCTGCGGCTTGGCCTTGTTGATGGCCTCGACGAAAGCGCGGACGTTGTCGACCAGCTTGGCTTCGTCGAACGAGGCCTTGCCGACGCCGGCATGCACGATACCGGCCTTCTCGACGCGGAACTGCACCTGGCCGGCCTTGGCGGCGCGGACGGCTTCACCGACGTTGGTGGTCACGGTGCCCAGCTTCGGGTTCGGCATCAGGCCGCGCGGGCCCAGCACCTTACCGAGGCGGCCGACCAGGCCCATCATGTCGGGGGTCGCGATGCAGCGGTCGAAGTCCATGGTGCCGCCGTTGACGACCTCGAACAGGTCCTGCTCGCCGACGATGTCGGCGCCGGCCTTCTTGGCCTCTTCGGCCTTGTCGCCCTTGGCGAACACGGCGACGCGCACCGACTTGCCGGTGCCGTGGGGCAGCTCGACGACGCCGCGGACCATCTGGTCGGCATGGCGGGGGTCGACGCCCAGGTTCAGCGCGATCTCGACGGTCTCGTCGAACTTGGCCTTGGCGTTGGCCTTGATCACCTTCACCGCGTCGGCCAGGGTGTAGAACTTGTTGCGGTCGATGTCGGCATAGGCCGACTTGAGACGCTTGCCTTCGGCCATGGTCTTACTCCACCACCTTGAGGCCCATGGAGCGGGCCGAACCGACGATCATGCTGCAGGCGGCCTCGACGTCGTTGGCGTTGAGGTCGACCATCTTCTTCTCCGCGATCTCGCGGATCTGGCCCATGGTCACCTGGCCCACGGTCCCGCCCTTGCCGGGGGTCTGCGAGCCCTTGGCCAGGCCGGCAGCCTTCTTGAGGAAGTAGCTGACCGGCGGGGTCTTGGTGACGAAGGTGAAGGTGCGGTCGGTATAGGCGGTGATCACCACGGGAATCGGCATGCCGGGCTCGAGGCCCTGCGTCTGGGCGTTGAACGCCTTGCAGAATTCCATGATGTTGAGGCCGCGCTGACCCAGCGCGGGACCGATCGGCGGCGAGGGATTGGCCTTGCCCGCCGGAACCTGGAGCTTGATGTAGCCCACAACTTTCTTTGCCATTTTATCCTCTGTCTTCTATCCCAGAGTGGCGGTACGGCCCATGGCAGGCCTCCCGCCGCAACCGCCCGCGGAACGCCGCGAACGGACCTTCAAGCCCCTTGGGGCCGTCAGACCTTCTCGACCTGCGAGTATTCCAGCTCGACCGGAGTGGAGCGGCCGAAGATGGACACCGCCACCTTGATGCGCGCCTTCTCCTCGTCGACTTCCTCGACCAGGCCGTTGAACGAGGTGAACGGGCCGTCGCAGACGCGGACCTGCTCGCCGACCTCGAAGACGATGGAGGGCTTGGGCCGCTCGACGCCTTCCTGAACCTGCTTGATGATGCGCTCGGCCTCGGCCTCGGTGATCGGCACCGGGCGGCCCTTGCCGCCCAGGAAGCCGGTGACCTTCGGCGTGTTCTTCACCAGGTGCCAGGTGTCGTCGGTGAGCACCATCTTGACCAGCACGTAGCCGGGGAAGAACTTGCGTTCGGCGTTGACCTTCGACCCGCGGCGGACCTCGACGACCTCTTCGGTCGGCACCAGCACCTGGTCGAACAGTTCGGCCATGCCCTTCTGCTCCGCCTGTTCGCGGATCGACTGGGCGACCTTCTTCTCGAAACCCGAATAGACGTGGATCACGTACCAGCGCGCGGTCGCCACTTCAGCCTCCCAAACCGAACACGAGCCGGACGGCCCAGGCAAAAATCTCGTCGACCAGCATGAAGAAGATCGCCGACAGGAAAACCATGACGACCACCATGGCGGTCGAGATCATGGTTTCGCGGCGGCTGGGCCAGGTGACTTTCGCCACTTCCTGGCGCACCTGCTTGACGAACTGGGCCGGGGACGTCTTTGCCATTATCTCACTGTCGCTTTCGGGCGTCCGCTACGGGGACGCCGGACCATACGGTTTGGCAGGAGTGGAGGGGCTCGAACCCCCAACCCCCGGTTTTGGAGACCGGTGCTCTACCAGTTGAGCTACACTCCTGCAGCCGGGTCGCCGGACCGGAAATTCCGGGCCTGCGGATCAGGCCGGCGCGGCCGAAGCCACGCCTTATACAGCTACTCGCCGATCAGCGCAACCACGCGGGCGCCGCAAATTTCGCGGCGCCCGCGGGTCACTTTGATCGGTCCTACTCGATGATCTTCGCGACCACGCCGGCGCCGACGGTACGGCCGCCTTCGCGGATGGCGAAGCGCAGGCCCTGGTCCATGGCGATCGGGGCGATCAGGGTCACGTGCATCTTCACGTTG
>JBLNBU010000090.1:0-4598 GCA_050260215.1 Actinomycetota bacterium
CGCCGCCGCGGTGGTGGGGGCGCGCCCCGGGGCCCGCGAGACACTGACCGAGGAGTTCGGCAAGGTTGCCACCCACCTCCTCGAGGTCGTCCACGACTCGGTCGAGCGGGTGCGCGACACGGCCAATTCGCTTTCGGCGGTGGCCGAGCAGACCGGCCGCCAGGCCGGGTCGGTGGCGGGCAGCGCCCAGCAGGCGGCGGCCAACGTCGCCGCGGTGGCAGCCTCGACCGAGCAGCTGGGCGCTTCGGGCTCCGACATCAGCCGCGGCGTCGGCCAGTCGGCCACCATCACCCGCGAGGCGGTGGGCGAGTTGCAGTCGCTGAACGCCACCATGGGCTCGCTCGACATCGCCGCCGAGAAGATCGGCGAGATCGTCGTCCTGATCAGCGAGATTGCCGCCCAGACCAACCTGCTGGCGCTCAATGCCTCCATCGAGGCGCAGCGGGCCGGCGACGCCGGCAAGGGCTTCGCCGTGGTCGCCAACGAGGTCAAGGCCCTGGCCGGCCAGACCGCGCGCGCCACCGAGCAGATCGCCGAGCAGGTCAGCGCCATCCAGAAGACCACCCGCGACGCCCTGGGTGCCCTGCAGTCGGTGCAGCAGACCGTCGTCCATGCCGACGAGGTGGTCTCCACCATCGCCTCGGCGGTCGAGGAGCAGAACGCCGCCACCCAGTCCATCGTCGGCAACGTCAACGCCGCCGCTCAGGGCAACCAGGAGGTGTCGTCCTCCATCGTCGAGGTGTCGGCGGCGGCCGAGCACACCGGCGAAATGGCCACCCGCATGGTCGCAGTCACCGACGAGCTGCGGTCCGAGGCCGAGACCATGAAGACCGAGGTCGAGCGTTTCCTCGACGCCGTCAAGAAAACCTGAAGCCGCCGAGGCCGACCATGCAGCGCAAACCATTCTACGACGTCATCCGCGAGCAGGGCATCCCCCGCCGCGACTTCCTGAAGTTCTGCGCCATGACCGCGGTATCGCTGGGGCTTGGGCCCGGCGGCGAGCAGGCCATCGCCGCGGCGCTCGAGACCAAGCCGCGCCTGCCGGTGCTGTGGCTGCACGGGCTGGAATGCACCTGCTGCTCGGAATCCTTCATCCGCGCCGCGCACCCGTTGGCCAAGGACGTGGTGCTGTCGATGATCTCGCTGGACTACGACGACACCTTGATGGCCGCGGCCGGCCACCAGGCCGAGGCCAGCCTCGAAGAGATCGTCACCAACTACAAGGGCAACTATGTCCTGGCGGTCGAGGGCAACGCGCCGCTTGCCGACGACGGCATGGCCTGCATCGTCGGCGGGCGGCCCTTCGTCGACCAGCTCAAAGAGGTTGCCGACCACGCCAAGGCGGTGATCGCCTGGGGCACCTGCGCCGCCTTCGGCTGCGTCCAGGCCGCCGCCCCCAACCCCACCGGGGCGACCCCGGTGTCCAAGCTGGTGCGCAACCGCCCGGTCATCAACGTTCCTGGCTGCCCGCCCATTGCCGACGTGATGGCGGCGGTGCTGACCTACATCCTGACCTTCGACCGCCTGCCTGAGCTGGATCGCCAGCTGCGGCCGAAGATGTTCTATGGCCAGCGCATCCACGACAAGTGCTATCGCCGCGCCCATTTCGACGCCGGCCAGTTCGTCGAGGCCTGGGACGACGACGGCGCCCGCCAGGGCTGGTGCCTGTACAAGATGGGCTGCCGCGGGCCGACCACCTACAACGCCTGCACCACCATCGGCTGGAACGACGGCGTGTCGTCGCCCATCCGCTCGGGCCACGGCTGCATCGGCTGTTCCGAGGACGGGTTCTGGGACCGCGGGCCGTTCTACGAGCGGGTCACCGACCTCAACCAGTTCGGTATCGAATCCAATGCCGACAAGATCGGCCTGACTGCCGCCGCCGGCCTGGGCGCGGCGGTGGCCGTGCATGCCGGCGCCACCGCGATCAAGCGCGCCGTCGAAGGCCGCAAGACCAAGCCGGAGCCGTCCGATGACCAAGCTTAAGACCCCCAACGGCTTCGAGCTGGACGATTCCGGCCGTCGGGTGGTGATCGATCCGATCACCCGCATCGAGGGCCACCTGCGCGTCGAGGTCAACGTCGACGCCCGCAACACCGTCACCAACGCGGTGTCGGCCGGCACCATGTGGCGCGGGCTGGAAAACATCCTGAAAGGTCGCGACCCGCGCGACGCCTGGGCCTTCGTCCAGCGCATCTGCGGGGTGTGCACCGGCGTCCACGCCCTGGCCAGCGTGCGATCGGTCGAGGATGCGCTGGGCATCGGCATCCCGCGCAACGCCAACCTGATCCGCAACATCCTGCACCTGACGCTCTACGTCCACGACCACCTGGTGCACTTCTACCACCTGCATGCGCTGGACTGGGTCGACGTGGTGAGCGCACTCGACGCCGACCCCAAGGCGACCAGCCAGCTGGCCCAGTCGATCTCGCCCTGGCCGCTGGCCAGCGAAGGCTATTTCCGCGACGTGCGCGACCGGCTGCGTAAGTTCGTCGCCTCCGGGCAGCTGGGGCTGTTCAAGAACGGCTATTGGGGCCACCCGGCCTACAAGCTCCCGCGCGAGGCCAACCTGATGGCGGTGGCCCACTACCTGGAGGCGCTGGATTTCCAGAAGGAGATCGTCAAGATCCAGGCTGTGTTCGGCGGCAAGAACCCGCATCCCATGTGGCTGGTGGGCGGCGTGCCGTCGGCGATCAACGTCCATTCCGCCGGCGCGGTGGCGGCGGTCTCGGCCGAGCGCCTCAACTTGGTCAAGGACGTGGCCCAGCGGGCGCACGCCTTCATCAATCAGGTCTACATCCCCGACCTGGTGGCCATCGCCTCGTTCTACAAGGACTGGGCCGCCATCGGCGGCGGGCTGGCCAGCCAGAACCTGCTCAGCTACGGCGAGTTTCCGCGGCATGCCAACGACGACAGCAACGACAGCCTGCAGCTGCCGCGCGGTGCCATCCTGGGCGGCGACCTGACCCGCATCCATCCGGTCGACCTGCGCAATCCCGACGAGATCCGCGAGTTCGTCCCCCATTCGTGGTACCGCTATCCCGACGAGGGCAAGGGCCTGCACCCGTGGGACGGCATCACCGAATACGACTTCAAGCTGGGCCCCAAGGCCAAGGGCGACAAGAAGCAGATCCTGCAGGTCGACGAGGGGGCCAAGTACTCTTTCGTCAAGGCGCCGCGCTGGAAGGGCCACGCCATGGAAGTGGGGCCGCTGGCCCGCTTCGTCATCGCCTATGCCATGGGCCGCAAGGACATCAAGGCGCTGGTCGATCCGCTGCTCAAGGCACTCGACGTGCCGGTGGCGGCGCTGTTCTCGACCCTGGGGCGCACCGCGGCGCGCGGGTTGGAATGCCAATGGGCCGCCGATCGCCTGCTGGAAACCGTCGACGAGCTGGTCGCCAGCATCAAGTCGGGCGACGTCGATACCGCCAACACCGAGAAGTGGAAGCGCGAATCGTGGCCGGCCTCGGCCAAGGGCGTGGGCTTCTGCGAGGCGCCGCGCGGTGCCCTTGGCCACTGGCTCAGGGTCGAGCAGGGGCGCATCGCCAACTACCAGTGCGTGGTGCCCACCACCTGGAACGGCAGTCCGCGCGACGGCCAGGGCAACGTCGCCCCCTTCGAGGCCTCGCTGCTGGGCACGCCGCTGGCAGATCCGGCCCAGCCGCTGGAAGTGCTGCGTACCATCCACAGCTTCGATCCGTGCCTGGCCTGCGCCACCCACGTCATCGGTCCCGACGGGGCCGAGCGCGCGGTGGTGGGCTCGTAAGGGAAGGGAGGGGCCGCCATGCGCACCGCCTATCGCCAGATCGACGACGGCGACCCGATCCGCCAGGCCTACATCTACCAGACCGTGCTGCGGCTTTGGCACTGGCTGGATGCCGGCGTGGTGGTGGCGCTGTGCTTCACCGGCTATTTCATCGGCACCCCGCTGCCGTCCTATACCGGCGACCCCAGCGAGGTCTACGTGATGGGGTGGGTGCGCGCCATCCACCTGTCGGGGGGATACCTGTTCGCGGTGCTGTGGATGCTGCGCATGTGGTGGGCGGTGGTCGGCAACATCTATGCGCGCCAGCTGTTCGTGCCCCCCATCTGGCGCAAGAGCTGGGTCGAGGGGCTGATGTACCAGCTGGCCTGGAACCTGTTCGTGGTTGGCCGGGCGCGGCGCTATGTGGGGCTGAACCCGCTGGCCCACGTGGCCATGCTGGTCTTGTTCGTGGCTCCCTCGGTGCTGCTGGTGATCACCGGGTTCGGCATGCTGGCCGAGGTCGCCGGCCACGACAGCTGGCAGTACCACCTGTTCGGCTGGATGCGAATCACCGAGAATACGCTGGACCTGCATACCATCCACCGGCTGTCCATGTGGGTGGTGATCCTGTTCATCATCGCCCACGTCTACTCGGCGGTGCGCGAGGACATCTTGTCGCGCCAGACCATGGTCAGCACCATGCTGTCGGGCTTCCGGCTGTTCAAGGAATGACCCTGGACGACGAGCGCGTGCCGGTATTGGTGCTGGGCATCGGCAACCTGCTGTGGGCCGACGAGGGCTTCGGCGTGCGCGCCGCCGAGCGCCTGGCCGAACGCTTCGTCATGCCCGAGGG
>JBLNBU010000091.1:0-8189 GCA_050260215.1 Actinomycetota bacterium
CCCCGAGAGGAACAACCATGCTGGTCAAGGTGATGACGGCGGCGGTGGCCCTTGGCGTGTTCGCGGCATCCCAGGCCGTGGCCGCCGACGGCAAGGCCCTGTTCGCCGACAAGGGCTGTACCGCCTGCCACGGCGAGGACGCCAAGACCCCGCTGCAGGAAGGCTATCCGAAGCTGGCCGGCCAGAACGCCGCCTATGTGGTGCAGCAGCTGAAAGACATGAAGAGCGGCGCGCGCGCCAACGGCCTGGTCGCCGACACCATGAAGCCGGTGGCCGAGGACCTGGACGAGGCCTCGATGACCGCCATCGCCGAGTGGCTGGCCACGCTGAGGCCCGCCAACATCGCCGCCGAGGCCGGCCCGGCCGGCGACGGCAAGACCCTGTACCTGAAGAAGACCTGCATCGCTTGCCACGGCAAGGAAGGCAACAAGCCGGTGATGCCGTTCTATCCGCTGGTCGGCGGCCAGGAGAAGGGCTACCTGCTGCAGCAGTTGAAAGACATCAAGAGCACCGCCCGCAAGAACGGCAAGGTCGATGCCATGGCTCCGGTCATGCATCTGGTCGCCGACAACGAGCTCGAGGCCATCGCCGGTTACTTGTCACAAGTCAAGTAACGGTCTTTGGCCTTGGCATAGAGTTTGGGGGTCGGAGGGGGACTGACTGGAGAGATGGAGACCATGAAGAGCGCGAAATTCACCCTGGCCGTCGCCGTTGCCGCCGCGGCCCTGTTCGCAGGCGCCGCCTATGCGGCCGGCGCCAAGGACAAGCCCAAGCAGGGCAAGTCGATCGGCGACAAGGACTACGTCTGGAACGCCGGTGGCGAGGAAGAGGACGAGGCCCTGAAGCTGAAGCCGGACGTCAAGAACGGCCGCGAGGTCTATGAAGTGTGCGCCGCCTGCCACCTGCCCGAGGGCTGGGGCCAGCACGACGGCACCTTCCCGCAGCTGGCCGGCCAGCACTACAAGGTCATCATCAAGCAGTTGGCCGACATCCGCGCGCTCAACCGCGACAACCCGACCATGTATCCGTTCGCGCTGCCCGACCAGATCGGCGGCCCGCAGTCGGTGGCCGACGTCGCCGCCTACATCCAGACCCTGAAGATGAACCCCGAGCCGGGCTACGGCGACGGCAAGGACCTGGAGCACGGCAAGCAGCTGTACAAGGACAACTGCACCCGCTGCCATGGCGAGAACGGCGAGGGCAATAACGACAAGTTCTTCCCGCGCATCATGGGTCAGCACTACAACTACCTGATCCGCCAGTACGAGTGGATCAAGGCCGGCAAGCGTCGCAACGCCAACCCGGACATGGTCAAGCAGATCCAGAACTTCAGCGAGCGCGACACCAAGGCGGTGCTGGACTACGTCTCGCGCCTCAAGCCGCCGGCGAACCTGATCGGCCCCAAGGGCTGGCAGAACCCGGACTTCAAGTAAGTGGCGGTCCGGCGGTGCGGGTTTCCTCGCGCCGCCGGCTCCGACCGCTCGGTGACGAGGTGTTCCCATGAACAAAACCGCCAATCCCATGGCCTACCGGGCGCTGACCATCGTCGCGATGATCCTGATCGGCTGGGCCTTCTTCTCGCCGATCTGGTGGGTGGCGCTGAAGGCGCCCAATTATCCGCCCCAGACCTTCCCCGACGGCGTCCGCATCCACTTCCACGTCAACGGTGTCTACAACGGCTGCCAGCAGCGGCCCAAGACTGCCGACGTCTACGAGGACGAGGCGCTGGATTGCGTCCACGAGATGAACGTGATCAACCACTTCATCGGCATGGAGCCCATCGAGAAGGGCGCCCAGATCGAGATCAATGCCGCGCCCTACCTGTTCGGCCTGGTCGGCGTCATGCTGCTGGCTTTCCTGTTCTATTCGGGGCCGTTCTGGTGGGTGTTGCCGCTGTCCGGCATCGTCATACCGGTGGCCTTCGTCGTCGACTACGCGGCATGGCTATGGTGGTTCGGCCACAACCTGCACGCCTGGGCGGCATTCTCGGTCAAGCCGTTCATGCCCACCGTGTTCGGCGAGGGCAAGGTGGCGCAGTTCAGCACCTTCTCCTATCCGCACTATGGGTTCGGCCTGCTGTCGGCCGGGGCCTTGTGCCTGGTGCTCGCCTTCCTGCTGCGGCGCAAGCAGCTCAAGGGCTGACCAGGGGATCAGGAACGGTCCATGATGTATCCGGCATGTAAGAATAGGTCTAGTTCCGGGATGCTCCCTTCCCCTGGCAACGCCGGGGGAAGGGCGGCGGCACCGCTTCTTGCCGTTGCCGGGGCCCTTGTCCTGCTGGCCGTCGGGCATGCCGGGGCGGTGGGCGAGCCGGCACGGGACGCCGCCGAAATCCAGCGGCTGATCGACGCCGCGCCTGAAGGGGCCGAGGTGGTGGTTCCGCCCGGCCGCTATCGCGGGCGTCTGGTGATCGAGAAGGCCATCTCGCTGGACGGCCGTGGCCAGGTGACCATCGATGCCGGCGGCGAGGGGTCGGTGGTGTGGCTGAAGGCCGACAACGCGGCGGTCAAGGGACTGCACCTGACCGACACCGGTACCGACCACAACCTCGAGGATGCCGGCATCCAGGTCCGCGGCAGCAACAACGTGCTCAAGGACAACGTCATCGAGGATTGCCTGTTCGGCATCGACCTCGAAAAGTCCGACCACAACGTCATCCGCCGCAATGTCATCCGGTCGAAGAAGATCGATCTTGGCATGCGCGGCGACGGGATCAAGCTGTGGTACTCGCACCACAACGTGGTCGAGGACAACGAGCTGCAGGATTCGCGCGATTTCGTCCTGTGGTATGCCAACGAGAACAAGGTGAGCCACAACGTCTCGCACGGCGGGCGCTATGGGCTGCACTTCATGTTCGCCCGCGAGAACGTGATCGAGGACAACAAGTTCTTCGACAACTCCGTCGGTATTTCGATGATGTACAACGAAGGCGACGTCATCCGGAACAACTACATCGGCAAGTCGACGGGTGCTACCGGCACCTGCATCTCGCTGAAGGAAGCCAGCCGGATCATCATCGAGAACAACGACATCCTCTACTGCGCCATCGGCATCCACCTCGACGTGTCGCCGTTCCAGCCCGGTTCCGAGAACCTGATCATCGGCAACCGCATCGCCTACAACGATCTGGGCGTCGCCTTCCTCAACGACTGGCACGACAACGTCTTCCGCTACAACGCGTTCCGCAGCAACATCACCGAGGTGGCCGTCTACGGCGGCGGCAGCGCCAAGCGCAATACCTGGGACGGCAACCGCTGGGAGTCCTACGAGGGCTTCGACCGCGATGGCGACGGCGTCGGCGACACTCCGCACCGGGTTTACGGCTATGCCGGCCGGGTGTGGATGGACGTTCCCAACACCCGCTTCTTCAAGGGCACCCCGATCCTCGAGGTGCTGGACTTTCTCGACCGTCTGGCCCCCTTCAGCGAGCCCGTGCTGCTGCTGGAGGACAAGAGCCCGCGCATGAGCGACGGGGCCCTGGGCCGGCGCACCCCCACGGAGCCCCGCTCATGAGCGTCACTCCTTCCAAGCCCCTGCCGACGCCCAAGCAGAAGGCCCGGCGCACCTTGCTGCGCTCGCTGGCCATGGGCACGGCGGTCGTCGGCGCCTCGCTGTTCGGCTTTTTTCCGGTGTTGAAGAAGTGGATGCCGCGCCTGCGTCCGCCCGGCGCCATCGACGAGCACCACTTCCTGGCCGCCTGCATCAAGTGCGGCCAGTGCGTGCAGGTCTGCCCGGTCAAGGCCATCCGCCTGGGCGACCTGGACGAGGGCTTCGGCGTTGGTGTGCCCTATATCCCGGCGCGTGAGCAGGCCTGCGACTTCTCCTGCGATGCGGTGCAGTGCATCCTGGCCTGCCCCACCGGCGCCCTGATGCACAGCATCAACAAGAAGGAGGAGGTGCGCATGGGCCTGGCGCGCCTGGACCGCCCCTCGGCCTGCCTGGCGCGCCAGGGGGCCGGCTTCAAGGGGGCGGCCCGTCCGGCGCCGTTTGCCGGCGTCCACCGCTATGCCGAGATCGACCGCTGGAAGCCGGTCAAGCTGGCCGAGTACCAGTACGACGTGGCCTTGTGCGACCTGTGCGTCCGCGAATGCCCCATCCCCAAGGCGATCACGCTCGAGCCCATGTCGTCGGACCCGGCCGACAAGCGCCGCACCCCGGTGGTGCACGAAGCCTGCGTCGGCTGCGGCATGTGCGAGATGATCTGTCCCACCGACACGCCGTCCATCGTCGTCGACATTCGCCGCAAGTGGGGAGACGCGTGATGAGACTGCTCGCCTCCCTCAAGATCATGATGGGCGCCCAGCCTGCACGCCCGGCCGCCGTCACCCCGGCCGCCGAGGCCATGCACGAGCGCAAGCGCCAGACCCCCGGGCGCGAGCGCGCCCGCGAGATCCGCGAGTTGCACGAAAACCACCGCAGCCACAAGTGGCGCAACATCCGCTGGGCGGTGTTGGTGCTGGTCAACATGCTGTTCGTGGTGTCCTACCACTTCGACGTCCAGCTGGTGGAAGGGGCGCTGACCGCATCCCGCGTGATCGGCTTCCACTTCGCCGACCTCAACTCGGCGCTGCAGGTGACGCTGGCGTTCAAGAAGATCCTGATCAACCTGGTCATCGGCACCAGCACCGTGCTGGTCATGTGGTGGCTGCTGGGCGGGCGCTCGTTCTGCTCGTGGACCTGTCCGTACCACCTGCTGGCCGAGATCGCCGAGAAGATCCACCTGAAGCTGGCCTCGCGCCGCCTGGTGGTCGACTACACCCTGCACCGCGGCACCCGCACCGTGCTGTACGTGGTCTTCGCCCTGATGGCCTTCGTCTCGGGCTACACCGTCTACGAGGCCATCTCGCCCACCGGCATCGTCTCGCGCGCGCTGATCTACGGGCCGGGGCTGGCGCTGGTGTGGGTGGCGGGCCTGCTGGTCTACGAGATCATCTTCATCCGCCGCATGTGGTGCCGCTATGTCTGCCCGATCGGCATGACCTACGGGTTCGTCGGTGCGGTATCGCCGGTCCGGGTGGTGTATAACCTGGAAAACTGCCTGCACGAGGGCGATTGCCGCAAGGTGTGCCTGGTCCCCCACGTGCTGGAATGCACCAAGAAGAGTTTCGCCGAGGACGTCGAGGTCCCCATTGGCGCCGATTGCACCCGCTGCGGCCTGTGCATCGACGCCTGCCCGACGGGGTCGCTGCGCTTCGACGTAAAGGGCCTGAACAAACTGCTGTGAGAGCCGGATGATCACGTTCAAGGGCGTCTCGAAGGTCTTCCGCCGGCACCGGGTGCTGGACGACGTCAGCCTGGAAATCGGCTGCGGCGAAAGGGTGGCGCTGGTCGGGTCCAACGGGGCCGGCAAGACCACCCTGATCCGCTGCCTGCTGGGCGAGTACACCCATCTGGGCGACGTCCGCATCGGCAACCTGGATCCGCGCACCAACCGCCAGGCGGTGCTGGCCAGGGTCGGCTTCGTGCCGCAGATTCCGCCGCCGCTGAAGATGCCGGTGGGCGAGCTGGTGGGTTTTGCCGCCTCGGTCTGCCGCTCTGATCCCAAGCGCATCGTCGCGGTCGCCGAGGAGTTGGGGCTGGACTGGGGCCGGGTGCGCCGGCTGCCCTTCGTCAAGCTGTCGGGCGGCATGAAGCAGAAGATGCTGATCGCCGTGGCGCTGGGCCGCGACAGCGACATCCTGATCATGGACGAGCCCGCCGCCAACCTCGACCCCGAGGCGCGGCACATCTTTTTCCGCCAGCTCCACGAGCGGAAGGAGCGGGCGGTCATGCTGATCACCAGCCACCGCCTGGACGAGGTTGCCGCCCTGGTCAACCGCGTGGTCGAGATGGACCAGGGCAAGGTGGCGCTGGACGACCGCGTCGCCGACGACGTCGACCTGACCAGCCGCCTGCTGGTGCACATCCAGCTGTCCCGCATCGAGCCTGCCTTTGCCCGCGCCATCGGCGAGTGGCGCTTTGCCACCGGCGACGGCGGACTGTCGTGGACCGGCTTCGTCAACGGCCCCGACCGCCTGCGCTTCCTGGGCGTGCTGTCGCGCTACGCCGGCCTGGTGGCGTCGCTGGAGATGACCGACAAGGAGGAGCAGGCGTCATGTGCACGCATGGTATGAGCCGCCGGCACTTCGTCGGCCTGGTTCCCGGCCTGGCCCTGGTCGCTGCCGGCTGCGGCGGCCCCGCCACCGGCCCCGAGGAGGTGCGCTGGGGCAAGGAATACTGCGAATACTGCGGCATGATCATCGACGACCCGCGCTTCGCTGCCCAGTTGCGCGGCGGGCCCAAGCACAAGCTGGTCAAGTTCGACGACGCCGGCGACGCCATGCTGTGGCTGGCCAAGCAGCCCTTCGCCGACGATCCGTCGGTCGAATTCTGGGTCGGCGACGCCGACACCGGCAAATGGATCGACGGGCGAAAAGCGTGGTTCGTCACCGGAAGGAAATCGCCCATGGGCCATAATTACGGCGCCTATGCCGCCCCGCGCGACGGCGCCCTGGCGTTCGCCGATTTCCGCGCCGCGGTGCTGGCCCACGGCTCGACCAGCCGCTGCGAGCCCAACCAGGCCGCCGATGCCGGAGCCGGCCGATGAGGGCGCTGCTGCTGTCCGCCCGCCTGGACATCGCCGAGAGCCTGCGGGCCCGCTGGTTCCTGTTCTACTCGCTGGTGTTCGGCGGCATCGTCGTGCTGCTGTTCGTGTTCGGGCTGACCGAGTCCCGCGTGCTGGGCTTCACCGGCCTGTCGCGGCTGCTGGTGACCTACATCCAGCTGTGCGTGGCGATCCTGCCCATCTTCATCCTGATCACCACCGTGCGCTCGGTGGCCGGCGACCGCGACGCCGGGGTGTTCGAGTACATGCTGTCGCTGCCGGTGCCGCTGGGCGCCTGGTACTGGGGCAAGATGATCGGCCGCTTCACCGTGGTGTTCATGCCGGTTTTCCTGGCCATGGCCGGGGCGGCGGGGTGGGCCGAATACCGGGGCATCGGGCTCGACTGGACCTTGTTCGTCGTCTACACCCTGCTGCTGGTGTCGCTGGCCTGGTCGTTCCTGGGGCTGGGCATGCTGATCTCGACGGTGGCCCGCTCGCCCGACGTGGCCCAGACCGGGGCATTCCTGATCTGGCTGGCGCTGCTGCTGTTCCTCGACCTGGTCTTGCTCGGCGTGATGATCCGCGAGCAGATGCCACTGGCCGCCATCGTCGCCATCGCGGTGGCCAATCCGCTGCAGTCGTTCCGCACCGCCGCCATCTTGCTGTTCGATCCGCAGATGGTGGTGCTGGGGCCGGCCGCCTATGTGATCCTGGACGGGTTGGGACGGATGGGGTATTTGGCATTCGCCGTGTTCTACCCCTTGGCGCTGGGCACCGGGTTCGCGGCACTGGGCTATCACCTGTTCCGCCGGGGGGACTTGCCGTGAACCTGTCGACGACCTTCGGCGACGAGCTGGTCACGCCCGAAGAGCGCGAACGGCGCATCCGCAAGGTCTTCGCCGCGGTGGCGCCGCGCTACGACCTGATGAACGACGCCATGAGCTTCGGCATCCATCGCCTGTGGAAGCGCAGCCTGGCCCGGGCGGCGGCCGTGCAGGACGGCCAGCTGGTCGTCGACCTGGCCGGCGGCACCGGCGACGTGGCGCGGCTGATGGCCGGGTCCGGACGCCGGGTGGCGGTGGTCGATCCCTCGCGCGAGATGATGGCGGTGGGCCGGTCGCGCTGCCGCGGCCACGCGGTCGAGTTCGTCGAGGGCACCGCCGAGGCCATTCCCTACGTGGACGGCAGCGTCGACACCGTCACCGTCGCCTTCGGGCTTCGCAACGCCACCAGCCTCGAGGCGGCCCTGGCCGAGATATTCCGGGTGCTCAAGCCCGGCGGGCGCATGCTGTGCCTGGAATTCTCGCGCCCCTGGCTGCCCATGCGGCCGTTCTACGACGCCTATTCGTGGGCGGTGATCCCGCGCCTGGGCGCCTGGGTGGCCCGCCAGCCCTCGGCCTATTCCTACCTGGTCGAATCCATCCGGCGCTTCCCCGATCAGCGCGCCATGGCGGGCCTGATGGAGGCCGCCGGCTTCGCCGACGTCACCTGGCGCAACCTGTCCTTCGGCATCGCCTGCCTGCATGTGGGGACCAGGCCGTGAGGCTGGCGCCCGATCCCAGGCCCGCCGGCGTCGCTCCGGTTCCGCCGGCGACGCGGGCCGACC
>JBLNBU010000092.1:0-22352 GCA_050260215.1 Actinomycetota bacterium
CAGCCGGTCGGCGGCGGTATAGGCGGCGAACGACGCCTTGAGGAAGCCGCCGTTGAAGTTGTCGGGCACCAGGTGGCCGTCGGGGTCGGTGACGGACGGATTGGCCACCAGCTTGACCGGAGTATTCTCGGTGTAGTTGGCGACCGTGCCGGTGACCACCGGGGCGTCGTTGACCGGCTGGACGGTCACGGTTTCCTGGACGGTGATGGTGCCGCGGTCGTCCTGGACGGCGAACTCGATGGTGCGCGCGGTGCCGTGGGGATCGTCGCTGGTGTTGGTATAGGCGACGTGGCTGAGCAGGGTCGTATAGGTTGTCGCCGACCCGGTCATGGTGATGGTCAGCGTGCCCTGGGCCGCGTCGAAAACGCCGGTGCCCCCGGACCCGGCCGTCAGCGACAGCACGTCCTCGCCCACGACGTAGTTGGAGGCGACCTTGACCACCGCCTTGGTCACGCTCTTGTACGGGTCCTCGCTCACCTTGATGGCCTGGTCGATCACGACCGCGCCGGCGTTCTCGGTATAGGCGACCGAGCTGACGCCGGCCTGCAACGTCAGCGGCAGGAAGACGTAGCCCGGTGGCGGCGGCGGCGGCGCCGTGTTGACCGGAGGCGGCGTGGGCGTGGGTGGCGGCGGCGTGTAGGTGGGGATCAGCGGGCCGTTGAAGGTGACCGCGATCGACACAGGCGGCGGTGGCGCCAGGGTGGTGACCAGCGGGCCAGGCGGCGGCGGTGCCAGCGGATTGGCCACCTGGGGCGCCAACACCGGCGCCGAGGGCATCGGCAACTGGGGCGCCGACGTGGGCGGCGGGGCGAACGGCTCGCTCGAGGTGCCCAGCACCGAGACGTTGGTACCGGTGGCCATGGCGCTGACCACCGGGTCGGCGTTCACGCCCTGGCTGGCGCTGGTGACTTGCTGCGACGCGGCTGCGGCGGCGCTGGTGGCCGCCTGGGTGGCGGCGGCGATGTCGGCGCCCTTGGCCAGCACGCTGGATAGGGTGCTGGCGAATGCCGCGGCATCTCCACCGGCGCTCTGCGCCAGGATCGCCACCGCCGCTGCCGCGCCTTCGCCGCTGGCCAGGGCCGCGGCGAACTTGGCCGCTGCCGAGGCCGGCGCCTCCGACGCCGCGGCGAAGCCGTTGGCCGCCTGAACCGCCTGGGTGGCGACCTGGCTGGCGGTGGCGAGATCGGCCCCTCGGGCCAGGGCATTGGCCAGGGCCTGGGCGAACTCGCCGCCGCCGCCGATGGTGGTGCCGCTGACGTTGCCCGACGCCAGGGCCGCCATCAGCCCCTGCCCGCCCCCCGCCTGGACCGCGCCCGCCTGGGTCTGCTGGGCCTGGGCGACGGCGGCGGCCTGGGCGGCGGCGGCGGCCTGGCCGGTGGATCCGCCGTTGGCCAGCACCGCGACCAGCGCATCGGCGCCCGCCCCCTTGCCCAGCCCGCCGGTGCCGCCGTTCGCCAGGGAGGCGATCATGTGGTCGGCGGCGGACATGGGCACCGCTTGGGCGGCGGCAATTGACGCCTGGGCCTGGGCGGCCTGCCCGGCCGCCTTCAGCGCCGCCGCGGTGTCGGCCCCCGAGGCCGCCGCCTCCTGGAACGCCTGCAGGAAGGCGCCGGCCTGCTCGGGCGACATGCCGGCCGTCACTGCCTTCAGGGCCGCCCCGGCGCTTTCGCCGCCACCGGCCAGCGCCGAGACCAATACCGTACCCACCGGCAACGGCCCATCATGGGCGGCCTTCGCCGCATCGACGGCCTTCAGCCCGGCATCGGCCTGCTTGAGCGCGGCCGTCAGGTCGACGCCCTTGGCCATGGCGTTCTGCAAGGTGGCGACGAAAGCGTCGAGGTGCTGCTTGGATACCGCGCCCTTGCCGGCGGCATTGCCGACCGCGGCCTGCACGTTCTCGCCGCGGGCAAGCGCCTGGATCAGCTGGCCGGCCTGCTGGGTGGGCGCATCCTGCTGGCCTTCGGTGGCGACCTTGATCTCGCCCTTGACCGTGGCGATGGCCTCGCCGGGCGGCACGCCATTGGACAGGGCCTTGGACAGTTCCTGGGTGAAGGTCTTCGCCGCGTCGGCCGCCTTGTCGGCCGGCACGCCCAGCTTGGCGAAATAGGCGGTGATGGATTTCTGGGTCGCCGCCAGCGACTGGGCGACGCCGTTGCCCGAGGCAAAGCTGTCCATCAGCCCTTGCGGCGGCGTCCAGCCTTTGAGGTCGTAGATCACCGCAGCCCCCGGTCAAACGCACGAGGCAAGAAACGACCGGCAGAATACGCCCATTGGTAGAAACTGCGGCTATGACGAAAGTATCGGCGCGGTTTTACTTCCGCCGGCCGCCTAAAAAGCCCGCACGCTGAATTGTTCCAACCCCTGCTCACAGTCCGAGCGCCGTCCCCTGGACACGACCCACTCGCAAAAATCTAGCTGAAGCTTGGAGGCTCGTGAAAGGCGCATATTGTGACGCCGACGGCGTCGTGCCGCGAAACCCCTCGCGCCTGGCCGGACCGCGCGGCGGCTAGGGTGTTCCCCCGAATGCTTCGGAGTAATGTTTCTATGCCTTTGCGCATAAGCGGAAGGACTTGGAGCGGGCGTATGATGCAGCCATTGAAGAACTCGCCAAAGTCGCCCCGGCGACGGGAGAGTGTGATATGTCCCTGCTTCCCATCGCCTACATGGCTGGATTTGGCGTCACCCTGACCGGCATTTGGCAGGATCGCCCGGTCCCGTCGCTGGCGGGCGTCGCCATCATGACGGCGGTAGCGGTGGCGACCGTGCTGCACGGCGACCTTGCCGCCTTTGCGGTCGAGCTGGCGCTGGGGGCAGTCGCCGAGGTGGCGGCCCTTGGGCGCCGGCTGGCCTGGGAGCCTGCCGCCGAGACCGGCACGCTGATCACCGTGCAGCAGATGCGCATCCACCCGGCGGAATGAATAAGGGGGGGGGGCCCATGTTCAAGCACCAAGAGCCGCACTATCGCATCACCGAAGGCCAGGAAGCGCTGCTGGTGGTGCTGTTCCTGGTCGGCGTCGCCGTCGTCCAGTTTTCGGTGGCCTGGCTGATCATCGCCTGACCAAAAAAATCCCCCGGCCCGACAGCAATCGGAACAGGCCGGGGGAAAGTGGAGGGCGTCCGAGGACGCCCCCCGCGGAGATCACCGAAGGATCAGTGGTGAGCCCAATGGTCCAGGGTCTGGGCCACGTGCTGGGCATCGGCCAGGCTCATGGACGCCGAGGCGTGCTGCATGGCGGCACCGGCCGAGTGCCCCTCGATCAGCGCGACCAGCTTCTGCTCGACCGCCTCGTAGGCGTCGATGGCCTTCAGCTGGGCCGTACCGGTGGTGCTGAAGATGGCCTGGTAGTCCAGGGTCATCTCGTGCAGCAGGTCCGACACCGTGGGGGCGTGGCCGGCGGCCGGGGTGGACACGGCCGGGGTGCTGGCGACCGGAGCCGGGGGGGTGGTCGCCACGGTGCCGGCGTTGACGCCGGTCAGCGCCTGGGTGTCGTGGAAGTTGGCGCCGATCTTGGTCGAGTCCACGAACGAGGAGTGGTTGCCCACCGTCACGTGGCCGGTATAGCCCAGGCTGGGCCAGCTGATCTGGTCGCCGTTCTGCTCGGCCCCCATGCCCGCCTTCGGCCACACGGTGTCCTGGATGGCCGACTGGCCGTCGCGGGGCTGGACGTAGACTTCGTTGAACGACCACGGCACGTGCACCTGGTGGGCCGGATCGTCATTGGTCCACAGCAGGTAGCTGATGGGATTGCCGTCATTGGCCTGGCCCGCGGTGTAGTGCAGGTCGACGTGGTCGGCCGTCACCTTCGAAGGGGCGATGGCGTACTGGGGCGAGATGAACAGGCCCTGGTAGTCGGTGGTGATGTGCAGGTTGTGCAGGTTCACCTGGCCGCCGAGGTCGCCCTGGACCTGGATGCCGTCGGCATGGCCATTGCCGCTGTCGGACTGCCCGCCGCTGAACGCGCCGTTGACGTTCTCGATGCTGGAATTCTGCACCACCAGAGAGGTCTGGGCGCCACCGGAAATATCGATGCCGTCCGTGCCGGACGACTTGGAATTGTCGATGTGCACGCCATCGACGAAAACGGTGCCCTTGGCGCCGTAGAAGGCGAAGGTGCCGGTCGGCGCGCCGGTCGGCTGGTATTCACCACCCAGCACCATGATGTTGTGACCGCCTTCGGTCTGGATCTTGGCGTTACGCACGTGGGCTGTGTCGCCGATGAAGATGACGTCCTGATTGTCGTCGAAGTGCCACCAGTCCTGGCCGCCCGTCTTCGACAGGTCGACGATGGTCGGATTGTTCATGGTGGGCGGGGACCACATCAGGGGAGCGTCGGTATTGGTCGTCATCGGTAGTGACCTCGTTGCTGTTGTCTTGCGAACGAGGGGGACTGTGACCTGATGGGGTTACCAAGAAATGAATAGACCGGAATAAACTTTCGAGTTACTTACCATCCCGCCGCCACATTGCGGTCATATTCCAGTTAATTTCAGCTTAAAGTGAAATGGCCGCCCATTGGCGGCCATTTTGACTTCATGTATAACGCGCCTTATTCAGCAACTTCTATTCAGCCTCGACCGCCACCGCCCCCCGGCGGATGATACCGATGTAGTTGGCGCGGTCGAACGCAGTGCGGTCGGCCACCGCGTTGCGGCTCATGCAGCCGCGGATGGCGGCGACATTGTCCATCTCGCGCAGCTTCAGTTCTTCCTCGAGCCCGTCGACCAGGGTCTTCATGTGGCCGGGCCCGTGGCGCAGCAGCGCCGAGGCGGTGGTGACCACGTCGGCGCCGACCAGCAGGTACTTGACCACCTCGCGTGCAGTCTGCACCCCGGTGCTGGCGGCCAGCGAGCCGGAGACCTTGCCGTAGAGCGCGCCGATCCACAGCAGCGGCAGGCGGATCTCGCCGCGGTGCGACAGGCGCACGTCGCGGACCAGCTTCAGCTCGGCCATGTCGATGTCGGGCTGGTAGAAGCGGTTGAACAGCACGAAGCCGTCGGCCCCGGCGTCGTCCAGGCGGCGCACCAGGTGGCCGACCGAGCTGAAATAGGGGCTGAGCTTGACCGACACCGGGATGGAGACCTCGGCCTTGACCGCGGCCAGTACGTCGAGGTGGCGCTGCTCGACCTCGTCGCCGCCCATGGCCAGGTCGGTGGGCAGGTAGAAGATGTTGAGCTCGATGGCCGAGGCGCCGGCCTGCTCGAGGCGGCGGGCATAGTCGGTCCAGCCGGTGCGGCAAGTGCCGTTCAGGCTGGCGATGACGGGGATGTCGACCGCGGCGCGGGCGCGCCGCACCAGCTCCAGGTAGCCGTCGGGGCCGGTGCGCTCGGCCATGGCGGCGGGGAAGTACGATCCGGCCTCGGCCCCGGTCTCGGCCAGCATGGACTCGATGGCCTCGATCTCGTCCTCGATCTCCTCCTGGAAGATGGACGGCAGCACCACCGCGCCCGCCCGGCAGTCCTCGAGGCGGCGGATGTTGCCCACGTCGCCGTTCAGCGGCGACGCCGCGGCGACGAGCGGCGTGGCGAGCGGCAGGCCGAGATAGGTGGTCGACAGGTCCATGGCTGCTTCTCCGGACGGATTACCCCTTTACCCAGTG
This sequence comes from Actinomycetota bacterium, assembly GCA_050260215.1. GTDB lineage: Bacteria > Pseudomonadota > Alphaproteobacteria > Rhodospirillales > Magnetospirillaceae > JBLNBU01. Next base: position 5,598 of record JBLNBU010000092.1, read on the forward strand.
GGGTTGGCGACCGCCCCGTTCAAGGGGGTCATACCTCCGATGGGCAGCCGGGCTCACATCACTTTCAGTTCCAGCAGGCTTTCGCCGCCCGGCCCCGTCAGGTGCACGGCGCAGGCGATGCACGGGTCGAAGCTGTGGATGGTGCGCAGGATCTCGATGGGCTGGTTGGGCACCGCCAGGACATGGCCTTTCAGTGCCGCCTCGTAGGGGCCCGACACCCCGGCCGCGTCGCGCGGGCCGGCGTTCCAGGTGCTGGGCACCACCGCCTGGTAGTTGGCGATCTTGCCGTTGTCGATCACCACCCAGTGGCCCAGGGCGCCGCGCGGCGCCTCCATGAAGCCCACACCCCTGGCCTTGGCCGGCCAGGTCGAGGGCTCCCAGCGCGACTCATCGAAGGTATCGATGTCGCCGGCGCGGATGTTGGCGACCAGCTGGTCGATCCAGCCGGCCATGGCGTCGACGATGATCTTGGTTTCCAGCGTGCGCGCCGCGGTGCGCCCCAGGGTCGAGAACAGCGCCCCCAGGGGCTGCTTCAGCTGCTTGAGCGCGCCGTCGACCAGGGCCTTGGCCTGGGCGTGGCCGGACCCGTACAGCACCAGCATGCGCGCCAGCGGGCCCACCTCCATGGGCTTGCCCTTCCAGCGCGGCGACTTCAGCCAGGAATAGTTCTTCTCGACGTCCAGCTGCTCGAACGGCGGCTTGGGGCCGTCATAGGCGATGCGGGTCTGGCCCGCATAGGGGTGCAGGCCCACCCCCTTGTCGGCCTGGTACCAGGAATGGCTGGTAAATTCCTGCACCTCGGCCTCGGCTTCCAGGTCGACGGGCAGGATGCGGCTGGGGTCGCGCCCCAGGATCACCCCGCGCGGGATCATCAGCTTGCCGGTGGCGTCGGGGAACTCGCCATAGGTCATGAAGTTGCCGACGCCTTCGCCTTGCTTGAACCACTCGGGGTAGAAGCCGGCGATGGCCAGGGTGTCGGGCAGATAGGCCTGGTCGACGAAGGCCTGCATGCGCGCCACCACGTCGCGCACCTTGCCCAGCCGCTCGGCGTTGAGCGCCGAATCGTTGTCGGGGCCGATGGGCAGCGGCACGCCGCCGACGACGAAGTTGGGATGCGGGTTCTTGCCGCCGAAGATGGTGTGCAGCTGCACCACCTCGCGCTGCCAGGCGAGCGCGTCCAGATAGTGGGCGACGGCCAGCAGGTTGACCTCGGGCGGCAGCTTGTAGGCCGGGTGGCCCCAATAGCCTTCGGCGAAGACACCGAGCTGGCCCGACTCGACGAAGTCCTTCAGCCGCTTCTTGGCATCGGCAAAATAGCCGGGAGACGACTTGGGGTACGGCGACAGCGACTGCGCCAGCGCCGAAGTAGCCTTGGGGTCGGCCTTCAGCGCACTGACCACGTCGACCCAGTCCAGCGCATGCAGGTGGTAGAAGTGCATGACGTGGTCGTGGACGTACTGTGCCGCGATCATCAGGTTGCGGATCAGCTGGGCGTTGGCCGGCACCTTGATGCCCAGCGCATGCTCGACCGAGCGCACCGAGGCCATGCCGTGCACCAGGGTGCACACCCCGCAGATGCGCTGGGCGAAAGCCCAGGCGTCGCGCGGATCGCGGCCCTGCAGGATCAGCTCGATGCCGCGCACCATGGTTCCCGACGAGAACGCCTCGCCGATGCGGTTGCCGTCCATGGCCGCCTCGATGCGCAGGTGGCCCTCGATGCGGGTGACGGGGTCGACGACGAGACGCTGGGTCATGACGCATCCTCATCCAGGTATTCGGCCAGCAGTTCGGTCAGGCTCAGCACCGGGACCTCCATGCCCCAGTGGTCCAGGGCCTCTTCCATGATGTTGCGGCAGTTGGAGCAGGCGGTGACCAGCTTCTCGGCACCGCAGGCGTCCAGCTGGCGCTTCTTGGCGGCGAAGACCTTGAGGCGCAGCTCGAGCGCGCGGTGGTTGGCCGACAGGCCGCCGCCGCCGCCGCAACACCAGTTCCACGCCCCCGCGTCGGGTGTCTCGACGAAGTTCTCGGCCACCTGGCCCAGCAGGCGGCGGGCCTGGGGATCGAGACCGCCGCGGCGGCTGATCTGGCAGGGATCGTGATAGGTGATCCGCCCCCCTTCCCTGCCCTTGGTCTTCAGCCGGCCTTCCGCGCGCCAGCGGTCGAGCAGGTCGATCAGGTGGATGACCTCGAAGCCGTACTCCTCGCCGATCAGGTTGGGACCTTCCCAGCGGATGGCCTGGTAGGCGTGGCCGCATTCGGGGCTGACCAGCCCCTTGACCTTCAAGCGCCGGGCAGCGTCGACGGTGCGCTTGACGATGGCGGCGGCCACGTCCTTCGAGCCGATCTGGATGCCCACATTGGTCGCCTCGTAGGCGTCCGAGGCGATGGTCCAGGTGGCACCCGCCGCCTTGAACAGCCGGGCGAGCGCGCCCAGCACCTCGGGGAAGGCGATGAACTCGATGGACGAGATGGTGACCAGCCAGTCGGCCCCTTCCTTGTCCATCTCGATGGGGATGCCGACGGCGGCGCCCTGGGCCTCGACCAGCTTGCGCACCGAGGTGCCGCCGACGCCCACCGGGCTGACCTCGGTCAGCGCGCGGTACGAGGCCTTTTTCAGGCCTTCGGGGGCGTGGCCGGCGGCGATCATGCCCTCGCGCAGCTTGCGGATCATGAAGGTCAGGTCGTTGCCGACGGGGCAAACCATGGAACAGCGGCCGCACAGCGTGCAGGAGTCGTAGACCAGTTCCTCCCACTCGGAGAGATCCGCGTCGGTCAACGGCTTGGCCAGCCCCATCATGCGGGCCAGCCGGCCCAGCACGGTGAACTCCTGGCTCCACACCTTGCGCAGGGGTTCCAGCTTGCGGATCGGCGCGTATTTGGGGTCGCCGGTCTCGGTGTAGAACAGGCAGGCCTCGGCGCACAGGCCGCAGTGGACGCAAGACGACAGGAAGGCGGCGACGGGGGCGTCGATCTGCTCGCGCAGCGCCGCCAGTCCGTTGGCGAACGAGGTGGTCATGAGTGCGCTCCCTTGCGGCCGGCGATGGCGCCGGCATAGGACCGGGCCAGCACGAAGGTGACGGCGTGCATCAGCTTGGTGAAGGGCAGCAGCGCCAGCAGCAGCTCGACCGACAGCAGGTGCAGCGCCAGCAGGGTCTCGAACGGCAAGCCGACGCGGTTGACCGCCGCCAGCCCGGTCAGCAAGGGCAGCATGGTCAGCCCCCAGGCCAGGTGGTCGGCCCCGGTGGTCAGCAGCCGCTTGACCGGATCCTTGAAGCGGGCCGCCAGCAGCGCCACCAGGGCGGCCACCGTCAGCATGGTGGCGCCGTCCACCGCGCCGGTGGGCAGGCCGGGCCATCTCAGCCCCGAGATGCCGGTGACCACGGCGATGTGGGGCCCGTACAGGAACACCACCACGAACAGGCCCAGGTGGAACACCCAGCCGCCGATGTGGACGACGGGGGCGCGCGCCACCAGGCCGGGGGCCGGCAGGAAGCGGGTGAACACGGTGCGCAGCGCCTGTCCGCCGGCCGAGCCGCGGGCAGCCGAGCGGTCGGCGCGCCGTCCCAGCCAGAGGATTTCGGCCAGGCGCATGGCGACGCCGGCCAGGAACAGCACGCAGGCGATGGCAAAGCCGGGGCCCTTGGCCCACAGCAGGAGCACCGTCGAGGTCATGGCTTGGCCTCCAGGTCGTCCAGGGTGACGGGCTTGCGTTCGGCCGCGGCGCGCTTCTTGGCATTGATGGCCGCCTGGCCCGCGGCGACGCCGATGCCGACGCCGGCGGCGGCCGCCGTGGCGGCCAGCTTGGGGTCGGCACCCCACGGCATGGACAGCGGCTTGTAGAAAGCGCCGGCGTCCCAGAATTCGGGCTGCGAGCAGCCCAGGCACGGGTGCCCCGACTGGATGGGGAAGCTGACCCCGCCGTTCCACTTGACGGTGGCGCAGGCGTTGTAGGTCACCGGCCCCTTGCAGCCCAGCTTGAACAGGCACCAGCCCTTGCGCGCGCCTTCGTCGTCGAAGCTTTCGGCGAACAGGCCTCGGTCGTAGAACGGGCGGCGATAGCAGCGGTCGTGCACCGTCTCGCCGTAGAACACCTTGGGCCGGCCGAGCGCGTCGAGTTCGGGCAGCTTGCCGAAGGTCAGGAAGTGGGCGACCACCCCGGTCATCACCACCGGGATCGGCGGGCAGCCGGGCACGTTGACCACCGGCTTGTCCTTGACCAGGGCCGAGATGGCCACCGCGCCGGTGGGATTGGGCGCCGCCGCCGGCAGCCCGCCGAAGGCGGCGCAACTGCCCATGGCGATCACCGCCGCGGCGCCGGCCACGGTCTCTTCCAGGATGTCGCGGTTGGACCGCCCGGCGATGGTGGAAAATCCCGGATCACCCAGCGGCACGGCGCCGTCGACCAGCACCAGGTACTTGCCGGCGTTGTCCTTCATGGCCTTCAGGCGCGCCGCCTCGGCGGCGTGGCCCGAGGCGGCCTGCAGGGTGTGGTGATAGTCCAGCGACACCGCCGAGAAGATCAGCTGTTCCAGGCTGGGGGCGTCGGCGCGGGTCAGCGACTCGGTGCAGCCGGTGCATTCCTGGAACGACAGCCAGATCACCGAGGGACGGCGGGCGCGTTCGAGCGCCTCGGCGATGCGCGGCGCCATGGCCGGGGCCAAGGCCAGCGCCGAGGCCAGGCCGCCGCAATATTTGAGGAATTCGCGCCGGTCGACGCCGGCTCGCGACAGCATGGTGGGCAGGACGGGATCGATCGACATGCCGGCTCCTTCCGAATACCACTTTCGGATAGTGCCACCTGCAAGCGAAGGCGCGGCAGTAGTGGGCTACTACAGCGTCCAGCGTTCGAGAAGGGCCAGGGCCGCGGCCCGCGCATGGACCAGCGCCGCCGCCACCGGTTCCGACAGCTCGGCCCCCAGGCCGACGGACAGCGGCTGGACCGCCAGCAGGGCCCGGCGCGGCGGCATGGTCCCCGACAGGCGGAGCGCCGAGACCAGGTCGCCCAGCCCGACGTCGTGCGGGGTGGCGCGGCGCCCGGCGACGAAGGCGTCGAATGCGCCGGCCTCGAACAGGCGCACGGTGCCCGGCTCGGCATCCAGGCGGGCCGCGTCAAGGACCAGCACGGCGCCGGCGTCCTGGACCAGCGGCAGCAGGGCCAGCCCGATGGTGCCGCCGTCGACGACGCGGACGCCGTCGGGCAGCGGGCCCTCGGCCAGCGCCTGGGCCAGGCGCACGCCGACGCCTTCGTCCGACAGCAAGGTGTTGCCGATGCCCAGCACCAGCACGTCGGCAGCCATGACCTCTCCCTCCCGATGCGTCGCCGTTATAGCCCGGTTGACGGGCGCCGACGAATAATCTACAAAATACTAGATTGTTTTTTATTTCTACACATAAGGCCGCCATGACCCACGTTCCCCACCCCCAGCTGGCCGACATCCGCGCCCTGCTGCAGGACCGCGGCCTGGCCCCGGCCGACCCGCTGTCGACCCCGCTGGCGGTGGCGCGCGCGGCGGCACAGCGCTACCACGCGGTGTGGAACGAGGACCTGCCGCCGGTGGACCGCGTGGTCGACCTGGTCGTCCCCGGCCGCGACGCCCAGGTGCCGGTGCGGCTGTTCCTGCCCGGCCCGGCCCGCGACCTGCCGGTGATCGTCTATTTCCACGGCGGCGGCTTCGTGCTCAACGGCGTCGCCACCCACGAGCGGCTGCTGCGCCTGCTGGCCCTGCGCTCGGGCGCGGCGGTGGCGGCGGTCGGCTATCGCCTGGCTCCCGAACACCGCTTTCCCGCCCAGTTGCACGACGCCCTGGCGGTGACGGCGTGGCTGCACGGCCACGGGCACGCGCGGGGCCTGGACGCGGGCCGCATCGCCTTCGCCGGCGATTCGGCCGGAGCCAACCTGGCGCTGTCGGCCATGCTGGCCCTGCGCGACGCCGGCCGGCCGCTGCCGCGGGCCGGCCTTCTGGCCTATGGGATGTTCTCGACCGACCTGGACAGCCCGTCCCACCGGGCGCTGGGCGACGGCCGCTTCGGGCTGAGCACCGCCCGGGTGGACTGGTTCTGGCGCCAGTACCTGGCCGATCCGGCCCAGCGCGACAACCCGTCGGCGGTGCCGATCGCCGCCGACCTGGCCGGCCTGCCGCCCCAGCTGCTGGTGGCGGCCGAGCTGGACTGCCTGCTGTCCGACAGCGAGACAATGGCCGCCTGCCTGACCGCCGCCGGGGTGGATGCCGCCTTGTCGGTGGTGCCGGGCGTGCCCCACTCGTTCCTGCAGATGACCGCCCTGCTGGAGCCCGCCGACCGTGCCGTCACCGCCGCCGCGGAATTCCTGCGCGACCGCCTGTGACGGCCGGCGCGGCCAATGCTGCACCGCACATTTTTCTTCCCTTGCCCACCCTATTGGGTTAGTTCCCCCACTCCAAAGGGCTAAAGCCAAAGCCATAAACATCTCGGGGAACCCAATGGACCAGACCTACGAGCGGGTGGTGAATCACCCGAAATTTGCCGAGCTGATGCGCAAGCGCAACCGCTTCTCGGTGCTGCTTTCCGTCATCGTGCTCACCGTCTACTACAGCTTCGTGGTGGTTGCGGTGTCGCAGCCCGAGACGTTCTCCGCCCCGTTGGGCGAGGGCTCGCGCTGGTGCATCGGCCTGGTCGCCGGCTTCGTCATCCAGATCTTCGCGTTTGCCATGACCGGGGTCTACGTGCGCCGCGCCAACGGCGAGTTCGACGCCATCAATCGCGTCCTGATCGAGGAGGCCGGCCGATGATCCGCCTGGCTTCCCTGCTGCTGGCGCTCGTCGCCGCCACCCCGGCCTGGGCCGCCGGCGGCGCCATCGACGGCGCCGTGACCAAGTCGTCGGTCAACGTCATGGCCATCGCCATGTTCCTGACCTTCGTCGTCGCCACGCTGGGCATCACCTACTGGGCGGCCAAGCGCACCCGCTCGGCCAAGGACTTCTATACCGCGGGCGGCGGCATCACCGGCTTCCAGAACGGGCTGGCCATTGCCGGCGACTACATGTCGGCCGCGGCCTTCCTGGGCGTGTCGGGCATGGTGTTCGGCAAGGGCGTCGACGGCGTCTTCTATACCGTCGGCTGGACGGTGGGCTGGCCGCTGATCCTGTTCCTGATCGCCGAGCGCCTGCGCAACCTGGGCCGCTACACCTTTGCCGACGTCGCCTCCTACCGCCTGGAGCAGGGGCGGATCCGCTCGCTGGCGGCCATCGGCGCGCTGACGGTGGTGATCTTCTACCTGATCGCCCAGATGGTCGGCGCCGGCAAGCTGATCCAGCTCTTGTTCGGCCTGAACTACGCCTATGCCGTGGTTCTGGTCGGCGTGCTGATGATGCTGTACGTCACCTTCGGCGGCATGCTGGCGACCACCTGGGTGCAGATCATCAAGGCCTGCCTGCTGCTGGGCGGCTGCACCGTGCTGGTCATCCTGTCGCTGGCCCAGTTCGGCTTCGACCCGGGCAAGCTGATGGCGGCTGCGGTGGACAACCACAAGGCCGGATCGAAGATCCTGGCGCCGTCGTCGTCCATCAGCGATCCCCTCTCGGCGGTGTCGCTGTCGCTGGCCCTGATGTGCGGCCCGGCCGGGCTGCCGCACATCCTGATGCGCTTCTTCACCGTTCCCGACGCCAAGGCGGCGCGCAAGAGCGTCTTCTACGCCACCGGCTTCATCGGCTACTTCTTCATCCTGGCGGTGATGATCGGCTTTGCGGCGATCACCATCGTCGGCACCAATCCCGACTTCCTGGGCACCGGCGGCATCAAGGGCGGCGGCAACATGGCGGCGATCCACCTGTCCAAGGCGGTGGGTGGCGACGTGTTCCTGGGCTTCATCTCGGCGGTCGCCTTCGCCACTATCCTGGCGGTGGTGTCGGGCCTGGCGCTGGCCGGGGCGTCGGCGGTGTCGCACGACCTCTATGCCCGGGTCTGGAAGAAGGGCAACGTCGCCGAGGGCGAGGAGATGAAGGTCAGCCGCATCGCCACCCTGGTGCTGGGCGTGCTGGCCATCGGCCTCGGGCTGTTGTTCGAGAACCAGAACATCGCCTTCATGGTCAGCCTGGCCTTCGGCCTGGCCGCCAGCGTCAACTTCCCCGTGCTGCTGCTGTCCATGTTCTGGAAGGGGCTGACCACCCGCGGCGCCTTCGTCGGCGGCTTCCTTGGGCTGATCGCCGCGGTGGCCTGCGTGGTGCTGGGCCCGGCGGTGTGGGTGCAGGTGCTGGGCAACAAGACGCCCATCTTCCCGTACGAGCACTACGCGCTGTTCTCGATGACGGTGGCCTTCGCGTCGATCTGGCTGTTCTCGGTCACCGACAAGAGCAAGCGGGCGGCGGTCGACCAGGAGGCGTACCGCTACCAGCTGATCCGCTCGGAAACCGGCCTGGGGGCCGAGGCCCCGGCGGCCCACTGACGAAACGGCTCCCCGCCCATGCGCGGGGAGCCGCCTTTTTCCCGTTGACCCGACCGGGGCGGCCCCCAAATGCTGGCCGCGACGACAGGCGACGGAGCAATCCCATGACCGACACTCCCGTTTGGCTGATCACCGGCTGTTCCACCGGCTTCGGCCGCGATCTGGTGCGTGCGGCCCTTGCCCGCGGCCACCGGGTGGTGGCGACCGCGCGCAACCCCGCCAGCCTGGATGAGTTTGTCGCCGACCCGAAGGCTCTGGCCACCCGGCTGGACGTTACCGACCCGGCCCAGGTCGCGGCGGCGGTCAAGCAGGCCGAAGACCGCTTCGGCCGCGTCGACGTGCTGGTCAACAATGCCGGCTACGGCTATCTGGCAGCCGTCGAGGAGGGCGAGGACGACGAGGTCCGCGCCATGTTCGAGGCCAACGTCTTCGGCCTGATCGCCATGACCAAGGCGGTGCTGCCCGGCATGCGGGCCAGGCGGCGCGGCCATGTGGTCAACATCTCGTCCATGGGCGGGTTGGTGGGCTTTCCCGGCATCGGCTACTACAACGCCACCAAGTTCGCGGTCGAGGGACTGACCGAGGCCCTGGCCAAGGAATGCGCGCAGCTGGGCATCAAGGCGACCGTGGTGGCGCCCGGGCCGTTCCGCACCGACTGGGCCGGGCGCTCGCTGAAGGTGACGAAGACGGCCATCGCCGACTATGCCGACACCGCCGGGGCGCGCCGCGCCGCCATCCAGGGCTACAGCGGCACCCAGCCGGGCGACCCCGCCCGCGCCGCCCGCGCCATCGTCGACTTGGTGGAGATGCCCAACCCGCCGATCCACCTGGTGCTGGGCAAGGTCGCCTATGACACCGTCGAGGCCAAGCTGGCCGACCTGGCCCGCGAGATGGCGGCGTGGCGCACGCTGGCGCTGGACACGGACTTTTCCGCCGGATGAGCGCCGAGGGCCTGCCGACGCCGCAGCGATGGTGGGCGGCGCTGGCAATCGTCGCCGCGGTGCTGGACGGGTCGATCGCCAACGTCGCCCTGCCCACCCTGGCGCGCGAGAGGACGGCAGGGGGGCGGGGGCGCCCCCCTGCGCCTTAGCGGCATCGTCGCCAGCGGCCTGCGCCTTACTCCTGGTCGGGCCCCACCGCATCGGCCAGGGTGAAGTGGAAGATGGCGCCGGCACCGGGCTCGGATTCGACCCAGATGCGCCCGCCGTGCTGCTCGACGATGCGCTTGCACACCGCCAGGCCGACGCCGGTGCCGGGATAGATGTCGCCGGCATGCAGGCGCTGGAAGATGACGAATACGTGCTCGAAATACTCGGGTGCGATGCCGATGCCGTTGTCGGCCACCGAGACGTGCCAGCAGCCGTCCTCGCGGATGGCGGCGATGCGGATGTGCGGCCTGGTCCCCGGCTGGGTGAACTTGGCGGAATTGCTGATGAGGTTCTGGAACAGCTCGATCAGCTGGATGCGATCGCCGGGCAGGGTGGGCATCGGCCCGACCTCGACGGCAACCCCGCGCTCGTCGATCAGGCTGCGCAGGTTGTCCATGGCATCGGCGACCACCGCGCCCAGGTCGACGTCGGCCCGCGGCGCCTGGCGATTGGTGACCCGCGAATAGGCCAGCAGGTCCTGCACCAGTTCGCCCATGCGCTTGGCGCCGTTGACCAGGAAGGCCAGCACCTCGCGGTCGTCGGCGGTCAGGCGGTCGCCCAGCCGGCGTTCCAGCAGCTGCGAGAACGACACCACAGTGCGCACCGGCTCCTGCAGGTCGTGGGAAGCCACATAGGCGAAGCGCTCGAGGTCGGCGTTGGAACGCACCAGCGCCTCGACCATGCGCCGGGCCCGGCGTTCGGCCGCCTGGCGTTCACTGATGTCGCGCACGAACGAGACGTTGAAGGACTGGTTGCCGTAGGTGACGATGTTGGCCCGGATCTCTACGGGAACCGTGGTTCCGTCGCCGCGCACCAGGATCGCCTCGAACAGCATGGTCCGCGACTGCTCCAGCTTGTGCCAGTGCTCGCTCCAGGTCGCCTGGGTGTGGCTGGGGTTCAAGTCCCAGACATTCAGGGTCAGCAGTTCGTCCAGGGGGCGGCCGGCGATCTGGCAGGCGGCGGAATTGCCATAGATGATCTGCCCGCCCGGGGTCAGGCGGAAGATCGCCTCGCTGGCATTGTCGACGACGAACTGGGTCAGGCTCAGTTCCTCGTTGCGACGGACCAGTTCGGCGGTGCGCTCGGCCACCTGGCGTTCGAGCCCGTCGTTGACCGCTGCCAGGGCCTGGTTGGCCTCGCGCAGGCGGGCATAGGCTTCCTGCAGCTTGGCATGGCTGGCGACCGCGTTCTTCAGGGTCATCGCCATGTAGCTGAACAGCGTCGGCATCACCGTCGACATCTCGTTCAGGCTGACATGGGTGTCGACCAGCTTGAACACGCCGATCACCTCGGATCCCACCTGCAGCGGCACCACCCAGGTCCAGGCGCGCTCGAAGGCGGGCGAGGTCAGCCGGGTGGCGGAAAAGTCGGAGGCGACGGCGAAGGCCTTCTTCAGCTCGACCGCCTCCATCATCAGCGGGTCGTCCAGGGTATCGACCACCTCGTCGGCGCCCATCAGGTCGTGGCGGCGGACACGGTCGTCGACGAACACCGCCAGCTGGGCGTCGGTGCCGCCGATGGTCTCGACCAGCCCGTTGAGGATGGCGCCCAGGCACTCGTCCAGGTCGGCGACGCTGCCCAGCCGGTTCATCATGTGGATGATCAGCTGCAGGTACGACTTTTCCTGCGCCAGCTTGCGCAGCCGCTCTTCCAGGCCAGCGACACCTTCGGGGGTGACCGGTGTTTGCCCGCTCATCGCGCTTGTTCCAGATGGACCCTAAGCGCGTCGGCCAGCACCTTTTCAAGATGTTCGAGAGTCACGTCGGTCCAGCGCAGCGGCAGGCCGACCATTTCGGCCGCGGCCGCCGCCTCGGCGGCGAAGTCGCCCGAGCATGGCGTGCGGATGGCCAGGATGTAGGTGCGGTCGCTGCGAAACAGCTCGCCGGCCACGTCCGAGCGCTCGCCGAACATCTCGCGCATGATGCGCGACCAGCGCAGGGCCCAGTCCTCGAGCAGGAAATAGGCGCCCTTCTCCAACTCGTCGTCGAAGCGCTCGCGGCCCAGCAGCATCTCGACGCAGTTCTGCCCCATGGTCCGGGTGGTGTGGGCCTTGGCCAGCATGCGGTCGATCAGCGGATGGCAGCAGCCGTAGAACACGAAGGGATGGCGCTCGGCCCGCTTGGCCAGTGTGCCTTCCAGCCCCTTGGACAGCTTGCCCAGGTTGTTGTGCAGGGCCGAATCCAGGAAGACGGTGTCCAAGTGCCAGCCGTTCTTCTCGATCAGGAAGGCGATTTCCTTGCGGAAGATGCCGCAGCCGACCATCAGGGAGTTCATGACCAGCCCCCCCGTCCCGCATCAAAGGCGGCATCAAGCAGGGCGGCGATGTTGATCTCGGGGATCGACAGCGGCATCAGCAGGGTCCCGAACAGGAAGCGCCCACCGGGCATGCCGGCCTCGATGACGCGGCGAACCTCGGCACGGACCTGGTCGGGTGTCCAGTTGGCGATCTTGATGTCGTCGATGGTGCCGGCGATCAGGGCGCGGCCGGCGGCGATGCGCTTGGCCTCGGCGACGTCCTCGAGCGGACTGATGTAGAAGGCGGACATGCCCAGTTCGGAGATGACGTCTTCCATGACCTTGTTGATGCGGGCGCTGCCGCAGTAGTAGACCATGTCCTTGACCCCGACGGGCCCCAGGTCGCGCTTCATCCACGGCAGCGACAGCTGGCGGAACATCCGGGGCGTGACGATGTCCAGCGACCCGAACGGATTGGAATACAACAGCACGTCGGCGCCAGCGGCACGGTAGGCGGCCACCTGCTTGCGGAAGAAGTCCGAGCACTTTTCGAGCAGGGCGTCGCGCAGGTCGAACGGCCCCATCATCAGCAGCGCCAACCACTTGTCCATGCCCATCAGCATGGCCGGCAGCGACATCGAGGCGGTCAGATAGGCGCAGATCGGCCAGCGCCCGCCCGACTCGGCCCGCAGGATGCCGATGCAGCGCCGGGCGGAATCGAAGGCGGGATGGCCGAAGATGTCGTCGGGCACGTGCAGGCGAGCGATGTCGGCGGGTTCGCCGATGACGAACTCGGCGACGTTGGGCGGGCCGTCATCGGCGAACAGGATGTCGCGGCAGCCGAAGAACTCGGCCTCCTTGCCGACGTAGAACAGGCTCCACAGGTTGTCGTAGCCCCAGCGCTCGCGCATGCGCAGCTGGGCTTCGGCCACCAGCTCGGGCGACTGGTAGTAGGTGCGCATGGGCACGCCCATCTCGCGCGCACCCTGGTCGAGCAGGTTGCAGAACACCGGAATGCGGTCGCATGGGTGCCCGGCCGCTGCCGCGGCCAGACGGTCGACGCCGCTGGTCATCGCCGCACCTGTTCGATCAGGCCGATGATCGCCCGCGCGCCGGTGATGCCGTCGGCGGCGCAGACGTCGGCACCGACCGTGCGGTAGAGGTCGGGGTCGAAGCGGAACGGCGCCCCGCCCACGGCGATCTTGATGCGGTCTTCGAGCCCGCGCTCGGCCAGGAGGCGGCGCACCGCCAGGCAGCCGTCGGGGCCCTGGGCGGTGTGCATCATCATGGCCGATATGCCGATCACCTGCGCCCCCTGGGCCACCGCCTCGTCGACGAAGCGTTCGGCCGGGACGTTGACGCCCAAGTCGATGGTGTCGACCATCAGCGACCGCAGGCAGCCGATGACGATGCGCTTGCCCAGGGAATGCAGGTCGCCCTTGGCGGTGCCCAACACCGCGCGGCCGACCACCTCGGGCGGGACGGCGAACAGCGGCAGCATGCGCTCGGTCACCTCGGCGGCGATCTGGGCGGTCATGAAGTGCTGGGCCAGGTTGCTGTCGAAGTCCTCGGCGATGGCCTTCATCATGGTCTCGACGCAGGGGACGACGACCTTGAAGACGATGTCCTCGGGCCGGGCGCCGTGGTCGAGCGCCTCATGCACCGCGGCAAGCGCACGGTCGCGGTCGGTGTCGAACACCGCCTCGTTGTATTCCTGCGCGGTCTTGTCGATGAGCATGTTGACCCCTGCCCGCCAAGCCCCCCTAAACTATAGCACAGGATAGGCCCCCCCATCACGGCCTGGCAACACGGCCGGAAGGCGCAAAATGCATGTACTGACAGTTGTGACGCCCGATGGGGAGAAGCTGGTGGGGTGCGCCGAGGCCGGAACGGTTCTCGACCAGCTGGTAGCCGCCGGCATCGACATGGCGGTACCGTCGGGCTGCGGGGGCAGCGGCGCCTGCGGCCTATGCCGGGTACGGGTCGATGGCGGCGCGGTCGAGCCGCCCACCCCGGCCGAGGCCCAGCGCCTGTCCGATATCGACCTGCACAACGGCTGGAGGCTGGCGTGCCAGCTGCGCCTGGCCGGCGACGCCCGCATCGCCGTCGCCGGACGGCAGGCGGGGCCGCGCTGGACCCGGCTGGCCGGCCTGACGCGGCCGCCCCGGCGACGCCAGGGAGGCCGGGTGGCGGCGGTCGACCTGGGCTCGACCCGCATCCGGGTGTCGGTGTGCGACCTCGGGCGCGGGGTGCGCCTGGGCGCGGTGGTGGGGTCCAACCCCCAGGCGCGCCACGGCAGCGACATCCTGACCCGTCTGGCCGCCGCCATGGATCCGGCCGCCGCCGAGGCCCTGCGCACCCAGGCGATCACCGCCGTGGCCGAGGCCCTGGCCCGCATCGGCGCCAAGGACATTTCCGCGGTCACCGTGGTCGGCAACACCGCCATGCTGGCGCTGCTGTCCGGCCGGGGCGGCAGCGCGCTGCTCGATCCCGAGAACTGGGGCCGCTTCGTCCCGGTCCAGCCCGCCCAGCCCCCCTTCGCCGACGCCCGCCTGGCCGACCCGCTGTCGGGCTTCATCGGCTCGGACCTGCTGGCGGCGGTGCTGGCCGGCGGACTGCAGCGCCACCCGCCGGGCAGCCTCTTGATCGACTTCGGCACCAACACCGAAGTGGCACTGTGGGACGGCGGGCGGCTGTGGGTGACCGCCGCCGCCGGCGGTCCCGCCTTCGAGGGCTGGGGGCTGTCCTGCGGCATGCCGGCCGAGCCGGGCGCCATCTGCGCGCTCGGCGACGACGGCGCCGCCAAAGTGATCGGCGGCGGGCCGGGGCGCGGCCTGTGCGCGTCGGGCATGGTCGACCTGGCGGCAACGCTGCTGCGCACCGGGGCGGTGGACGCGCTGGGCCGTTTCGCCACTCGTCCCGGCGCCGAAGGCCTGGCCGTTTCCGCCGCCCATCCGCTGGTGCGCCTGAAGCGCGGCGACTTGGACGGCTTCCAGCGGGCCAAGGCGGCGGTGGGGGCGGCGGTGCAATGCCTGGCGGCCCAGGCCGGCATCGGCCGCATCGATCGGGTGACGGTGACCGGCGCCTTCGGCCAGTGGCTGGACGCCGCCAATGCCCAGGCCATCGGCCTGCTGCCCGCCGCCCAGCGCATCGAGCTTAAGCGCGACCTGGCGCTGCTGGGGGCGGAACGGCTGGCGGCACGGACCGATGCGGTCGACGCGCTGCGCCGGGAAGCGCGGCCGGTCAACCTGTCCGACCTGCCCGGCTACGAGGACCGCTTCATCGCCAACCTGCGACTGGCGCCGCTCACAACCTGACCTGAGCGCCCAGCTCGACCACGCGGTTGGACGGGATGCGGAAGAAGTCCGTCGCCCGGCTGGACCAGCGGGCCATGGTCGAGAACAGGACCGACTGCCAGGGCGGCAGTACGGGATTCTCGCGCTCGCGCACCACCGTCTCGTGGCCGACGAAGAACGAGGTGGCGGCCATGTCGAATTCCAGCCCGAAGGCCTTGGACAGCCGAAGGGCCTTGGGAATGTCCGGGTCCTGGAAGAAGCCGTAGCGCACGGTCACCCGGTAGAAGCCTTCGGCCAGGCCCTCGACCACCAGGCGGTCGCGTGCCGGCACCCGGGGCATGTCCTCGGTGACCACCCGCAGGAACACCACCCGCTCGTGCAGCGCCTTGTTGTGCTTGAGGTTGTGCAGCAGCGCCAGCGGCACCGCGGTGGCACTGCTGGTCATGTACACCGCGGTGCCCGGCACCCGGGCCGCCGACTGGCAGCCGCTGGCCAGAAAGACCTCGATGGGCATCGATTCGCTCTCCAGCCGGCGCACCAGGGCGGAACGCCCGCTGCGCCAGGTCATCATCACCACCCAGCAGACGGCCCCCATCACCAGGGGCACCCAGCCACCCTCGGGGATCTTCAGCAGGTTGGCCCCCATGAAGCCGAGGTCGATCCCCAGCATGCCGACGCCGAGGGCCGCGCACACCGCCGGATGCCAGCCCCACTGGCGCCGGGCGACGATCAGGGCCAGCACGGTGGTGATCGCCATGATCCCGGTCACCGCGATGCCGTAGGCGGCAGCCAGGGCCGACGAGGTGCGAAAGCCGATCACCAGCGCCACCACCGCCACCAGCAGCAGCCAGTTGGCGAACGGCACGTAGATCTGGCCTTCCTCGTGCTGCGAGGTGTGGTCGATCTCCAGCCGGGGCAGGAAGCCCAGCTGGATGGCCTGGCGGCTGAGCGAGAACACTCCCGAGATCACCGCCTGCGAGGCGATCACCGTCGCCGCGGTGGCCAGCACGATCATCGGATAGAGCGCCCAGCCCGGCACCAGCAGGTAGAAGGGATTCTCGAGCGCGGCGGGGTCGGCCAGGATCAGCGCCGACTGGCCGAAATAGTTCAGCAGCAGCCCGGGAAGCGCCAGGGCGAACCAGGTCAGCTTGATCGGGGTGCGGCCGAAATGGCCCATGTCGGCGTAAAGTGCCTCGCCGCCGGTCACCGACAGCACCACCGCGCCCAGCACGTGGAAGGCCCGCACCGGGTCCTCGGCCAGGAACGCCACGGCGAAGCGCGGATCGACCGCGGCCAGGATGCCCGGATGGGCGACGATCTGCACCCCGCCGAACCAGGCCAGGGCCACGAACCACACCACCATCACCGGACCGAACCACGCGCCTACCGTCGCGGTGCCCTTGTGCTGGATGATGAACAGCCCGACCAGCAGCACCAGGGTGATGGGCAGGACGAAGGCATCGAGCTCGGCGGCGGCGACCTGCAGTCCCTCGACCGCCGACAGCACCGAGATCGCCGGGGTGATGATGCCGTCGCCGAAGAACAGCGCCGAACCGACCACCCCCAGCGCCACCACCACGCCGCGGCGGGGCGGATGGCCGCCCCCCGCCCGCAGGGCCAGGATGCCGCCCCCGCCGCCGGGGTCGGCACGCAGCAC
>JBLNBU010000093.1:0-11875 GCA_050260215.1 Actinomycetota bacterium
CCGCCCTGGCATGGCCTTTGCGGAAGATCTTGGCGGATGGGTTCACCGACGAAGGAGCGCCGCTGTGACCTTCGACTTCGTTCCGGACTGGCTGGAGACGTTGTGCGGCAGCGCCGATTGCACCGGCGCGACCCCGACCCGGGTGTCGCCGCCCCTGCCCGCGGCCGCCCCCCATCCCTCCCCGTCCCCGGCCGAACTGGCCCTGTTGGTGGGCGAGCTGTTCACCGAGGGCTCGCTGTCCTGGGACCAGCTGCGCTCGCTGGTCGCCGTGCCCGAGTTGGGGCCGCACCTGCAGCCGGCCCTGGCCGCGACGCCCGCCGGCCGCCGGCTTTTGTCGCGCCGCTAGGCCGGCTGGACGGCCACCACCGCCCCCAGGCTGCCCTCGGCCAGCCCGCCCACCGGGTGCAGCACCACCCGGCGGCCGCCCACGGCCGCCTGCAGCCTGGCCTGTGCCTCGGTGTCGGTGGGCTCGTTGAAGGCGGGCAGCATCACCAGCGATCCCACCACCAGGCAGTCGGCATAGGATCCCTGCCGCCGGCGCGGCTGGGGCAGCTCGATCAGGGACAATCGCCGTCCCTTGGCATCCTGGACGCCGTCCAGCGCCGCCCGCGCCGCCTGGTCGGCGACCAGCACCGTCGTCGGCGCGACGAAGCGGACCGCCCTGGCCAGCGGCCCCGCCACCGGAACGGGCAGCACGGTCTCGGCGCCCAACAGGTCGCACAACAGCCGCACGGTGGCGGCAGGCCCGGCGCCGCCGCCTTCGAGGATGCGGCTCGCCGCCAGGATGGTGCCGTCGCCGTCGCCGTCGATACCGCCGAAATCCAGGGCCGGAGGGGCATCCAGCGCCGCCAGGCCGGCGGCCTCGGCCATGGCGCGGGCGGCGTCGCCATGCCCCAGCGCGCAGACCGGACGGCCGGCCCGGTCGACCAGCCACCGGGGAGCGGCGGCGCGCAGCGCCCGCCCCAGCGGCGGCGAGGCCAGCACGCCGACACCGGGCGGGGTGCGCAGCGCCGCCTCGGCCACGTCGGCGGCGTCGGCAAGCAACGTCACCGGCGCGATGTCGGACAGGACGGTGGACAGGTCCAGGCAGTCGTCGCGCATCTCGTCGTCCTGATGCGCGTCGCCCGATGCCGGCGGCCACGCCATCCAGAACCGGGCGACCGCCGCCCACGGCGCCGCCATGCGCCAGCCGTGCTCACGCGGAGACAAGGGGCACCTTTTCGCTGCTTGCGCCACGATACAAACACTCGAGGAGCAGCGACGGGCGCTGGCCTTCATAAGGACTAGGCAGGAAGGATCAGATCAGGGTTGGGCCCAGGCGATCCAGGCGCGCCACCCCTGCGCCGCCGGCCGGGGCGGAGCAGACGGGAGGGCCGCCGGTGCGGATGCAACGGCCGGCGGCGGCGCCTGTACCTTGTGCGGCACCGTCGGATGGGGTGCGGCCGAGGCCACCGTCACCTTGTGGCGGCGAGGCGGATGGTGCTGGGCCACGCGCTTGTTGGACTTGGCCAAGGCGTGGCGCGTCTTGGCCAGTGACGCCACCTTGGCGGCCGGGCGCTTGGCCTGGGCCACCACCACTGGGCGCGGCGGCGGCGGTGCGGCCAGCAGCGGCGGCGCCGGGGTATCGTCGGCATAGGCGGCGACATAGTCGACGGACGGGGCGGCCGCCACCTGCACCGGCGCTTGCGGTGCGGCGGCATTCTCCTCGGGGCGGCAGATGTCCTCGCCCTCGAACACGCGCATGGTGGCGCAGTCCTGGCCGGTCGCGAACGACAGCCCGTAGTCGGTCGAGGATTTGCCCGTTCCCGCCATCAGCATGCCGTCGCCGGCCATCTTGGCCAGCGTCACCGCCGGCGGGATGACCGCGCAGCCCGAAGCCAGTCCGCCGAGCAGCACGACCACGCACAGGCGCAGCAGGATGATCCCGGCCAGCGGACGCTTTTGGCCCTTGATTGATGTCACCCCTGCCTCCTGGCGAAAACCCAGGAAAAAACCCTAGGCTTCTTCCAAGATCAAAAGCAAAGGTTTTATCCACAATTTGTTAAAATTGTGTTCCGTCCGACACAACGGGAAATACGTATTATCCCAATATATCGAGCGCCCGCCTGAGATCGGCAACCAGGTCGGCAGCGTCTTCGATGCCGACGGACAGGCGGATGACGTCGGGACCGGCTCCGGCGGCCACCTGCTGCTCGGGCGAGAGCTGGCGGTGGGTGGTCGAGGCCGGATGGATGATCAGCGAGCGGGTGTCGCCGATATTGGCCAGGTGCGAGAACAGCCGCACCGTTTCCACCAGCTTGACGCCGGCCTCGAAGCCGCCCTTGACGCCGAAGGTGAACACCGCCCCGGCGCCGCGCGGCAGGTACTTGCCGGCCAGCGCGTGATACGGGTTGTCGGGCAGGCCGGCATAGGACACCCACGCCACCGCCGGATGGCCGGCCAGGAATTCCGCCACGGTCCGGGCGTTGGCGCAGGCCCGCTCCATGCGCAGGTGCAGGGTCTCGATGCCGTTGATGGTGAGGAAGGCGTTCAGCGGCGCCATGGCCGGACCGAAGTCGCGCAGCGCCACGGCGCGGGCCTTGGTGGTGAAGGCGAAGTCGCCGAAGGTCTCGTAGAAGGTCAGGCCGTGATAGGCGGGCTCGGGCTTGGCCAGCGACGGGAACTTGTCGTTCTGCGCCCAATTGAACTTGCCCGACTCGATCACCGCGCCGCCGACGGCGTTGTCGTGGCCGCCCAGGAACTTGGTGGTCGAGTGGATGACGATGTCGGCCCCCCACTCGAACGGCCGGCACAGGTACGGCGTCGCCAAGGTGTTGTCGACCAGCAGCGGGATGCCGGCGTCGTGGGCGACGCGGGCCACCGCCTCGATGTCGACGACGATGCCGCCGGGATTGGCCAGGTTCTCGATGAAGATGGCCTTGGTGTTCTCGCCGATGGCGGCCCGGAAGTTGTCGGGGTCGCGCGGATCGACGAAGGTGCACGACCAGCCCAGCTTCTTGAACGACAGGCCGAACTGGGTCAGCGAGCCGCCATAGAGGTTGCGCGAGGCGACGAAGTGGTCGCCGGGCTCGAGCAGGGTGAAGAAGGCCAGGAACTGGGCGGCGTGGCCCGAGGCGGCGCACACCGCGGCGCGCCCGCCTTCCAGCGCCGCCAGCCGCTCTTCCAGCACGCTGACGGTGGGGTTGGTCAGGCGCGAGTAGATGTAGCCGAAAGTGTGCAGGTTGAACAGCGAGGCGGCGTGGTCGACGTCGTCGAACACGTAGCTGGTGGTCTGGTAGATGGGCGTGGTGCGCGCCCCCGTGGTCGGGTCGGGAGCGTTGCCGGCATGCACCGCCTTGGTGGCGAAGCCGTAGCGCGGCGCCGGTTCGTCGTCCTCGCCCTCGGCCGGGGCAGCCCGCTCGCGCCGCGGCCGGGGCGCCTGCAGCGGGCGGTTGGAGATGATGCCCGAATTGACGCCCTGCCAGGACAACTCGCCGCCCAGGCGGCCGAACTCGATCTTGGGGCAGCGGTTCATCACCACCTTCAGCCCCGCCGCCTCGGCCCGTTTCGCCGCCACGTCGTTGCGCACGCCCAGCTGCATCCACACCACCTTGGCGCCGATGGCGATGGCATCGTCGGTGATCGGGCCGGCGGCCTCGGAGTTGCGGAAGACGTCGACCATGTCGACGGCGAACGGAATGGCGCGCAGGTCCTTGTAGACCCGCTCGCCCAGGAGTTCCTGCCCGTCCAGGCCCGGATTGACCGGTACCACCCGGTAGCCCTTCTCCTGCAGGTACTTCATGACGAAGTAGCTGGGCCGGTTCCAGTTGGCGCTGGCGCCCACCACGGCGATGGTCCGCACACCGTGCAGGATCGAGCGCAGGTAATCGTCGGCGTAGGGGATCGGTTCGAGATCGGACATGGGAACTCCTGGAGCGGCCTGCCGCCGGCAATGTGGCCGCAGCCCCGAGCCGAGGTCAAGCCGTTGGTCGGAGGAGACGACAACGCGACTTACGGGACGCCCCGTCCAGACTGGACTTTCGCAAATGGTAACAGAAAGAAAGATTATACGCGCTTAACGAGCAGTTAATCCCCGCTCATCCATGATTGCTGCATCTTTTGGTAATCCATGGTGCAGCAAATGCCCATCGAAAGGCACCGACTAGAAGCCGTCTTTCACGAATTGGCGCGCAAGCCGGGGCATGAAAAGGTCCGAGCCCTGATCCACGAACTGTGCGTCGTCGGGCTCCACATCCCCGAGAACGACGTGCGCTTCGAGGTCCAGGTGCCCGAGGTCCGGGGCCGCATGGATGCCTTGCTGGGCGACACCATCTTCGAGTTTAAGGCCGACCTGTCGCGCGACCGGGCCGACGCCGAGGCGCAGTTGCACCGCTACCTGGGCGAGCGGGAGCGGCGGACCGGCCGGCGCTGCCTGGGCATCGCCACCGACGGCGCCGCCTTCGTCGCCTACCAGTTGGAGGCCGGCCGCCTCGGCAAGCTCGACGAGATCGGTTTGCGGGCCGACGACCCGCGCGCCATCTTGCGCTGGCTGGACACCGCCGTCTCGGTGCGCGACCACCTGCCGCCGGACCCCGAGACGGTGCGCAGCGAATTGGGCCGCGACAGCCTGGTCTACAAGCGCGCCATGCAGGAGTTGCAGGATATCTGGGAGGAGGCCCGCCACATCCCCGAGGTCGACCTGAAGCGGCAGATGTGGGGGCAGCACCTCGGCTTCGTCTACGGCACCCTGGTATCCGCCGACGACCTGTTCTTGCAGCACACCTACCTGACCTTGGTGGCCAAGATCATGGCCGCCCGCGCGCTGACGCCGCGGCGGCTGGACGCCGACAGCCTGCTGGACGGCACGCCCTTTGCCGAAAGCGGGCTGAACGGCGCGGTAGAGACCGACTTCTTCGATTGGGTTCGCCAACTGGCCGCCGGCCGAGATCTGATCGAGCGGATGATCCGCCAGGTCGGCCGCTTCCGCCTCGCCGACATCGAGGCCGACGTGCTCAAGACCCTGTACGAATCCCTGATCGACCCGCGCCAGCGGCACTACCTGGGCGAATACTACACCCCCGACTGGCTGGCCGAGCGCATGTACGACGCCGTCGTGCCCGACCCGCTGGAGACGCGAGTGCTGGACCCGGCCTGCGGGTCGGGCACCTTCCTTTTCCACGGGGTGCGCCGCTACCTGTGCGCCGCCGAGGCGCGGGGGGACGGGCTCGACGACGCGCTGACGGGCTGCATCGACCGGGTGCTCGGCCTCGACGTGCATCCGGTGGCGGTGCTGTTCTCGCGCGTGACCTACCTGCTGGCCATCGGCCCCGAACGCCTGCAGGACAAGCGCCGGGCACTGCACGTGCCGGTGTACCTGGGCGACACCCTGCAGTGGAACGTCCGCATCTTCATGAACGAGCAGACCGTCGACATTAAGGTACCCGACGGCCCGACCTTGCGCTTTCCCGCCAGCGTCGCCGGCGAGGCGGAGCTGCTGGAGCGCGTGCTGAGACGCATGGACGAACTGTGCGCCGGCAACGCGCCGCTGCGCGCCTTCCAGTCGTGGCTCAATGCCGGGCACATACCTGCCACCGACCGTCGCATCCTCGCCCAGACCTACGAGGATCTGCGCCGGCTCCACCAGGCGGGGCGCAACCACATCTGGGTCTACATCGTCCGCAACCTGACCCGCCCGCTGTGGCTGAGCATGCGCGAGGCCAAGCCCGACGCGGTGATCGGCAATCCGCCGTGGCTCAAGTTCAACGCCATGTCCAAGGAGATGCAGGCCCGTTTCCGTGACGGCTGCCGAGCCCGCGGGCTGTGGGCGGGGGGCAACGTCGCCACCCACCAGGATCTGTCGGCCTATTTCTTCGCCCGCTCGGCCGAGCGCTACCTGCGCACCGGCGGCCGGATTGCCTTCGTCATGCCCATGGCGACGCTGACACGCTCGCACTACCAGCCGTTCCGCCGCGGCCGGTTTATCGCCGAGCGCGGCAACGAGGGGGCCATCGTGCAGTTCCGCGAAGCCTGGACCCTGGACAGCGACGTCAAGCCGCTGTTCCCGGTCCCCGCCGCCGTTCTCATCGCCGAGCGCCACCCTGTCGGCGCCCGCCTTCCAGCCACGGTCACCGCCTTCCATGGCACCCTGCCCCATCGCAACGCCACCCCGGCCGAGGCGGCAGCACATCTGGCCATGGACACCAGGCCGTGGCCGAGCCAGGTCGAGACGCGCGGCGGTTCTCCCTACCGCGACTCATTCAGGAACGGCGCCACGGTGCTTCCCCGCAAGCTGTTCCTCGTCGTCCGCGAAGAGGGCGGACGGTTGGGCAGCGACCCGGACGCCCCCGTGGTGGCCAGCGAGCCGCGCACCCAGGAAAAGCGACCATGGAAGGACCTGCCCCCCCTGCGCGGCCAAGTCGAACGCCAGTTCCTGTCCCCGGTGCTGTTGGGAGAATCCGTCGCGCCGTTCCGCGTGCTTGGCACCTCGACCTGCATCCTCCCCCGTTCCGCCGGCCGTCTC
The DNA here is from genome assembly GCA_050260215.1 of Actinomycetota bacterium. Taxonomy (GTDB): domain Bacteria; phylum Pseudomonadota; class Alphaproteobacteria; order Rhodospirillales; family Magnetospirillaceae; genus JBLNBU01. The sequence continues at coordinate 6,500 of JBLNBU010000093.1, forward strand.
ATGAACGCCGCCGACGCGCTTGAGGAAGGACACATCCACCTGCATCGCTGGCTGGCGACGGCGGAAGGGCTATGGAACGACAACGGGTCGGGCGACATGACCCTGCTGCAACAGATCAACTACATGGGCAAGCTTGATGCCCAGGCGGAACCATCCGACCTGCGAGTTGTGTACACCAAATCGGGGGCGAACCTTGCGGCCACCGTGGTTCGCTCCCGCGAGGCGATCGTCGACCATACGCTTTACTGGTATGCTCCTAAGAGCGATGACGAGGCCAGATACCTGGCGGGCATTCTCAACAGCGAAACCGCCCAAAGCCGCGTCCAGCACCTGCAGGCCCGCGGCCAGTTCGGTGCCCGTCATTTCGACAAGGTCATCTTCTCCCTCCCCATACCAAGGTTCGATGCGACAAGCACATTGCATCGGAAACTCGCCCAAGCCGCCCTCACCGCCGAGGAGGTGGCAGCGGACGCAGTCGTTCCTGCCCGCGCCGCCTTCGTGACGGCGCGTCGGATCGTCCGCCAGTCCCTGGCAACCGATGGCATCGCTGCCCGGCTTGAGGATCTGGTCAGCCGTCTGCTCGCCCTGCCCTAGGCCCCGCCGCACCGGTCGGCGTGGATAATCTTATCCGGAAGATATATCCTGCCCTCGGACGAACGTTGGCCGGGAGCGTCGCGATGGAACGGGACAAGACACTTGCATCGTGGACTTCCACCAAGTCCTTCCTGGTGGTCGAGGACGTGGACAGTTCGCGGATGCTGATCTCCGGCCTGCTGCGCGGCGTCGGCGCCACCCAGGTGATCACCGCCATCGACGGCGAGGACGCCGTGGCCAAGATCGAGGCCAGGGGCACCCCCGACATCATCTTCGCCGACTGGAACATGCCGAAGATGGACGGCATCACCCTGCTGTCGGTGGTCAAGCAGCTCTATCCCGCCGCCCGCTTCGTCATGATCACCGCCAACGCCGAGGCCGAGCACGTGCGGACCGCCGGCGCCCTGCGCGCCGACGGCTACATCGTCAAGCCGTTCACCCGCGACGTGCTGATCCGCACCCTCGAGAAACTGAAGGCCGCCGAGGACCGGACCAAGGCCTCGCCGGGGTGACGAAACCCCATCCATACGAAACTAAAGTTATACATTGGGACAGAGCTGATATACCCTATGGTCTAGTTCCGCCCGGACAGGGCGGAGTGGGCGAGAACGGGTATGACCGAACCCATCGATCTGCGTGAGGTGATGGCGCGGGACAGCCAATTGTGCGCCCGCGAACCCATCCACCTGCCCGGAGAAATCCAGCCCCACGGCATCGTGGTCGGGCTGGACCGCACCACCCTGGCGCTGGTCACCCGCAGTGCCAACGTCGACAGCCTGTTCCCCACCACCACCCTCGGCCGCACTCCCGACTGGCTGCCCGCTGCGCTCCTCGATGCCTGCCGGCAGGTCGGGGAACCGGCCGTGCTCATGGCCGACCTGCCCGGCCTGGGCTGGTGCGAGACCCATCTGTTCGCCTCGGACGACATGGTGTTCTGCGAGGTGGAGCTGCCCGACCAAGGCGGTGCGCCCTCCGATGGCGGCCATCTGCAGGTGTTCGAGGCGACTGAAGTCATGCGCGCGGCCGATGGCCTGGCGGACCTGGCCGGTGCGTGCGCGCGGGCGATCGCCGGGGTGTCGGGCTTCGAGCGGGTATTGGTCTATCGCTTCGATGACGACGGCAACGGCGACGTGGTCGGGGAATGGCTGGCCCCCGACTGGCCGCAGTCCCTGCTGGGCCTCAGGTTCCCGGCGTCCGACATCCCCGCCCAGGCCCGCGCCCTTTATCGCCTGTCGACCGAGCGCTGGATGCCGACGCGCGCCTATGTCCCCGTGCCCCTGGTGCCCGACCGCGACCGCTCCGGCGCACCCTTCGACCTGTCGCTCAGCCGCTACCGCAGCTTCTCGCCGATCCACCGGGCCTACCAGCACAACATCGGTGCGGACGGAGCCATGTCCATTTCGGTGTTGCGGGGCGACGCGCTGTGGGGCCTGGTCATCGGCCACCACCGTCGCCCGCACCGGGTGGGCGCGGCGGCTCGGCGCCAGGCGGCAACCCTGGTCCATGCCTTCGCCATGCGCCTGGACGCGATCCTCAGCGCGGAGGAGCGCGCCGAGGTCGAGCGCGACATGCACGCCTATTCGGCCATGCTGCGCAAGCTGGCCGGCGCCGAGGACTTCGTCACCGCGCTCACCGAGGGCGAGCCGCTGGTCACCGAGTTGTTCGAAGGCGTCACCGGTGCGGCGGTGGCCTGGGTCGATCCGGACGAAAACGCCGTCATCCACTGCGTCGGCAGCGCCCCGCCGGCGGACGAGGTGGCCGAGCTGGCCGCCTGGCTGCGCGGGCGAGCGGACGGACGCGTGTTCGCCACCGACACGCTGTCCCAGGTGTTTGGCGGCCTGGGCGGACAACGCGAGATCGCCAGCGGCGTTCTCGCCTGCTTCTTCGACGATCCGCGCCGGCCGGTGCTGCTGCTGTTCCGGCCCGAGGTGGTGCGCTCGGTCCACTGGGCGGGCAGGCCCGACAAGACCGTCGCCGCCGACGGCAGTCCCATCCTGCCGCGGCGGTCCTTCGACCGCTGGACCCAGACCCGCCGGGGGCAGTCGCTGCCGTGGCGGCCGTGGGAAATCGACATCGCCACTACCATTTCCGCCACCGTCGACGACGTCATCTTGCGCCAGGCGCGCCGCATCCACGACCTGGACGCCGAGGTCGGCCGCTTCGCCCAGGCGCTCGACCTCAGCGCCACCACGCTCTATCACCAGGACACCGACCTTCGGTACCTGTGGGTCCACAATCCGCATATCGGCCTGGCGCCCAAGACGGTCGGGCTGACCGACCAGGAGATCTACCAGGGCGAACTGGCCGCGCGCATCGTCGCGGTGAAGCGCCGGGTGGTGGAGAGCGGCCGCGGCGAGCGCATCAGCATCCCGTCCCGCCTCGACGACCCCGAGGCCGAGTGGTACGACCTGTCGGTCGAGCCACTGATGCACGACGGCCAGGTGGTGGGCCTGTCCTGCGCCGGCATGCGGGTCACCGAACGCAAGCGGGCCGAGGACGCCTTGCGGCGCAGCGAGGCGCTGCTGCGCAACGCGCTGGGGGAACTGGACCACCAGACCGCCGAGTTGGCGCGCTCGAACGAGGAACTGGCGCAGTTCGCCCATGCCGCCTCGCACGATCTGCGCGAACCGCTGCGCATGATCAGCGGCTACCTGTCCCTGACCATGCGCAGCCTGGGCGAGCGCCTGCAGCCGGAAGAGAGGGAACTGCTGACCTTCGCCGTCGACGGCGCCAAGCGCATGGACCGGCTGATCCTGGGGCTGCTCGACTACGCCCGGATCGGCCGCGCCGGCGCCGAGGCCGAACGCGTCTGCATCGCCGATGTGGTGGCCGATGCACTCGACAACCTGCGCATGGCCGCCCAGGACTGCGGCGCCGAGATCGTCGTGCCCCCCGACCTGCCCTGCGTGCACGGCAACCCGCTCAACCTGTCGCGGCTGTTCCAGAACCTGCTCGGCAATGCGCTGAAGTACTGCCCGCCAGACCGCCAACCGGCGATCGAGATCGCCTGCAACGACTTGGGCGACGCCTGGGAGATCTCGATCCGCGACAACGGCATCGGCATCGCGCCCCACGACCATGAACGGGCGTTCGGCATCTTCCAGCGCCTGGTCGGGCGCAACCAGTACGAGGGCACCGGCATCGGCCTGGCGATTTGCCGCAAGATCGTCGAACAGCACGGGGGACGGATCTGGATCGATTCGGCGGTCGGGATCGGATCGACCTTTTACTTCACCCTGCCGAAATGGACGGGATGACCCGGTTCAGGCCGCGGCGCTGCGCAGCCGGGCGAGCGACGAGTTGCCGAAGCGCGCCTCGCCGGTGATTTCGCGGCCCAGCCAGTCGGGCAGCGCCACCGGCTGCTGGGGATGGTCCAGTTCGACCTCGGCGATGACCAGGCCGGCCAGGTCGCCGTCGAACACGTCGACCATCCATTCCATGCCGGCATGGTCGACCAGGTAGCGGGTCTTGTGGATCAGTTGGCCGGGGTCGAGGCTGTCGAGCAGCAGGCGGGCGCGCTCGGCGGGGATGGCGACTTCGACCTCGCGGCGGACGATGCCGTCGCGCGGGCCCTTCAGCGTCAGCAGGCCGCCCTTGTCGCACAGCCGGACCCGCAAATTGGCGCCGCCCTCAGCCCAGAGATAGCCCTGGGTGATGCGGGTGCCGGCCCGGCACAGCGCGCTGACGTCGCGGTCGACGACGAAGCGCCGTTCGATCTCGAAGGACATGGTCCCCGATACGGAAGTTAACCTGGGCTTAACCCTATCCTAGCCCGTCGGAGAGTCAACCTGCCCGGAGGGCAGAGGCCCCATGCGCCATTGGGCGCAAGGAACCTCAGCCGCCGAACACCTTGCGCAACAGGTCCGTCGAGCGCTTCGCCGGGTCGGTGCGGATGGCAGCCTCCTCGTCGCCGAGATAGCGGAAGATGCCGTTCAGTCCGTATTCCAGCACGTGGTCGGTCAATTGCCCCGGCGCCGATTGCACCTGGCTGCCCACCACCGGCAGCTTGGACGCCGCGGCCGTGCTGGCCTGGTAGGCCTTGACCGCGCCGGCTTCCGAGACGCTGCGGTCGACCACCGGCCGCATGGCCGTCTTCAGATCCGGCGTCATGGTGCGCTTGAAGTACTGGGTCGCCGCATCCTGGGGACCGTTGAAGATGGCGCGGGCGTCGTCGAGCGTCATGCGCGACAGGGCGTCCCAGAAGATCTTCTTCGCCTGGGGGGCGGCGGCTTCTGCCGCACGGTTGAGCCGCAATTCCAGGTCGTCGAGCAAAGCCGACTGCCCGGCCATTTTCAGGCCCTGGCGCACGGTGTCCAGGGAGCCGGGCAACGGCACGTGCACCGCCGGATCGCCGTTGTAGCCGTCCGGGGCGCCCAGGCGGCCGGTCACCCGCTCGGCCGCCACCTTCAGCGCCTCGGTCAGGCCGGAGGCGATCTCGCCGGTGGCCAGGCCGGCCCCCCGGGTGCCGCCGCTGGTGGCCGAGGAGGGGGCGCCCAGCTGGTTCTGCAGCAGCCCCTTGCCCACGTCCATCAGGCTTCCTTGCGCCCAGGCATGGGCGGCGAAGGCCACGGCCAGCGCCGCCGTGGCGACGCGCAGGATATGCTTCATCACCTACCTCCCGTCAGCGGCCGAACAGCTTGCCCGGATCGAGCGGCAGCGGGCTCTTCGGCGCGGCCGAACCGCCCGACGAGCCGCCCGACGAACCACCGACACCCGGCAGCAGGCTGGCCGGCCCCTTGCCCTGCAGGGCACCCTCGATGGCCTTGCCGACGCCCTCCTTGA
>JBLNBU010000094.1:0-8878 GCA_050260215.1 Actinomycetota bacterium
GCGGCGGCGCCACCAAGGAGCGCGTCACCACCGCCTTCAAGCTGATCCTGTCGGACGCCAACGTCGAAGGCATCCTGGTCAACATCTTCGGCGGCATCATGCGCTGCGACGTCATCGCCGAAGGCGTCGTCGCCGCCGCGCGTGAAGTCAGCCTGAACGTCCCGCTCGTCGTCCGCCTGGAAGGCACCAACGTCGAGCTGGGCAAGAAGATCCTGTCGCAATCGGGCCTGCCGATCATCGCCGCCGACAACTTGGCGGATGCCGCCGAGAAGGTGGTGAAGGCCGTGAAGGAGGCTGCTTAAATGGCCGTTCTCGTCAATTCCGAAACGAAGGTGATCTGCCAGGGCTTCACCGGAGCCCAGGGCACCTTCCACTCCGAGCAGGCCATCGCCTACGGCACCAAGATGGTCGGCGGCGTCACCCCGGGCAAGGGTGGCACCACCCACCTGGACCTGCCGGTGTTCAACACCGTGGCCGAGGCCCGCGCCAAGACCGGCTGCACCGCGTCGGTGATCTACGTCCCGCCGCCGTTCGCGGCTGACGCGATCCTCGAGGCGATCGACGCCGGCATCGAGCTGGCGGTGTGCATCACCGAGGGCATCCCGGTGGTCGACATGCTGGCGGTCAAGCGCGCCCTGCAGGGCTCGAAGACCCGCCTGGTCGGCCCCAACTGCCCCGGCGTCATCACGCCCGGCGAGTGCAAGATCGGCATCATGCCCGGTCACATCCACTCGCGCGGCAAGATCGGCATCGTGTCTCGTTCGGGCACGCTGACCTATGAGGCCGTGGCGCAGACCACCGCGGCCGGCCTGGGCCAGAGCACCTGCATCGGCATCGGCGGCGATCCGATCAACGGCACCAACTTCGTCGACTGCCTGGACATGTTCCTGGGCGACCCCGAGACCCAGGCGATCATCATGATCGGCGAGATCGGCGGCTCGGCCGAGGAAGAGGCGGCCGAGTTCCTGAAGCAGAGCAAGATCAAGAAGCCGGTCGTCGGCTTCATCGCCGGCCTGACCGCTCCGCCCGGCCGCCGCATGGGCCATGCGGGCGCCATCATCTCGGGCGGCAAGGGTGGCGCCGGCGACAAGATCGAGGCGATGAAATCGGCTGGAATCACTGTCGCGGACTCGCCTGCCGCGCTGGGATCCACCATGTTGAAGGTGTTGAAGGGCTAGCACCGCCCCGCGAGCACGCCGTCCGGCACTTCCACCGGAGCGCCGGACGGCAGATCGCGCTATAGTTTCTTTAGTTTGCGCCGTTCTTCGGCGCCCGGTGGCGCCGCCCCGACCCCCCAACGAAGAAAGGGACGCGGGCTTAGAACCTGCGTCTGGCTCAGACCATGACGAAGCAGCTCGACGAACTGTCCTTCCTGACCGGCGGCAACGCCATATTCATTGCCGAACTGTACGGCCGCTACCTGGAGAACCCAGGCTCGGTCGACGCCTCGTGGGTGCGCTTCTTCCAGGAGCTGCACGACGAAGGCGCCTCGCTCGCCAAGGACTTCAAGGGCACGTCCTGGGCACCGCGCGACAACCGCATCATCGGCGCCGCCGATCCCGACGCCGCCCCGGCCAAGAAGGACGGCAAGGGCAAGGCCGACGGCAAGCCCGCCGCGGCCGCCGGCATCGACCCGGCCGCCGTGCGCCAGGCCCAGATCGATTCGATCCGCGCCCTGATGATGATCCGCAGCTACCGCGTCCGCGGCCACCTGATGGCCAAGCTGGACCCGCTGGGCATCAGCCACTGCGAGCCGCACCCCGAGCTGGACTACCGCACCTACGGCTTCACCGAGGCCGATCTCGACCGCGAGATCTTCATCGACAACGTGCTGGGCCTGGAAACGGCACGCTTGCGCGACATCATCGCCACGGTGCAGGAGACCTATTGCGGGTCGATCGGCGTCGAGTTCATGCACATCCAGGATCCCGACCAGAAGGCGTGGATCCAGAAGCGCATCGAATCCATCCACAACCGCACCGACTTCACCGAGCGCGGCAAGCGCGCCATCCTCGAGCGCCTGACCGCCGCCGAGGGCTTCGAGCGCTTCCTGCAGCTGAAATACACCGGTACCAAGCGCTTCGGCCTGGAAGGCGGCGAAACCGTCATCCCCGCCATGGAGCAGATCCTGAAGCGCGGCAGCCAGCTGGGCATCCAGGAGGTGATCATCGGCATGGCCCACCGCGGCCGCCTGAACATCCTGGCCAACTTCATGACCAAGCCTTTCCAGGCCATCTTCTCGGAGTTCCAGGGCAACCCGGCCAACCCGTCGGACGTCCAGGGCTCGGGCGACGTCAAGTACCACCTGGGCACCTCGGCCGACCGCGACTTCGACGGCAACGTCGTCCACCTGTCGCTGATGCCCAACCCGTCGCACCTGGAAGTCGTCGCCCCCGTGGTGGTCGGCAAGGTCCGCGCCAAGCAGACCCAGCTGGGCGACGTCGAGCGCGAGAAGGTGCTGGGCATCGTGCTGCACGGCGACGCCGCCTTCGCCGGCCAGGGCGTGGTCCCCGAGACCATGATGCTGAGCCAGCTGAAGGGCTATGCCACCGGCGGCACCATCCACATCATCATCAACAACCAGATCGGCTTCACCACCAGCCCGCAGTATTCGCGCTCGGGCCCCTACTCGTCGGACGTGGCCAAAGGCTTCCAGGCCCCGGTGTTCCACGTCAACGGCGACGACCCGGAAGCGGTGGTGCACGTGGCCCGCATCGCCACCGAGTTCCGCCAGCAGTTCAAGGCGGACGTGGTCATCGACATGGTGTGCTATCGCCGCCAGGGCCACAACGAGGCCGACGAGCCGGCGTTCACCCAGCCGCAGATGTACAAGAAGATCGCGGCGCTGCCGACCACCCGCGCGCTCTATGCCCAGAAGCTGGCGGCCGAGGGCCTGATCTCGGCCGATGACGCCGACGCCCTGGTCAAGGCCTTTCACGGCCGCATGGAGCAGGAGTTCGAGGCCGCCAAGACCTTCAAGCCCAACAAGGCCGACTGGCTGGAAGGCAAGTGGCAGGGCATCGTCCAGCTGGCCGAGGAAGAAGAGTTCCGCGAGGAAAAGACCGGCGTCTCCCACGACCTGCTCAAGGAGGTCGGTAAGGCGCTGGCCGCGGTTCCCGACGGCTTCAACGTCAACCGCAAGATCCTGCGCCAGCTGCAGGCCAAGAAGGAGATGATCGACAGCGGCAAGGGCATTGACTGGGCCACGGCGGAAGCGCTGGCCTTCGGCACCCTGCTGGTCGAAGGCCACCCGGTCCGCCTGTCGGGCCAGGATGTCGGCCGCGGCACCTTCTCGCAGCGCCACGCGGTGCTGACCGACCAGGAGAACGAAGGCCGCTTCGTGCCCCTCAACCACATCCGCGCCGGCCAGGCCCAGGCCGAGATCATCGACAGCCCGCTGTCGGAAGAGGCGGTGCTGGGCTTCGAGTACGGCTATTCGCTGACCGAGCCCAACGGCCTGACCATCTGGGAAGGCCAGTTCGGCGACTTCGCCAACGGTGCCCAGGTGATCATCGACCAGTTCATCTCGTCGGGCGAGTCCAAGTGGCTGCGCATGTCTGGCCTGGTCATGCTGCTGCCCCACGGCTACGAGGGCCAGGGCCCCGAGCATTCCTCGGCCCGCTGGGAGCGCTACCTGCAGATGTGCGCCGAGGACAACTGGCAGGTCTGCAACATCACCTCGCCCAGCAACTACTTCCATGCGCTGCGCCGGCAGATCCACCGCAACTTCCGCAAGCCGCTGGTGCTGATGAGCCCCAAGTCCCTGCTGCGCCACAAGCTGGCGGTGTCGGACCTGGACGGCTTCACCTCGGTCACCCGCTTCCACCGCGTGCTGGGCGAAACCCAGCATCTGGTCAAGGGCGAGAAGGTGCGCCGGGTCGTCCTGTGCTCGGGCAAGATCTACTACGACCTGCTGGAAGAGCGCACCAAGCGCGCCATCGACGACGTGGCGCTGATCCGCATCGAGCAGCTCTATCCGTGGCCCAAGGACGCGCTCAAGAAGGAGCTGGCCAAGTACCCGAACGCCGAACTGGTGTGGGCCCAGGAAGAGCCGGCCAACATGGGCCCGTGGCAGTTCGTCGACCGCCGCATCGAGTTCGCCTGCGAGGAGATCGACATCAAGGCCCGCCGCGCCATTTATTGTGGCCGCCGCGCCGCCGCCTCGCCGGCCACCGGCCTTTACAAGACCCACAATGCCGAACAGGAATGGATCGTCGACATGGCGCTTGGCGGGGACATGACCACCCTGCCCCAGCCCTTCCGCCGCGCCTCCAAGCTGTCGCGCCTCACCGCCTAGGAGACTGACTACCCATGAGCACGGAAATCAAGGTGCCCACCCTGGGCGAATCCATCACCGAGGCCACCGTGGCCAAGTGGCTGAAGAACGTCGGCGACGCGGTCAAGGCCGACGAGCCGCTGGTCGAGCTCGAGACCGACAAGGTCACCGCCGAGGTCCCGGCCCCCGCCTCGGGCACGCTGACCGAGATCGTCGCCCAGGCCGGCGCCACCGTCGAGATCGGCGCCGTCCTCGGCCTGATCGGTGCCGCCGGCGCCCAGCCGGCCAAGGCGGCCCCGGCGGCTGCGCCCGCTCCGGCCAAGGCGCCTGCCGCCGCCCCCGCCGCGGTGGCTGCCGAGGCCGCGGTGATGCCCTCGGCCAAGAAGATCGCCGCCGACGCCGGCATCGACACCGCCGGCATCTCGGGCTCGGGCAAGGGCGGCCGGGTGACCAAGGGTGACGTGCTCGACGCCATCCAGACCGCCGCCGCCAAGCCCGCCGCGCCCGCCCCGGCCGCGCCGTCGGGCCCGCGCCCCAAGGCGGCGCTGGAAGAGCGGGTCAAGATGACCCGCCTGCGCAAGCGCATCGCCGAGCGCCTGAAGGAGGCCCAGAACACCGCCGCCATGCTGACCACCTTCAACGAGGTGGACATGACCGCGCTGTTCGCGCTGCGCAACCAGTACAAGGACCAGTTCGAAAAGAAGCACGGCACCAAGCTGGGCTTCATGTCGTTCTTCGTGAAGGCCTGCGTCGCCGCGCTGAAAGACTGGCCCGCGGTCAATGCCGAGATCGACGGCGACGACCTGGTCTACAAGAACTACTGGGACATCGGCGTGGCGGTCGGCACCCCGTCGGGCCTGGTGGTGCCGGTGGTGCGCGGCGCCGACCAGCTGTCCTTCGCCGAGGTCGAGAAGACCATCGCCGAGCTGGGCAAGAAGGCCCGCGACGGCAAGCTGTCCATGGAGGACCTGACGGGCGGCACCTTCACCATCTCCAACGGCGGCGTCTATGGCTCGCTGATGAGCACGCCGATCCTCAACCCGCCGCAGTCGGGCATCCTGGGCATGCACAAGGTCCAGCAGCGCCCGATGGTGATGCCCGACGGCTCCATCCAGGCGCGTCCGATGATGTACCTGGCGCTTTCCTACGACCACCGCATCATCGACGGCCGCGAGGCGGTCAGCTTCCTGGTGCGCGTCAAGGAGTGCATCGAGGACCCGCAGCGCATCCTGCTGGAGATGTAATAAATAAATTTGAACCACGAAGGCACGAAGGCACGAAGGCATGGGAAATCTTGCTTCGTGTTCCTTCGTGTCCTTCGCGCCTTCGTGGTGAATGACGGACGTTCGGCCCAAGAAAGGCATTAGACCATGAGCGACTTCGACGTTGTTGTCATCGGCGGCGGGCCGGGCGGCTATGTGGCTGCCATCCGCGCGGCGCAGCTGGGCCTGAAGGCCGCCTGCGTCGAAAAGCGCGGCTCTCTCGGCGGCACCTGCCTGAACGTGGGCTGCATCCCGTCGAAGGCGCTGCTGTCGGCCTCCCACGCCTATGAGGACGCCGGCCACCACTTCCAGGGCTTCGGCATCAAGGTCGGCAAGCTCGACTTCGACCTCTCCGCCATGATGGGCCACAAGGAGAAGGTGGTCACCGACAACACCAAGGGCATCGAGTTCCTGTTCAAGAAGAACAAGGTGACCTACATCGTCGGTGCCGGCCGCATCAAGGCCCCGGGCGAGGTGGTGGTCACCGGCCCGCAGGGCGAAGTCACGGTCAAGGCCAAGGCCATCGTCATCGCCACCGGTTCCGACGTCACCCCCCTGCCCGGCGTCGAGATCGACGAGGAAGTGATCGTCAGCTCGACCGGTGCCCTGGCCCTGCCCAAGGTACCCAAGAAGATGGTGGTCATCGGCGCCGGCGTCATCGGCCTGGAGCTGGGCACCGTGTGGCGCCGCCTGGGCGCCGAGGTCACCGTCGTCGAGTACCTCGACCGCATCCTGCCGTTCAACGACGGCGAGGTGTCCAAGCAGATGCAGCGCATCTTGGCCAAGCAAGGCATGGCGTTCAAGCTGGGCACCAAGGTCACCAAGGTGGTCAAGAAGGGCGGTTCGGCCACCCTGACCGTCGAGCCGGCCGCCGGCGGCGCGGCGGAAGAGCTGAAGGCCGACTGCGTGCTGGTCGCCATCGGCCGCAAGCCCTACACCGAGGGCCTGGGCCTGGAGGGGGTGGGCGTTGCCATGGACAAGCGCGGCTTCGTCCAGGTCGATGGCCACTTCCAGACCACCGTGCCCGGCATCTTCGCCATCGGCGACGTCATCGGCGGCGCCATGCTGGCCCACAAGGCCGAGGACGAGGGCGTAGCGCTGGCGGAAATCCTGGCCGGCCAGCACGGCCACATCAACTACGACGCCATCCCGTCGGTGGTCTACACCTGGCCCGAGGTCGCCTCGGTGGGCAAGACCGAGGAGCAGCTGAAGACCGAGGGCGTCGCCTACAAGGTCGGCAAGTTCCCATTCACCGCCAACGGCCGCGCCCGCTCGATGAACGAGTCGGACGGCTTCGTCAAGGTGCTGGCCGATGCCAAGACCGACCGCATCCTGGGCGCCCACATCGTCGGCGCCAACGCCGGCGACCTGATCGCCGAACTGGTCCTGGCCATGGAGTTCTCGGCCGCCGCCGAGGACGTGGCACGCACCTGCCACGCCCACCCGGCGCTGGGCGAAGCGGTCAAGGAAGCCTGCCTGGCCGTCGACGGCCGCGCGGTCCATATCTGACGCCCTTTCCCCCCTCTCCCGCCGGGAGAGGGGGGAAGGCTAGCGCGTGACAAGCCCGCCCGGCGGGCCCTTGATGATCGCCTCGCGGTCCAGGCGGGCGGCGATGGCCTCCAGCCGGGCCATCAGGTCGGCGGCATCGGGGGTGCTGCGGGTCAGCACCAGATGGACGTCGAGGCGGTCCAGCACCGCGTAGCGGATGCCGGGGATCGGTCGCTCCGCCAGCACCTCCTCGGCCGGGCCGGCGTAATCCAGCACGTAGTCGCCGCGCCTTTCGGCCAGCATGGCGAAGGCGGCCTGGTGCTTGTGCACCCGGCTGGCGTCGATGCGGTTGGCCGGGTCGGCCAGAAAGCCGGCCCACTGCCCGTAGCTGTATCCGTGAACCAGGATCAGGGAATGGCCGGCCAAGTCGCCGCGCCGCGCCGCCGGCGGGGTGTCGCCGACCCAATAGGCGCGCAGCTCGGTGCCGGCGACCGGGGCGCGGCTGACCAGGCAGCAGGCGTCCAGGGCCGGAGCCTTGACCAGCATGGAGAAATTGGCCGGCCCGTCGCGCAGGGCGCTGAACATGCGCGCCGCCGGATAGGGAGCGCCGTGCCAGGGCAGTCCGGCCTCGGCGAAGATCACCTTGGCCAGGCGCAGCAGCGGGTTGGCCGGCCGCCCCTGGGCGTCGACGGCGGTGGTCCACACCGACTGTTCGGGATAAGCGTACTCGATCTCGGGACCGGCGGCGGTGGCCGAACCGGCCGCCAGGGCCACGACGACGGCCAACGATGTCGCGAGCAGGCGAAACATGGGCACCAGCCTACCCCACCGGCCCCGGGACCGCCATGGCTAGCGCACGCAGCGGACGTGGTTGTAGACGCGGCGCACGTCGCCCTGGGGACCGCGGCCCCATTGCGGGAAGGTCTCGCCCAGGGTGGCCACCTTGGGGTCCGAGCGCTGGGCGCCGGCGCCGTGGACGTCGATGATCGCCGAAGCCGGCGGCTGCCCGCCGCCCGTGGGCCCACGCCCCATGCCGGGACCACCCATCCCCCGGCCTCCGCCGGGCGGTCCACCCATGGGACCGCCGCCCATGCCGAATTGCGGCGCCCCCAGCGCCTCGCCGAAATGGACGATCACCGCACCGGCGGCCGGCACCGGCCCGTCGAGATGGGTGGTGGCGGTCCAGTAGGCCGGCCAGTCGGCCTTGCCCGCCTCGTCGATGATGCGGGTCGCCCGGAACACCGGGTCGAGGGCGGCGCTGCGCGTGGCCTGGGGCGAGCGGGAATAGTCGACCAGTCCCTGCAGTTCCTTGGCGCTGGGCAGCCGCCAGCCGCCGCCGGCCAGCGGCAGGGCGTGGCAAAAGGCCAGAGCCTCGGGCCAATCCATGCGGCCGTCGCCCATCCGGGTGGCGCTCCATAGCGGTCGGAAGGCCGCATCGCCGCTGTCGGCCTGCATCCAGGTCAGGCCGGTGGCGCGGTCGGCCACCGTGCCGTCGCCCTTGTCGGCAAACTCGTTGCGGCCATAGTCGGTCGGCCCGCGCACCAGCTTCAGGTACCAGCCGCGCGGACCGCGGTCGGCCGGATAGCCCTTGATGCGGCCGTCGGCGAAATTGACCCCGAAGAAGGTGCGGTTGCCGCCCATGGTGGTGCCGCCATAGACCGTCGACGAAATGTACTGGGCATCGATGAAGCGCAGGCGCATGCCGGTGGCCTGGACCGCGGCGGGATCGGTGGGGTACTCGAAGGCGAACACGCCGGTGTCGATGAACGGTCGCGCGTCGGCCGGCGCCCGGTCCATGTCGGGCCGCCCGGTGCCGGTGCTGCCGCGGAAGTCGATCAGCGAGTAAAGCTCC
>JBLNBU010000095.1:0-14972 GCA_050260215.1 Actinomycetota bacterium
CGACAACAGCGCCGGGTCGCTGCGCACCTGCACCGAGGACGGCACCACCCGCAGCTCAAGGCCCTTGTCGCGGGCCGGCGGGGCGTATTCGGCGGCGATGCGCTCGAGGATGGCGCTGGCCGAGAAGTCGATTTCCTTGGGCGCCACCAGCTTGGCGTCGAGGCGCGAGACGTCGAGCAGGGAATCGAGCAGCAGCGACAGCCCTTCCAGGGAATTCTGCAGGTCGGCCAGGATCGACTGGGCGGCGTGTCCTTTCAGCTTGTGGGCCAGCACCGACGAGAAGAAGTAGATGGCCTGCACCGGCTGGCGCAGGTCGTGGCCGGCAGCGGCCAGGAACTTGGTCTTGGCCATGTTGGCCCGCTCGGCCTCGGCGCGGGCGGCCTCGGCGGCGCGGGCTGCGGCCTGGGCCTCGTTCTTGGCGGATTTGAGCGCGTCCTCGTGGCGCTTGGGTTCGGTCATGTCGCGCGACACCCGGGTATAGCCGCGCAAGTTTCCCTGCTCGTCGCGCATGGCGGTGACCACCACATGGGCCCAGAAGCGGCTGCCGTCCTTGCGCACCCGCCAGTTCTCCTCCTCGAAGCGGCCGTGCTCGCCGGCAACGGCCAGGGCATGCAGGTGCTCGCCGCGGGCGGTGGCCTCGAGCGGATAGAACAGCGCCACCGAGCCGCCGATGGCTTCCTCGGCCGTCCAGCCGTAGATGCGCTGGGCGCCCAGGTTCCAGCTGACGACCTCCCCGGCCGGGTCGACCATGGTGATGGAATAGTCGGGCACGCCCTCGACCAGGGCGCGGAACCGCTCCTCGCTGGCGCGCAGGCTTTCCTCGACCGCCCGGCGGTCGGTGATGTCGCGCACCATGCCGGCGAATATGCGCCGGCCGTCGACCACCCCTTCGCCCACCGCCAAGTCCATGGGGAAGGTGGTGCCGTCCTTGCGCAGGCCCACCACCTCGCGGCCGATGCCGATGATGCGGGGCCGTCCGGTATCCAGGTAGTTGCGCAGATAGCCGTCGTGGCCCGAACGGTCGGGCTCGGGCATCAGCATGCTGACGTTGCGGCCGATCAACTCGGCGGTGCGATAGCCGAATATGCGTTCGGCCGCCGCGTTGGCCGAGTGGATGATGCCGGTCTCGTCGATGGTGATGATGCCGTCGACCGCCGCTTCCAGGATGGCGCGGTTGCGCATTTCCGACTCGCGAAGGCGCTGTTCGGTCTCGCGCCGGCGGGTGATGTCGCGGACGAAGCCGGCAAACAGGCGCCGGCCGGCGAAGCGGCTTTCGCCCACCGCCAGGTCCATGGGGAAGGTGGAGCCGTCCTTGCGCAGGCCCACCACCTCGCGCCCGGTGCCGATGATCCGCGCCCGCCCGGTGGCCAGGTAGTTGCGCAGGTAGGAATCGTGCTCGCTGCGATAGGGTTCGGGCATGAGGATGCTGACGTTGCGCCCGACCACCTCGCCGGCGCGATAGCCGAAGGTCCGCTCGGCCGCCCGCGAGAACGACTGGATGGTGCCGCGCTCGTCGATGACCACCACGCCGTCGACCGCCCCGTCCAGGATCGCCTCGGCCCTGGCCTCGGCCTGGGCGCGGCGCGAATCGGCCCGCACCATCAGCAGGTCCGTGCGGTTGCGTCCGATCAGCAGCCCCAGGACCGCGCCCGCCGCCAAGCAGATCAGCGCGATGATCGCTCCCGCCAATCCTTCCATGGTAACTCTCCCGAGGCCGGTGCAATGCGCTCGGATGCAAATTTTGGTGGTCCGGCGACGGGGTTTAAGACGGCTTTCGAATGCGCTTGGCGGGATGGTCGGTGTGGATACGCCGAAGGAAATATTCTGCCGCATCCGGTGGCGGCCCGATACCCATCGGGAATGTGTCAGGGTAGTGGTAGGTGTTTTTCCTGATCACTCCCTGGGGGACCAATGAAGAAGATCGCTTTCGGCCTCGCCGTTGCCGCCGCTCTGGCTCCGCTGGCCGTTTCCGCCGCCGAGCAGGACTTCACCCTGATCAACCGCACCGGCTATCAGATCGATGAGGTCTATGTGGCCAAGCCGAGCTCGAGCAGCTGGGGCAACGACATCATGGGCGACGGCGTGCTGGAGAACGGCGCCAAGAAGGTGATCCACTTCAAGCCCACCACCACCGCCTGCGACTGGCAGATCGCGGTGAAGTTCTCGGACGGCAGCAACGTCGAGTGGGATGCCTTCGACCTGTGCACCATCCACACCATCACCCTGAAGTATAACAAGAACTCCGGCGAGACCACCGCCGTCGCCGAATAAGGCGCAACCGGCCAAACGGTCCAAGGGCCGGCCCGCCAGGGTCGGCCCTTTCTTTTTCCAGGGGGGGCATCAAGCAAAAGGGCCGACCGTCTGATCGACGATCGGCCCCTCAATTGGCTCCGGAGGAGGGATTCGAACCCCCGACCAGCCGGTTAACAGCCGGCTGCTCTACCGCTGAGCTACTCCGGAATACCGGCCGCGGTTGGCCGATAAATCCTGTTCACGTCGTTCGAGGGGCTTGGAGGCCGAGGCCGGAATTGAACCGACGTACGCGGATTTGCAGTCCGCTGCATAGCCACTCTGCCACCCGGCCCAGCCAGCGCCCCGCCGACGTGAGGACCGTGCTTATACGCGCTGTCGAAGGCTTGGTCAAGCAAGTGATCGCACCAAATGAATCACCCGGGCCCGCCATTGTCATTCGGCCTTCCGGCCAGTATAAATCGGCCTCTCGTCCCATCCCCAGGAGACAGCCATGGACTTCGTCGCCGCCCGCCAGAACATGGTGCAGAGCCAGCTGCGCACCAACCGGGTCGCCGACCCCGCGGTCACCGCGGCGTTGTTCGCCGTCCCGCGCGAGGGCTTCCTGCCCAAGCAGATGCGCGGCTACGCCTATGTGGACGACGACATCGAGGTCGCCCCCGGCCGCTGGCTGATGGAGCCCCTGGTGCTGGCCCGGCTGCTGCAGGGCGCGGCGATCAAGTCCTCCGACGTGGTGCTGGCCATCGGCGACGCCACCGGCTACGTCACCGCCCTGGTCGCCAGGCTGGCCCAGACGGTGGTGTCGCTGGAATGCGATCCCGAACTGGCCGGCCGCGCGTCGTCGGCGCTGGTCGAACTGGGCATCGACAACGCCGCCATGGTCCAGGGCCCGTTGCGCGACGGCTTCGCCGCCCAGGCCCCCTATGACGTCATCGTCTTCGCCGGTGCGGTCGACGACATTCCCGTCGGCGTCTGCCGCCAGCTGGCCGACGGCGGCCGGCTGGTGGGGGTGGTCGATGCGGGGGCGGGGCCCGGCCACGCCACCCTGGTGGTCCGCGTCGGCGACACCTATGGGCGGCGCGTGCTGTTCGAGGCCGCGACGCCGGCCCTGCCGGGGTTCGCCCGCAAGCCGGGCTTCGTCTTCTAGGCAGGGCGGAAGTCATAAGTATTTGCCGAAGGGCCGGAGCCAGCGTTCCGGCCCTTTTCCTTTGTCCAGTGACCGCGCGGGCAAGGCCTGGGACTCGTACGGGGCAGTCACGAATAGCCCTTGATCTTCGGTGGCGGGGAGATATTGTGCCAGGGAGTCTTGGGGCAGGGGTCGCCGGCGGCCCCGCTTGGGCCGAACAGTCTGGAAGGTGTGGGCAATGAAGAGAACGACACGTCTGCTGGCCGGGACCATTCTCGCCGCGACCCTGGTCGAACCTGCCGCTGCCGAGACGCTCCAGGACGTGTTGGCTTCGGCCTATGCCACCAATCCCACCCTGCTGGCCCGCCGGGCGCGCCTGCGCGCCACCGACGAGGGCGTGCCCCAGGCCCTGTCCGGCTGGCGCCCCACCGTGACCTTGAGCGGGGACGCCGGGCGCGGCACTTATGCTTCGTCGACCAGCGACTTTCCGTCCAAGGCCGACCGTACGCCCCGCGATGTCGAAGGCACCCTGACCCAGCCGATCTTCAGCGGCGGCCGCACCATCGCCGGCGTCGCCCAGGCCGAGAATACCGTGCTGGCCGAGCGCGCCCTGCTGGATGCCACCGAGCAGCAGGTGCTGCTCAACGCGGCGTCCGCCTATCTCAACGTCGTCCGCGACGAGGCGGTGCTGAAGCTGTCCATCAACAATGAGCAGGTGCTGCGCCGCCAGCTGGAAGCCGCCCAGGAGCGCTTCCGCGTCGGCGAGATCACCCGCACCGACGTCAGCCAGGCCGAGGCCCGCCTGTCGCGCGCCACCGCCGACCGCGTCGGTGCCGAGGGCACCTTGCAGGATTCCCGCGCCAACTACCTGAACGTGGTCGGCCGGCCGCCCGAGAACCTGCAGGCGCCCGCCAACGTCACCGCCGTGCCGGCCAGCCTGGACGAGGTCACCGCCCGCACGCTGTCCAACAACCCCAACGTCGTCGCCGCCGACTATACCTATAAGGCCGCCGACGACGGCGTCGACGTGGTCCGCGCCGACCTGTTGCCGCAGCTGAACCTGACCCTGGACGACACCCGGACCTGGCACGCGCTGTCCAGCGGCTCGACGGTCGAGTCCACCTCGGCCATGGTCAAGCTGACGGTGCCCATCTACGAGGGCGGCGCCACCTATGCCCGCCTGCGCGCCCAGAAGCACACCGCCGGCCAGCGCCGCATCGAGGCCGACCAGGCCCGCCGCGACGCGGTGGAGACCGCCACCCGCGCCTTCGAGGACCTGAACGCCGCCCGTGCCCGGGTGCGCTCGTTCGTCAGCCAGATCAAGGCGTCCGAGCTGGCCCTGGCCGGCGTCGAGGAGGAAGCCCGGGTCGGGTCGCGTACCGTGCTCGACGTGCTCAATGCCGAGCAGGAACTGTTCGACGCCCGCGTCAACCTGGCCCGCGCCCAGCGCGACGAGGCGGTGGCGGCGTTCCAGCTGCGCTCGGCGCTCGGCGAAATGACCGCCAAGGCGCTCAGTCTGCCGGTCGATGTCTACGACCCGGTCAAGCATTATGAAGACGTCCGTGGCCAGTGGATCGGCACGGGCATCGACAAGGAAAAGGGATACGAGTAACGTATCTCATCCGGGGGGCCCAGTGGGGGCGCGGGGGGAAATCGCCGTACGCTGACCGGGCCTTGTGGTCGTTAATAATTTGTAATGGGTCTCGTGGGCATTATTGTCCTGAACCCGGTATGCCGGCAGTGTGCTACTGAACAGTCGAGCCATGGCAGACGACAAGGCCCAGCAAGAACCATCCATGGAGGATATCCTCGCCTCCATCCGACGAATCCTGTCGGAGGACGAGGCCGAGGAGAAGGCCAAGGCGCCACCGCCGCCCGAGCCGGAGCCCGAGCCCGAACCCGAGCCGGTTGCCGCCGCGCCCGAGCCCGAGCCCGAGCCCGAGCCTGAACCGGCGCCCGCCACCCAGGACGACATCGACGCCCTGTTCGCCACTCCGGCCCCGGCCCCCGAGCCTGAGCCCGAACCGGAGCCCGAGCCCGAGCCCGAGGAAGACGTTCTCGAACTCACCGAGGACATGGTTCTCGAGCCCGAGCCCGAGCCCAAGTTCGACATCAACGAATTCAGCGCCGAACTCGACGAGCCCGAGCCCGAGCCCGCGCCGCCGCCGGTCATGGCCTCGGTCGCCCGCGCCATGGAAGAGCCGCCGCCGCGCGTCCGCCGCCCGCCGCCGCCGCCCGTCGACGACGATGAGGATCTGGTATCGCCCCCGGTGGCGCACCGCGGTGCCTCGCTGCTGTCCGACCTGGCGCGCGAGATCGTCCGCCAGCGCTCGATCAACCTGGGCAACGGCGGCGTCACCCTGGAAGACATGGTGCGCGAACTGCTGCGCCCGATCCTGAAGGAGTGGCTGGACGAGAACCTGCCCTACATGATCGAGCGGATCGTCAAGAAGGAAATCGAGAGGATGGTAAACCGCGCCGAAGACTATTAAGTTCGGGCGGTTTCGCGGATGACCCCGGGCGGCCCCGAAACGGGCCGCCCGGATCGTTTTTGGACCCATCAGTCGCATCGGAAGCACGGATCATGCTGGACAAGACCTATCGTCCCGCCGAGGTCGAGCCTCGTCACTACGAGCAGTGGGAGAAGTCAGGGGCGTTCGCCGCCCATACCGATTCCAACCAGGCGCCCTACACCATCATGATGCCGCCGCCCAACGTCACCGGCAGCCTGCACATGGGCCATGCGCTGACCTTCACCCTGCAGGACGTGCTGACCCGCTACCACCGCATGGCCGGCCGCGACGCCCTGTGGCAGCCCGGCACCGACCATGCCGGCATCGCCACCCAGATGGTGGTCGAGCGCCAGCTGGAAGCCAAGAGCGTCACCCGCCACGACCTGGGGCGCGACAAGTTCATCGAGCGCGTGTGGGAATGGAAGGCCGAATCGGGCGGCACCATCACCCGCCAGCTGCGCCGCCTGGGCGCCTCGCCGGATTGGGCGAAGGAACGCTTCACCATGGACGAGGGGCTGTCGGGCGCGGTGCGTACCGTGTTCGTCACCCTGTACAAGCAGGGGCTGATCTATCGCGCCCAGCGCCTGGTCAACTGGGACCCCAAGCTGCACACCGCCATCTCGGACCTCGAGGTCGAGCAGCGCGAGGTCAAGGGCCATATGTGGCACCTCAAATACCCGGTGGAAGGTGTTGAGAACACTTGCATCATCGTGGCCACCACCCGCCCCGAGACCATGCTGGGCGACACCGCCGTGGCCGTCCATCCCGAGGACGAGCGCTATAAGGACCTGGTCGGCAAGATGGTGCGCCTGCCCATCGTCGACCGGCTGATTCCCATCGTAGCCGACGAGTACTCGGACCCGACCAAGGGCACCGGCGCTGTCAAGATCACGCCCGCCCACGACTTCAACGACTTCCAGGTGGGTGCCCGCCACGACCTGGCCCGCATCAACGTGCTCGACCGCGACGCGCGCATCAACGACAACGCGCCCGAGCGCTTCCGCGGCCTCGACCGCTACGAGGCGCGCAAGCGCATCGTCGCCGAGCTGGAAGAGGCGGGGCTGCTCGAGAAGATCGAGCCCCACACCCACATGGTGCCCTATGGCGACCGTTCGGGCGTGGTGATCGAGCCGTGGCTGACCGACCAGTGGTTCGTCGACGCAGCCACCTTGGCCAGGCCGGCCATCGAGGCGGTGGAGACCGGCAAGACCCGCTTTGTCCCGAAGCACTGGGAGAACACCTACTACGAGTGGATGCGCAACATCCAGCCGTGGTGCATTTCCCGCCAGATCTGGTGGGGCCACCAGGTGCCGGCGTGGTACGGCCCCGACGGCACCATCTTCGTCGAGATGGACGAGGCCGCCGCCCAGGCGGCCGCCAACAAGCACTATGGCAAGGCGGTCGAGCTGAAGCGGGATTCGGACGTGCTCGACACCTGGTTCTCGTCGGCGCTGTGGCCGTTCTCGACGCTCGGCTGGCCGGAGCAGACGCCGGAGCTGGCGCGCTACTATCCCACCGACGTGCTGGTGACCGGCTTCGACATCATCTTCTTCTGGGTCGCCCGCATGATGATGATGGGCATCCACTTCATGGGCGACGTGCCGTTCCGCGACATCTACATCCACGCCCTGGTCCGCGACGAGAAGGGCCAGAAGATGTCGAAGTCCAAGGGCAACATCATCGATCCCCTGGACCTGATCGACAAATACGGCTGCGACGCGCTGCGCTTCACCCTGGCGGCGCTGGCCGCGCAGGGCCGCGACATAAAGCTGGCCGAATCACGCGTCGAGGGGTATCGCAACTTCGTCACCAAGCTGTGGAACGCCGCGCGCTTCTGCCAGATGAACGGCTGCGCCGTGGTGCCCGGCTTCGATCCGAAGTCGGTCAAGGAGACGGTCAACCGCTGGATCGCCGGCAAGACCGCCGAGGCCGCCGACAAGGTGGCCCAGGCCCTTGACGGCTATCGCTACGATGCGGCGGCCGGGGCCATCTACCAGTTCGTTTGGGGCACCTTCTGCGACTGGTACCTGGAATTCGCCAAGCCGATCTTCCAGGGCACCGACGAGGCGGCCAAGGCCGAGACCCGCGCCACCGCGGCCTGGGCGCTCGACCAGATCCTGCACATGCTCCATCCGTTCGCGCCCTACGTCACCGAGGAGTTGTGGCAGCAGATGGCCAGCCGCGAGCGGCTGTTGATGCTGCGCCCGTGGCCGAAGCTGGACGGCCTGCACGACGAGGCGGCGGAAGAGGAAATGGACTGGGTGGTGCGCCTGATCTCGACCGTGCGCGCCGTGCGCACCGAGATGAACGTGCCGGCCTCCGCCCAGGTCGACCTGCTGGCCACCGGCCTGGACGCCGGCCACTTGGCCTGGGCCGACCGCCACGCCGACCTGATCATCCGCCTGGCCCGCCTGGCCGCCTTCGACCGCCACGCCGGCGCCCGCCTGGAAGCGGTCTATCACGGCGCCGCCCAGATGGTGGTGGACGGGGCGACCTATTTCCTGCCGCTGGCCGGGGTCATCGACGTCGACCGCGAGCGCGCCCGTCTGGCCAAGGAGATCACCCGCCTGGAAGGCGAGATCGCCAAGGTCGACAAGAAGTTGGGCAACGCCGACTTCCTTGCCCGGGCGCCCGAGGAGGTGGTCGAGGAACAGCGCGAACGCCGCGACGAATGGGCCACCGCCCTGGCGAAGCTGCAGGAGGCGGTGGGTAGATTGGCGGGGGCTTGACCATCGACGACCCGGAGCACGGACATCCACGTCCGCGCTCCGGGTCTCAGCCCAGTTCCACCCACACCGGCGTGTGGTCGGAGGCCTTTTCCTTGCCTCGCGGGCCCTTGTCGACATCGCAGGCGACCAGGCGGTCGGCCGCCTGGGGCGACAACAGCACGTGGTCGATGCGCAGGCCGTTGTCGCGCTGCCAGGATCCGGCCTGGTAGTCCCAGAAGGTGTAACGCCCCGGCTCGGGGTGCAGCAGGCGGAAGGCATCGGTCAGCCCCAGATGCACCAGCTCGCGCCAGGCCGCCCGGCTTTCCGGCCTGCAAAGCGCATCGGCTCGCCAGGCCGGGGGGTCGTAGACGTCGTCGTCGGTGGGGCAGACGTTGAAGTCGCCGGCCAGCACGAACGGCACCTCGGCCGCCAGCCAGGACTTGGTGTGGGTGATCAGGCGGCGCATCCACGCCAGCTTGTAGTCGAACTTCTCGCCCGGGGCCGGATTGCCGTTGGGCAGGTAGATGGACGCCACCCGCCAGCCGTCCACCGTGGCCTCGATCCAGCGCGCCTGCTCGTCGCTTGCGTCGCCCGGCAGGCCGCGGACCACGTCCGCCGCCGGGGTCTTGGACAGGATGGCGACGCCGTTGTAGCTCTTCTGCCCGTAGACGGCGGCGTGGTAGCCGGCGCCTTGCACCTCGAGAAAGGGGAAGCCTTCCTCCTGGCATTTGATTTCTTGGAGCAGCAGCACGTCGGGCGCGGCCTCGCGCAGCCAGGCCAGCAGGTGGTCCAGGCGGGCCTTGACCGAATTGACGTTCCAGGTGGCGATCTTCACGGCGGCGGCATCCTTGGTGCGGGCTGGGCGGCCAGGGTGTCGCAAGCGGCGCCCGCGGGCAAGCCTTGCGAAGCGACCGGCCCATGGTCCATCGTTGGCGCCATGAGAGCGCTCGCCGCCGCCCTGGTCCTGCTGCTGCCCGGCCTTGCCGCCGGCGCCGATGGCTGCCCGCCCGCCGGCACCCAGGCCCCCAGGCCGACGCTGGAACTGACGGGCGGCAGTGTCGAGACCGCCTGGCACAACGAGGTGCCCAAGGCCGGTATCACCCGCATGGCCGGTCGCGAGCCGGCAAACGAGGGGCTGTTCAACACCGGGCTGACCCGCACCGGCACCCAGTTGCGCATCAATCCGGAAATCTGGTGGGTCGAACTGGGGCAGGGGCGCACCTGCCTGGGTCTGGGCCGGGTCACCGCCACCTGGCGCATCGAGCAGATGGACGTCGACATCGCCGCCGAATACCCGCCGGGCAGCTGCCAGTACAAGGTGGTGCGCGAGCACGAGGGCGAGCACGTGGTGCTGACCCGGCAGACCTTCGACGCCTTCGTCCCCGAGATGCGCGCCCGCCTGGGCGAGGCGGTGGCGCGGACCGCCCCCCTGGTCACCACGGAAGATCCGGATACCGCCGGCCACCGCCTGGTCGACCGCCTGATGGCCGAAGCCCGGCCGGTGCTGGACGCCTATGACCGCGAACGCGCCCGCGTCAACGCCGCCATCGACACGACGGAAAGCTATCGCCGCAGTTCGGCGCGGTGTCCGGAGTGGTAAGGGAGCGATCCAGCGGCGGTTGAGGCCGCGGCCAAGCGCGCGGTAACGCGCGCCCGGCGAGGGACGACCTTAAACGGAGAACGAGCTGCCGCAGCCGCAGGTGGAGCTGGCGTTGGGATTGCGGATCTGGAACGAGGCGCCGACCAGGTCCTCGACATAGTCGACCACCGAGCCGCCCAGCAGTTCCAGCGAGGTCTCGTCGGCCACCACCTTGACGCCGTGGCGCTCGAACACCTGGTCTTCCTGGTTGACCTTGTCGTCCAGGGTGATGCTGTACTGGAACCCCGAGCAGCCGCCGCCCGAAACCCCCAGGCGCAGCATCAGGTCGGGCTTGCCCTCCATCTGCATCAGCACCTGGATCCGCGCCGCGGCGCTTTCGGTGATGTCGATGCGGGCGTCGGTGGCGAGAGCGGTCATCGCGTGTCCTTTGAAGAAGCGGCCTTGTTCTGGCGCGCAGATTATCACCCTTGCCCCGCCAGGGCCAAGGCTTCCCGTCAGATGGGACGGCCGCCGGGAATGTCAATATCCAAGGTCCGTCCAGGTTGCGTTCGCTCCCGGGGGCGGTTAGTGTCCGCTCCATGACCGCGCCCGTCGTTTCCCGCTCGTTCGCGCTTGCGCCCCAGGCCTGCCGGGCCGAGGCGTCGCGCGGCCGCCTGCACCACGAACCGGAAAGCCTGACCAGGTCGCCGTTCCAGCGCGACCGCGACCGCATCATCCATTCCGAGGCCTTCCGCCGCCTGCAGTACAAGACCCAGGTGTTCGTCTATCACGAGGGTGACAATTTCCGCACCCGGCTGACCCATTCGCTGGAAGTCTCGCAGATCGCGCGGTCCATCGCCCGCGTGCTGGGCTTCGACGAGGACCTGGCCGAGGCTTTGGCGCTGGCCCACGACCTGGGCCACACTCCCTTCGGCCATGCCGGCGAGGATGCGCTCCAAGAGGTGCTGGCCGACGTGGGCGGCTTCGACCACAACGCGCAGTCCCTGCGCATCGTCACCAGGCTGGAGCGCCGCTACCACGAGTTCGACGGCCTGAACCTGACCTGGGAAACCCTGGAGGGCCTGGTCAAGCACAACGGCCCGCTGACCGGCCCGCTGGCGCGCCCGGGCAAGCCGCTGCCGCGCGCCATCGCCGAATACGCCGAGACCCACGACCTGGAACTGGACACCTTCGCCGGGGCCGAGGCCCAGGTGGCGGCGCTGTCCGACGACATCGCCTACAACAACCACGACATCGACGACGGCCTGCGCGCCGGGCTGTTCACTATCGAGGACCTGGCCGAGGTCCCCCTGGTCGGCCCGCTGTTCGCCGAGGTCGCCGACGACTATCCGGGCGGCGACGACAGTTTGCGCATCCACGAGGTGGTGCGCCGCATGATCGGCATCATGATCGGCGACCTGATCGACGAGACGCGCCGGCGCATCGCCGAATTCGCCCCCGACAGTCCCGACGCCGTGCGCCGGCTGGGCCAGCCGCTGGTGTCGTTCTCCGACGAGATGCGGGCCAACGACCGGGCGCTGAAGCAGTTCCTCTTCGACCACATGTATCGTCACTTCACCGTCAACCGCATGACCAGCAAGGGCCGGCGGGTGGTGAAGGACCTGTTCCACCTGCTGTTCGCCGAGCCCGAGTGCCTGCCGCCCCAGTGGCGCCGCATGACCGACGGCCGCGGCACCCCCAAGACCGCCCGGGTGGTGGCGGATTACATCGCCGGCATGACCGACCGCTTCGCGCTGGACGAGCACCGCCGGCTGTTCGACCTGCAAGAGAAGCCGTAAGAATGAACCTTTTCAAATACTTCCGAGACGTCATTATTACCGAGGTCGAAAAGATCGTCCCCGGCCTGGACACCGCCAAGGTCACCGCCGAACCCCCGCGCGAGGAGGCCCACGGCGACGTCGCCACCAATGTCGCCATGGTGCTGTCCAAGCCCGCCGGCATGAAGCCGCGCGACCTGGCCGAGAAGGTGGCCGAAGCGTTGCGCGCCCACCCCGCCGTCACCGCGGTCGAGATCGCCGGTCCCGGCTTCATCAACCTGCGCCTGACCGACGCCTTCCTGTTCAAGCGCCTGGCCGACCTTTTGCGCGCCGGCACCCGTTGGGGCGATTCGGACGCCGGGCAAGGGCAGCGGGTCAACGTCGAATACGTCTCGGCCAACCCGACGGGGCCCATGCACATCGGGCATGCCCGCGGCGCCGTGGTCGGCGACGCCCTGGCCGCGCTTCTGGAAAAGGCCGGGCACGAGGTGGTGCGCGAGTACTACATCAACGACGCCGGCGCCCAGGTCGACGTGCTGGCCCGCTCGGTCCACCTGCGCTACCGCGAGGCGCTGGGCGAGGCCATCGGCGACATCCCCGAGGGGCTGTATCCCGGCGACTACCTGAAGCCGGCCGGCGAGGCCCTGGCCAAGGCGCACGGCGACCGCTTCAAGGCGGCGCCCGAGGCCGAGTGGCTGCCCGCCTTCCGTGACTTTGCGGTGGCGGCGATGATGGACATGATCCGCGCCGACCTGGCCGCGCTGGGCGTGCGCCACGCCCAGTTCACCTCGGAGCGCGGCCTGGTCGAGGCCGGCAAGGTCGATGCCGCGCTGGAGTTCCTGACCGACCACGGCATGATCTACGAGGGCGTGCTGGAGCCGCCCAAGGGCAAGCAGCTCGACGACTGGGAGCCCCGCCCGCAGACCCTGTTCCGCGCCACCCAGTTCGGCGACGACGTCGACCGGCCGCTGAAGAAGTCCGACGGGTCGTGGACCTATTTCGCCTCGGACATCGCCTATCACCTGGACAAGTTCCGCCGCGGCTTCCCCATGATGATCGACATCTGGGGTGCCGACCACGGCGGCTACGTCAAGCGCATGCAGGCGGCGGTCAAGGCGGTCACCGAGGGCGGCGGCGAACTCGACGTCAAGCTGTGCCAGATGGTCAACCTGCTCAAGGGCGGCCAGCCCTACAAGATGAGCAAGCGGGCAGGGACCTTCGTCACCCTGCGCGACCTGGTCGACGCGGTGGGCCGCGACGTGGTCCGCTTCATCATGCTGACCCGCAAGAACGACGCCCACCTGGACTTCGACCTGGACAAGGTGCTGGAACAGTCCCGCGACAATCCGGTGTTCTACGTCCAGTACGCCCATGCCCGTTGCCATTCGGTCCTGCGCCATGCGCGCGAGATGTGGCCACAGGTCGACCTGTCGGGTGGCGCCCTGGCGGATGGACCCCTGCACCGCTTGACCGACCCGGCCGAGCTTGGTTTGATCAAGGCCCTGGCCGGCTGGCCCCGCCTGGTCGAAAGCGCTGCCGAGGCCCACGAGCCGCACCGGGTGGCCTTCTACCTCTACGACCTGGCGGCGGCCTTCCACGGCCTGTGGAACAAGGGCAAGGACGAGGCCCGGCTGCGCTTCCTGCTGGATGACGACCGCGAGCTGTCGGTGGCCCGTCTGGGCCTGGTCCATGCGGTGGCTGCGGTGATCGCCTCGGGCCTGGGCGTGTTCGGGGTGGAGCCGAAGGAGGAGATGCGCTGACATGGCACGCCCCGGCGACGACTTCGACCGCGACATCCTCGACATCATTCCCGAGCGCTTCGACGCCGACGCCGACTCCCGCCAGGCCCGCGCCGGCCACCGGCTGCGCACCGGGGTGACGCTGGCCTTTGCCGTGGTTGCGGTGGGCGGCATCGTCGCCGCCGGCCTGCACTTCGTCGGCGGCAAGCGCAGCGGCGGTTCGGGCATTCCGGTGATCAAGGCCGACGACCGCCCCATCAAGGTCCGTCCCGACGACCGCGGCGGCATGCAGGTGCCCAACCAGGACAAGCTGGTCTATGAGCGCATGGACGGCGAGGGAACCGGCCAGCAGCCGGTCGAGCGGCTGTTGCCGCCACCCGAAGCGCCAAAGGCTCCGCCCAAGGGTGCCGCTGCCGTTCCGCCGCCCGCTCCGGTAGCCGAGCTGCCGGCGGCCAAGGCGCCCGAGATGATCACCCCGCCCAAGACCGCCGCCAAGGCTGAGCCGCCGGCTCCGAAGGCTGCCCCGGCGCCGGCCCCGCAGGTGGCCGCCATGCCGCCGCAGCCGCAGCCCCAGCCGGTTGCGCCCACGCCGGTCGCTCCGGTCGCCGCGCCCAAGCCTGCCGCGCCGCCGCCGCCGGTGGCCGTTGCCCCCAAGGCGCCGGCCTCGGGGGACTGGGTGGTGCAGCTGGGCGCCGTGCGCGCCGCCGACCAGGCCGAGAAGGAATGGGCCCGCATCCAGCGCACCAACCATGACCTGCTGGGCGCCTTGAAGTCCGACATCGTCCGCGTCGAGCTGGAAGGCAAGGGGACGTTCTGGCGGGTGCGCGCCGGTCCGCTGTCCGAACAGGCTGCCCGCCAGCTGTGCCAGGAACTGACCAGCCGATCCCAGGGGTGCATCCTTGCCCGCAAGTAACGCCATCCCCGCCGCCGCCGTCCTCGGCTGTTCGGGCCTTGCGCTCACCGACGACGAGAAGCGTCTGTTCGAGCGGGCCAACCCGCTGGGCTTCATCCTGTTCGCCCGCAACATCGACACCCCCGACCAGGTGCGTGCCCTGGTCGCCGAGCTGCGCGGGCAGGTCGGCCGGCCCGATGCCCCCGTGCTGATCGACCAGGAAGGCGGCCGCGTCCAGCGCCTGAAGCCGCCGCACTGGCGCAAGGCGCCCCCGGGCGAGCCCTTCGCCCGGCTGGCGGCGCGCGACCGCGCCCAGGCCGTGCATGCGTTGCGCACCAACTTCCGCCTGATCGGCCGCGAGCTGGCCGATCTCGGCATCGACGTCGA
>JBLNBU010000096.1:0-28700 GCA_050260215.1 Actinomycetota bacterium
CAGCATCCCGGCCGCCATGTGGTGGGCCATCGTCACCCTGGCGACGCTGGGCTATGGCGACGTGGTGCCGGTCACCGTGGTGGGCAAGCTTCTGGGCAGCGTTGTCGCCGTGCTGGGCCTGTGCATGTTCGCGCTGCCGGCCTCGATCCTGGCCACCGGATTCTCCGAGGAAATGAAGCGGCAGAACTTCGTTTCCACCTGGCACCTGGTGGCCAAGGTGCCGTTCTTCGCCAAGCTGCAGGCCAGCCAGATCGCCGAGATCGCCTCGCTGCTCAAGCTCTACCGCTCGGTCAAGGGCGAGGTGCTGGTGCGCGAGGGCGACACCGGCGAATCCATGTACTTCATCGTCAACGGGCAGGTCGAGGTGAAGGGCCGCGCCGGCACCTTCACCCTGAAGAACGGCGATTTCTTCGGCGAGATCGCGCTGATCGAGCGCTGCCCGCGGACGGCCACGGTCCGGGCGCTGACCCGCTGCCAGATGCTGATCCTGGATGCGCGCGACTTCCACAAGTTCGTGGCCCATGATCCGGCCCTGCTCGAGACCATATGGGAGACGGCCCGCCAGCGCATGGCCCAGGCCGGCGAGCAGCTCCATGCGGCGGAGAAGCTGGACCTTTGAGCGAACCAAAACTGAAGGCCAAACTGTGGGTGCATGCGACCATCCGGCGCTGCGCCCTGGTCAACGTTCCCGCCGTCGTCGTCCACAAGGGCGACGAGGACGCCGGAACCGTGCTGGTCAAGCTCAACCGCGGCCCCGAGGGCTGCGAGGTGTTCACCCAGGTGCGCGACGCTGCCGGCCGTCTGGCGTGGATGCGTGCCACCGGGCCCGTTCCGGTGCCCGAGGACCGCGCCGATGCCTATATCGCGCGTGCCCGTGACATCGACTGGGACCTGTGGGTGCTGGAAATCGAGGACCGGCAGGGCCGCCTGCCTTTCGACGAGCCGGTGCTGCCCGGCTGATCGGCGGGTTATGCCGATGGCGGGAGTGGCGCAGGCCGGTCTACTTCCACCAGACGAGGGGCATCCTCCCACAAGCCTGCCGGGTTAACCCTTCGCACCCTCCCAACCGGGCCGGGCGCGCGCCTATTCTGTCGGGGTGACCATCAGGGAGGGGAACCATGGTGCATCCCAACGAGAGCGACGGCGCATTGGCCGCCATCGACCGCGCCGGCGGCTGGCTGGACCGGGCCGGGGACGAACTGCACCGGTGCACGGCGAGGCTGTCCGACCTGCGCAACGGGGTCGACCGCCTGACCGACGTGCTGGCGACGCCCGAACGCCCGCCCATGCTGGCCATCGCCCAGCGCCTCGCCGAACTGATGGCCGGCGTCGACACCCTGTCCGATGCCATGGGCATGACTTTGGTGTCCATGACCGAGGGCCAGCATGCCCTGGCCATGGCCGAACGGCGCCTGCGCCCGGCCCCGTGCCGGCTCGGCCCCGAGGGATGTGACTTGCAGCGCCTGCCGATTCCGGTAAACAAGCGGTGGTGAGAACACCTCCGCTCGAAAGGATGACTGCAATGACCCGTCGCTTGATTTCCTCCGGTTCGGCCTTCGAGGAGGTTGCCGGCTATTCCCGTGCCGTGCAGCAGGACCCGTGGGTGTTCGTTTCCGGTACCTCGGGCTTCAAGGACGGCCAGATTGCCGACGACGTGGTCGCCCAGGCCGAGCAGTGCATGGCCACCATCGAGGCCGCGCTGAAGGAAGCCGGCTCGGGCCTGGCCGACGTGGTGCGCGTCAAGGCCTACGTCACCGACGCGTCCTACTTCGAGAAGATCGCCCCGGTGCTGGGCCGCTGCTTCAAGGGCATCCGCCCGGCCAACACCACCATCGTCTGCGGCCTCGTCGACCCGCGCATGAAGGTCGAGATCGAGGTCACCGCGCTGAAGAAGTAAGGGAGGGCCGACCCGCCATGCCGACAATCCTGATCACCGGCGCCAACCGCGGCCTGGGACTGGAGTTCGCCCGCCAATACGCGGCCGACGGCTGGCGGGTCCTGGCCACGGTGCGCGACCCCACCAAGGGGCGTGCCGTCTCGGAAGCCGGGGCCGAGGTCTATGTCTGCGACGTGGCCGACTTCGCCGCGGTGTCGCGGCTGGAGTCCACCCTCAAGGGGGTGGCCATCGACGTGCTGCTCAACAATGCCGGCGTCTACGGCGAGCAGCAGGACTTCGGCGGCATCGACGCCGACGAGTTCCTGCGGGTGATGCGCATCAACACCCTGGCGCCGCTGAAGATGGCCGAGGCGTTCGTCAACCACCTGACCGGTCCGAAGGTGATCGCCGCGGTGTCGTCGAAGATGGGATCCATTGCCGACAACACCTCGGGCGGCTCGTATGCCTACCGGGCCGGCAAGGCGGCGCTCAACATGGTGATCAAGACCCTGGCCAACGACCTGGGCCCGCGCGGGGTGGTCACCGTGGCGCTGTCGCCGGGATGGGTGCGCACCGACATGGGCGGGCCGTCGGCGCCGCTGGACGCCCCGACCGCGGTGGCGGGTATGCGCAACGTGCTGGCGGGGATGACCCCCCAGCACAGCGGCCGGTTCTATCATTGGGACGGCTCCGAGGTTCCCTGGTAGGGGAACCTCGGGTTCCGTTCGAGCCTAAAGCGAGCTCAGCGGCATCAGCGCGTCAAGGCGCAGCTTGACCGTGTTGTCGGGCTGCGGCCGCCCCCCCTCGCGGATGATCAGCATGCCGTGGCGGACCTCGGCCGGTGCCACGCTGTAGCGCAGATCGGTCGGCGAGGTGCCGGTGCGGAAGATGTCCTCGGCCTTGTCGGGCTGGGATCCGCCCTGCTTGCTGGCGTTGGGCGCCACCGCGGGCAGCTGGCCGCCCAGGTCGATGACCATGGGCTGGACCTGGCCGGCGATGCTGTCGCTGTTGGAGCCGTGCACCGCGGTCACCGACACCTTCTTCACCGAGGCATCGGTCAGGTCGCCCTTGTGGACGGTCAGGCTGATGTCCTCGACGAACAGGGCGGGCACGGTGGCGGTCGGGGCCGTCGCCTGGATGGCGACTGCGCCGTCCGAGGAGCCCAGGTCGACCTGGGCGCGGCTGTGGACGGCCAGGAACAGCCGGTCGGTGTTGGTCGGGTCGATCCCCAACGCGTCGAGCAGCCACTTGATGTCGTCCATCATCAGGCCGAGAGCATTCTGGGTCTGGTCGCGGAACCCCTTGTTGCTCCCGTCCTTGGGATCCTGGTTGGGGTTCGAGTCCGACGATTTCTGCGTCTGCTGCTGCGAGGGGTCGATGATGTGCTTCAGCCACGCCTCGGCAATGGTCTGCCCCTCGAGGAATTCCTTGAGGGCCTTCTTGCCGCTGCTGGAGATGTCGACCTGGTCCTGGATGGCCGGGGCCTGGTCAGGCACATGCGGGTCGGCCGGGCGGTGTGCCGGGGCCGTTGGTGTCTGGACGCGCTGGACCTGCGTCGTGATGTCGACGTTGACCATGGGCTTGCCCTTCTCTGTCGCGACCGGCATGCGCAACCACGCGCCGGCCTGCACAATTCTGTGCACTAGGCTCGGATATTAACCTAAAAGAAAGAAAATTCCAAGTCCGGCGCGATGGGGTGCGGCGGCGGCACCGACGGCGGGCGTTGAAGGATGGGGCGCGAGCCTCTAGAACTATGGAGGAGCGAAGCCCTCGCTCGCACACCGACGGGAGACCACGTTGCCCCTACTCATCGATCTCAAGCCCGGCGAGAAGATCATCATCAACGGTGCCGTGCTCGAAAATGCCGGATCCAGCACCAAGCTGCGGATCCTCAATGATTCGAGCATCCTGCGCCAGAAGGAGATCATGACCGAGGACGACAGCGCCACGCCGGCGGCCCGGGTCTATTTCCATCTGCAGTGCGCCTATATCTTTCCGGAAAAGCGCGACCACTATCTCGAGCTGGGCCAGGCCTTCCTGGCCCAATACCTGGAGGCCTGCCCGAGCGCGGCGCCTCTGGCCGCCGAACTGCGCGAGGAGATCGCCGGCGACCAGCTCTACAAGGGGCTGAAGACCGCCCGCAAGCTGCTGGCCCACGAGACCGAGGTGCTGGGCCACTTCCACGACAAGGTGGCCGCCCTGGCCGACGACGTCACTTCAGATAGTTCAGCAGACTGAGCGAGCGGATCTGGGCCAGCGACTGGTAGCTGGCCTGAAGCGCGTTCGAATCGTTGAGCAAGGTGGTGATCGCCTCGGTCTTGTCGATGTGCGAGATGTCGAGGATGCGCTGGTCGAAGAAGCCCATGTACTGGTCGTGCTTGGTGTTGGTCAGCTTGATGGTGTAGGCCGCCATGCCGAACTTGGCCGAGATCCCCGAAATGTCGCCCGCCTGCTCGGTGCCGAACGGCGGGGTGCCGGGGGCCGGCGAATCCAGCGCGTCGTTGGCCAGGTAAAGCGCCTGGTTGACCCGCCCCAGGTTCTGGTCCAGGCCGCCGGCGGTGCCGTACTTGCCCTGGGCGATCACGTACATGGCGCGCATGGCCTTCTCGAAGGCCGGGTCCGAGGCATAGACCGACAGGTCGATGCTCTGGCCAACGTCGGTCCGCTGTTCCAGCGCCAAGGTGTCGCCGCGGTACCAGGAATTGGCGTCGATATTGGCGTTGGTGGCCACCTCGCCGCTCACCGGCACGGTGTCGACGACGATCGAGGTGCCGTTGTTGGACACCACCTTGTAGACGCCGTCGTTGACGCCGGTGGTCGAGGCAAGCGTGATGGTGGTGCCCACCGCCGGGTCGGCGACGCCCAGCGTGGTGAACGCGTTGGCCGCGCTGGCGGTGATCGTCTCGCCGCCGACGCCGGTGGGCGAGAAGGTCAGGTTGCCGTACTTGTTGGTGTCCCAGCTGTTCAGGCCGTTGTTGTAGCTGATCGTGACGTCGGTCCGACCGGTCTGCGGCACGAACTTGGACAGGCGCAGCGCGTCGGGGTTGACCGCATAGGTGATGGTCGTCCCCGTGGCGCCCGAGGCGATGGTGGCGATGTTGTAGGTGCCGTTGTGGTCGGTGGTCCCGGTCACCGTGAACGGCTGGCCGACGGCGAAGCCCGCGGGAAGGGCGGTGCCCGCCGGCAGGCTGAGCGTCATGGTGCTGCCCGACAGCGAGAAGGTGGCGTTGCCCGAGCCCAAGGTCACGCCGGCGACCGAATCCGGGATGCCGTCGGCGTTGCTGTCGAACTTCATGGTCACGCCGGTGGTCGACACGCTTTCGGTGTTGTAGGTGCCGGTGTCGTTCTTGATGGTGACGGTGTTGCCCGAATTGGCGGTGACCACGAAGCTGCCGTCCCAGGCGTTGCCGGTCGAGCCGCTGATGGTGAAGCGGGTGCCGATGGCCAGGTTCGACAGGCTGTTCAGCGTGGTCGGCTTGATGGTCATGCTGCCGTCGGCGGCAAACGCGAACGACAGGTTGCCGGTGGCGCCGTTGGCATAGGTGGTGCCGCCGCTGGTGGTGACCAGCGCGGTGCCGCCGTCGGTGCCCTCGCCCAGGGCGGTGCCGCCCACATTGGTCGCGGCGTGGCTGGACACCGTGTAGTCGTAGTTGTTCGAGGTGGTGTTGGTGACCGAGATCAGCGCCTTGGCCGGAACGTTCTTCAGCGCGCCGGCATTGGCGGCCTTGACGATGCCGGTGCCAGCCACGAAGGTCAGGTTGCCGGTGTTGTTCTTGTTGAGGTGCGCCTCGGCCAGGTCGGCGGCGCGGGTGGTGGGCACCGTCGTCTTGTAGCCGTCGAACTTGGCCTGGAAGGCGCTCAGCGAATCTGCCGGCAGGGTCATGGGGTCGGTGTCCGACCGCCCGCCCGAGAACAGGTACTGGCCGTCGACGTTGGTGGCCAGGTACGAGTGCATGTTGATGATGGACTGCCACGCCCAGTTCTGCAGGGACTCGACGGTGTTTTGGTCCTTGGTGGTGGCGCTGGCGAAGGCTTCCAGGCGCTTCTTGAACTGGGTGATGGTCGCGTTGACGCTGTCGACCGCCGCCGACGCCGCCTGCACCTTGGTGTCGGCGATGCTGTTGTCCTGCTTGAACTGGCTGGCCTGGGTCCGCTGGTTTTCCAGGTTGATCAGCCGGCTGGTGTCGGCCGAGATGCCCGAATAGACCTCGGCCTTCATGTCGGTCGACACCTGGATCTGCTCGTCGTGCATCCGCTCGCGGATGGTGGTCAGGCGAGCGAGATAGAGTTGGCTGGCGCCGTAGTTGGCTACGCGGGTCATGCCGGGCCTCCCTCAATCCCTAGCGGACGATGTTGACCAGCTCTTCCAGCATCTGCTGCAGGGTCGAGATGACCTTGGCTGCGGCCGAATAGGACTGCTGGAAGCTGATCATGTTGGAAACCTCTTCGTCGAGGTTCACGCCGCTCTGCGAAGTGTATTGGAAATCGAGCGCCTGCTTCAACGTCGTCTGGTAGTCGATCTGCTGCTTGGAGTGGTCCGAGTCGGCAGCCACCATCGAGATCGTCGCCGAGGCGTACTCGCTGAACGTGTACTGGCCCGAGTAGATCGAGCCGGCCGTGCGCATGCTCACCTTGGCGTTCATGGCGTCGGCCATCTGCTGGGCGACGGTGTTGTCGCCCTGGGACAGGTAGTACTGCCCCAGGTCGGCGTTCCACTGCATGGCGCCGCGGCTGATCTTGGTCGGCGCCGTCTGGATGTCGGCACGCACGTTCATGAAGCTGGCCATGCGGGTGGCCGCCGGGTGCAGGCCCAGGTCGGTGAGCAGGCTGGTGCCCAGCGCGTCCTGGTTGGCGCCGATGAACAGCTCGCGGTCCTGGCTGTCCTTGATGCGCAGCCGGTAGCCCGAGCCCTCGGGGATGACGGTGGCGTTGACCCGCTGGGTCTGGGCCATGGTCAGCGTGCTGCCCAGCGTGGTGGTGGTGCCCGAGATGGTGCCGCCGGCCACGTCGACGGTCAGCGCCTTGCCCGAGCTGTCGAACAGCCGCAGGCGATAGCCGGTGTCTTCCTTGACCACCTGGGCGGTCACCGAACCGCTGGTCAGCGTGCCGGCGATCTGCGCCAGCGACAGGTTGCCGGCGGCGATGGTCTTGTTGACCAGGACGGTGCCGGTGGGGTCCGAGACGGTGAAGGTGGTCGCGGTGGTGGTGGTGAAGTTGGGCGAGGCCAGCAGCACCGATTCGTTGGTCCGCGTCGCCGCGTTGATGGCGGTGGCGATGTCCGACAGGCTGGAGCCGGCGTTGATGCTGATCTGGTTGCCGATCTGGCCGGTGGCGTCCAACAGGCGGATGACGCGGGCCTGCGACGTCTTGAAGTTGGCCGCCATGGGGTCGGAGTCGGTGATGCCGTGCTCGTGGTTGCTGACGAAGAAGTCGTTCAGCCCGAAGAAGTTGGCGAAGCCCTTCACCGTCTGGTCGGTGGTGCCGTCGCCGTCCACGTCGAAGTTGATGGTGGCGTCGCTCTGGTCGGCGCCGGCGGTGGACGAGGCCTGGTCGCGGAAGACCAGCGAGTCGGTGGTGCTGCCGGTGATCGCCGAGCTGCCCAGGCTGATGTCGAGCTTGCCCGCCGAATTCAGCCCGACGGTGGCGCTGCTGTAGCCCTGGGCGATCAGGTACTGCTGGAGGTGAGCGGAGACCTCGTTGATCGACCACGGGCCGGCGCTGCTCTTGGCCTCGTAGTCGTCCTTGCCGCGCTTGGTGTCGGCCACCGTCCAGCTGCCCGAATAATCGGTCTGCATGATGGTGCGCAGGTCGCCCTGGACGATCTGGTTGCCGGTGGTGTCGAACACACCGATCATCACGTCGTCGCTGCCGCCCAGTTTGATGGTCTGGCGGGTGTTGGCCTTCTGCACGGTCAGGGTGTCGCCGTTGACCGACACCACCTTGTAGGTGCCGTCGTTGCGCGAGTTGGTCGAGCCGTTGATGCTGAAGGTCGTCCCCGCCGTCAGGCCGGCCAGCGCACCGGCGGTGGCGCAGGTGATGGTGGCCAGGTAGGGCTGGGTGGCGTCGGCGTTGTTGAAGGTCAGCGAGCCGAAGGCCGCGGCGGCGATGGTGGTGCCGCCGTTGTAGTAGATGGTCGGCGCCGCGTCGGTGGCGGCCTGGACCACGTCGCCCTGCAGGGCGAAGACCCGGGTGCCGTTATAGGTCTGCATGGGCTGCGGCAGGGTGGTGCCGCGGTTGTGCACCTGGTTGATCCCGTCCTTCAGCTGGCTGGACAGCTCGTCCAGGTTGGCCTGCAGGTTGGGGATGATGGTGTCGCGCAGGTTCAGCAGCGTCTTGAGCTTGCCGCCTTGCACCGTCGCTCCCAGGTCGTCGGTGAAATTGGTCAGCGTGATGGTGTTGAAGTTGCCGCCGGCCAGGGACAGCGACGCGTCGGTGGTGGTGGTGGCCGCGTGCGACAGGCTGGACGCGGTGTTGTCGACCAGGGTGCGGCCCTGGCCGGTATAGACCAGCATGGAGCCGTCCGAGCGCTCGTAGTACGAAATGTCCATCAGGCCGGCCAGGGTGGTCAGCGCGGTATCGCGCTTGTCCTTCAGGTCCTCGGCGTCCAGGCCGATGGTGGTGTTGCGCACGATCTTCTGGTTGAGGTCGGCGATGTTGGTCAGCTGCTCGTTGATCTGGGTGACGGTGTCGGCGACGGCGCGGTCGGCTTCCAGGCGCAGGTTCTGCAGCGTGGTGCTGGACTGCTGCAGGTTGCCCGAGAGCTGGACGGCGGCCTGGATGGTGCTCCACTGCTGGGCCGGCTTGTCGGCCTCGGTGGCCAGCACCTCGAACGAGTTCTGCAGGGTCTGGACGATGTGGGCGACCGACGAGGTGTCGCCGACCTTGCCGAACAGGTCCTCGATGCGCGGATAGTAGTCCTGCAGCGACTTCAGGCCCTCGAGCTGCGACGCCTGGCGGCGGATGTCACTGACCAGGCCCTCGTCGACCGAGCGCAGCACCGCGCCTTCCTGGACGCCGGCGCCGACGCCGTTGACCACGCGGGACTCCGGCGACATGACCTTGCGGGTGTAGCCGGGCGTGTTGACGTTGACGACGTTCTGCGAAATGACGTCGAGCGCCCGCTGGCTGGTCAGCAGGCCCGAGAGGGCGGTATTGAGGCCGAGGGTCAACGACATTTGCGTCTCCCGCCGTTTCCGGCGTCAAAGGGTCTCGTTGAACGAGATCGAATTGCCCTGGGCGCCCTTGCCGGCGAAGCTGCCGGCGGCGCCGTAGGCGACATTGGTGTCGGCATGCTTCTTGACCGCGTCGACGACCACGTCCATGACGGTCTGGCAGGCCTGCATCTGGGCCTTCAGCCGCACCGCGTTGGTGGCCACCAGCTCCTGGAGCCGCTGGCCCAGGGCCAGCAGTTCTTCGCGCTGCTCGGGTTCGAGCGCGTCGGCCAGTTCGGGGTTGTCCATCAGCGGCAGCATGGCGTTCTCGTACAGCCTGGCCAGCGCCGCCTTGTTCTCGGCAAGCAGGCTGACCGTGGCGGCGTCGTTGGCCGAGAGCGCGTCGTTCTCGACCTCGAGCAGGTCGCACAGGTGCGTGCAGGCGAACACCACGTCGTCAAAGGGGAAGGCGTCGGCGTCGGACATCAGTGCACCTCTTGGGCATGCAGCAGGCTGTTGCGCACCGCAGTGGCGATGCCGATGCCGTTGCCGCGATTCGCGATCATCTTGCCGTACTCGTCCATGAGCAGGGAGCGGAACATCTTCTCGCCGTTGCCGCCGCCGAAGATCTTGTCGGTGTTCACGCCCTCGAACATGTGCTGCAGCATCTGCGACAGGAACATGCCCTCGAACTGCCGGCCGGCCTTTTCAGCCTGGGCCGCGGTGGTGGCCTTCTTGACGGGGGCGCGGACCTCGGCGGTCAGGCTGGGGTCGGCGGGGCCGATGGCGGGCATGATGCTCATCACATCACCTCGATGTCGGCCTGCAGGGCGCCGGCGGCCTTGATGGCCTGCAGGATGGGGATCAGGTCGCGCGGGCCGATGCCCAGGGAATTCAAGCCGTTGACCAGCTCCTGGATGCTGACGCCGTGGGGGACCACCGCCAGCTTGTTCTGCGAGCCTTCGTCGACCTGGATGTCCGAGCGCTGCACCGTGGTGGTGGTGCCGGTCTCGGAGAAGGGCGAGGGCTGCGACACCTGCGGGGTCTCGCTGATGCGGATGGTCAGCTGGCCCTGGGCGATGGCCACGGTGCTGACGCGGACGTTCTCGCCCATGACGATGGTGCCGGACGCCTCGTCGATGACGATGCGGGCGACCTGGTCGGGTTCGACCTTCAGCTGCTCGATGTCGGTCAGCAGGGCGACGACGTTGCCCTTGTAGGTCGACGGAACCACCACCTGGACGGTGCCGGGGTCGGCCGGACGGGCCACTTCGGTGCCGAGATAGGCGTTGACCGCCTGGGCGATGCGGCGCGCGGTGGTGAAGTCGGGATTGCGCAGGGTCACCTTGACCTGCTCGAGATGGCTCATCTCGAAGGGCAGCTCGCGTTCGATCACCGCGCCCGAGGCGATGCGGCCCGAGGTCGGCACGCCCTTCTGGAACGACGAGCCCGAGGCACCGGTGGCCGAGATGCCGACGCCGGCCAGGTTGCCCTGGGCGACCGCATAGACCTCGCCGTCGGCGCCGATCAGCGGGGTGACCAGCAGCGTGCCGCCCAGCAGGCTCTTGGCGTCGCCCAATGCGGCCACCTGCACGTCGATGCGGGTGCCCTGGCGGCCGAAGGGGGGCAGCACGGCGGTGACCATCACCGCGGCGATGTTCTTCGGGTTCAGGTTGCTGACCGTGCCGTCCTTG
This sequence comes from Actinomycetota bacterium, assembly GCA_050260215.1. Lineage (GTDB taxonomy): Bacteria > Pseudomonadota > Alphaproteobacteria > Rhodospirillales > Magnetospirillaceae > JBLNBU01. Next base: position 10,722 of record JBLNBU010000096.1, read on the forward strand.
TCGCGGATGTTGATGCCCAGGCGCTCCAGCATGCCGACCAGGCTTTCCTGGGTAAAGCGGGCGTTGTTCAGGGTGTCGCCGGTGCCCGACAGGCCGACCACGATGCCGTAGCCGACCAGCATGTTGTCGCGCACGCCTTCGAAGTCGGCGATGTCCTTGATCCGCGAGGCGCCGAAGGCCGTGGGGGCCAGGCCCAGCGACACCGCGAGCAGGCCGGCGGCGAGCAGGAAGGCTCGCATCGAGGCGGCGAAGGCGGCGGGAGCGGGATTGCGGATCATGGCGTCCTCGTGGTCCGGCAGACGGAAAAACTCGCCAGGTCCGATGCGAATGCCGTGCCAGTCGCGGACCTAAGGAAAACCAAGGGGTTGGCGGGGTGCCATGCCACGTCGAACCGTCGCCTGCCGGGCATTTCCGTCCCTCGGCCCGGCAAGAAATGCCCACCAAGGCCGGGCCGAAATAGCGGCTTTCGCCGCCGCGGCCTTGCAGCTAGAATTGCGCCGACCTTGCCAACCAGGATCGTAGTCCAGGAATGAAGATCTCCGGTGTCGGCACCGGTTCGACCGTGTCAGGCGGCAAGCGGACCGAGAAGGCCGAGAAGAAGGGCGAGTTCAAGAGGGCTCTCATCGATGCCATGGACACGATGGAGGACGCCCATGCCGTCGAGACGCCTTCGGCGATCGGCGGGGTGGACGCGCTTCTGGTGGTCCAGTCGGTCGGCGATTCGCTCGAGCACGAGGCGCGCCAGCGCCTGATCCAGCGCGGCGAGGACATCCTCGACAAGCTGGAAGAGGTGCGCCACGGCCTGCTGATGGGCGAAATTCCCAAGGAGAAGCTGACCGCGCTGGCCCAGATGGTGCGCAACCGCCGCGAGGCCTGCGCCGACCCGCGGCTGGCGGCCATTCTCGACGAGATCGAGCTGCGCGCCGAGGTGGAACTGGCCAAGCTGTCGCGCGGCGCGTGATCGTCAGTCGGCGAGAAGTGCGCTTGGCGAAAGACAGCGCTTGCGGGTGGATGCCCCACTCCATATATTCCCCGTCGCAATAAAGGATCTCCCGTGACATCGAGGGAACGGATGACCGTGACGTTGCCGCCGGATTACCGCCCGTCCGAGGACGAGCCCTTCATGAACGACAACATGAAGGAATACTTTCGGCAGAAACTGCTGCGTTGGCGGGCCGAGCTGCTGCGCGAATCCGACGAGACCCTGGCCCACCTCCAGGAAGGCGGGCTGCAGGAGCCGGACATTGCCGACCGTGCCTCGGCCGAGGCCGACCGGGCGCTGGAACTGCGCACGCGGGACCGCGAGCGCAAGCTGATCGCCAAGATCGACGCCGCGCTCGAGCGCATCGAGGACGGCAGCTACGGCTTCTGCGAGGAAACCGCCGAGCCCATCAGCATCCGCCGCCTGGAAGCCCGCCCGATCGCTACCCTGTCGATCGAGGCCCAGGAACGCCACGAGCGCCTGGAACGCACCCACCGCGAGGACTGAAGCGGGCCCTTGCCCTGGCCCTCTCCCGCTGGGAGAGGGCGCGCGCACTGGCGCCCTTGCCCCGTCCGGCCCTTGGGCATACCGTTGACGCATGCCCCTTCGCATCACCGTAGCCGACGGCAGCATCCATGAATTCCCCGACGATCGTGCCTCGGTGACCCTGGGGCGGCACCCGTCCTGCGACGTGGTGCTGCCGCCGGCGCTGACCGCCGTCGCACCCTGGCACATCGCCTTCGAGCGCAAGCTGGGCCGCTACCGGCTGGTGATGCAGGCCGAGGCGCCGGCCTGGGTGGACGGCGCGGAAGCGTTCGAGGGCGACGAGCTGCCGCCCCGCGCCACCGTGGCGCTGGGCCATCCCGACGGGCCGACGGTGGTGGTCGAGACCATCGAGGTCGCGGTCGACCTGCCGCCCACCGAGCACTACCAGACCCACCGCAGCCCCGCCCGCGTCGCCGAGGCCGCCGGGCGCCGCCTGACCGAGATCCGCCGCCTGACCGCGCTTTTGGGCGTGGCGGTGCTGGCCGCCGGCCTGGTGTTCGCCGGCGTCTACCTCAAGGACCGGCGCGAGCTGGGTCGGTTGGTGCAGCAGGCCTATAGCCCGGCCGGGGGCGAGGACCAGCTGGTCGCCTCGCTGCGCGCGGCGGCCGGCTCGGTGTTCCTGGTGGCGGCCAAGGACAGCCTGGGAGTGACCCCGTTCGGCACCGCATTCGTGGTGGGGCCGGGTGTGCTGGCCACCAACGCCCACGTGGCCGAGACCATCGCCGCCATGGGCGACGGGATCCGCCTGGTGGTCCGCCGCGCCGGCCGCCCGGCCCGCGCCGACCTGACCGTCACCCGGGTCGACCTGCACCCCGACTACCAGCGGTTCGAGGCCGCCTGGCGCGCCTATGGGCCGCTGACCGCCGGGGCCGGGGGCGAGGCGCGGCGCATCACCGACGCCGGCGCCTATGACGTCGCCCTGCTGCACGTGGCCGAGGCCGCCGACCTGCCGCCGCCGCTGCCGATCGCCACCGATGCCGACGTCCTGGCGCTCGAGCCCGGCGATCCCGTCGGCTATGTGGGATTTCCGGTGGAAAGTGCGGCGCTGGGCGGGGTCAACCTGGACGACCCCGAGGCGCAGCTGCAGGTGGGGCGCATCACCGCACTGACCGACTTCTTCGGGGTCAAGGCCGAGCCCGCCGACCGCCAGCTGCTGCAGCATTCGCTGCCCGTGCAGGGCGGCGCCTCGGGCAGCCCGGTGCTGGACCGCCACGGCCGGGTGGTGGGCGTGCTGTCGGGGGGCAACCTGGTCGAGGTCAATCCCGACGGCACCCGCGTGCCCTCGGGCGTCGGCGTCAACTTCGCCCAGCGCGTCGACCTGCTGCGCGAACTTCTGGCCGGCACCGCCGCCAGCCACGCCAAGGCCCGCGACGCCTATTGGCAGCGCCGGCTGGGCCGCTACCAGACCGAGGTCGACGTCCAGTTGCAGGACTGGGCCGGCAGCCACGGGCTGACCGCGGTGCCGCCGCCCATCGCCCAGATCGAGGGCCGCACCGGCCGCGATGCCCATTTCGACATGCCGGTCTTCGTCCATGCCTATGCGGTGGCGCGCACCGGCTGGTACCTGTTCCTGGCCACCGCGCCGGGGCACGAGAACATCGACATGATGGTGGTCGAGGACACGCCCAAGGGCCCGCGCCTGGTGGGCCAGGACACCGCGCCCGATTCGTATCCGGCGGTCGAATACGCCGCCGAAGCCGGCACCTCGCTGCAGGTGATCGTCCCCGGCCCGCCCGATACCGACCTGATGCTCAGGGTGTATTACCTGCCCAAGCGGTAGGGGGAGGGCAACCGCTCACGCCCCCGCCGTTTCCTTGCCCAGGGCGGCCAGGCCGGTGGCTTCCATGACGGTGCGCAGCTCCTGGCGGGCGGCGACGTGACTCATGCTCAGCTCGAAGCCGGGGATGGCTTGGCGCAGGTCGAGCAGGGTCAGGCCCTCGAGGAACATGGAGCGGTAGATGACGCGCTCGCCCAGGCCCGGAATGACGCGAAAGCCGATGCGCTTGGCCAGGTCGCCCAGCAGCCGTTCCATGTCGCGCTTGTTGCGGGCGTCCAGGCTGGACAGGCGGTTGCGCAGCACGATCCAGTCGACCACCGCCTTCTCGCCGCGCAGCGCGCGGGTCTTCTTGGTCTCCCATACCATCTCGGCATAGTGGCTGGGGCGGATCACCCGCATGCTCGCGGGATCCACCAGGGCCAGCACATCCAGGTCGACCAGGCTGTCGTTCAAGGGGGTGATCAGGATGTCGGCGAAGGAATGGCCCAGGCGCGACAGCGGATGGTCGCTGCCCGGCGTGTCGATGACCAGCGCGTCGTGCTGGTCGAGCATGCGGGCGACCGTCTCGGCCAGCCGCGCCTGGTCGGCGGCCAGGTCAGTGCTGGGCGGGATGGCGGCGTGGTCGGGCAGGTCCAGGCCCAGCTCGGCCAGGTCGCGGCGGTTGGCGCGGTTCTGCAGGTAGCGGGTCAGGGTCGCCTGGCGGGCATCCAGGTCGATGCTGCCCACCGACAGGCCCTGGGCCATCAGGCCGACGATCAGGTGCATGGACACCGTCGACTTGCCGGTGCCGCCCTTTTCGTTGCCGACGACGATGACGCGGGCGCGCTTGCTCATTTGGCTCCGTCGATCAGGGACTGGATCTGGGGGCGCTCGGACGAGTCGGCGGGCAGGGAGTTCAGCAGCCGCGTCCACAGGGCGCGCGCCTTGTCCTTGTTGCCGATCTCGGCCTCGGCCTGGCCGACGAAATACAGCGCGTCGGGCTGGTTGGGGTCGATGTCGAGAACCTGGCGCAGCAGCGTCACCACCTCGGGCGTGATCTGCTGGGCGTCTTCGAGCAGCATGCCGGCGAACTCCAGCCGGGGCTCGACGTCGCGCGGCAGCAGGGCGATGGACTTCTTGTAGGCATCGGCCGCCTTGGCCGGCTCGCCCAGCACGCGCCAGCTGCGGCCCAGCATGGCCCAGCCCTTGCCGTCCTGCGGGTTCTGCTGAAGCCTGGCCGCCAGCTGCTGGACCATGGCCTGGACCTGGGCCATCTGGCGGGCCTGCTGGCCGATCTCGGCCTTGCGGTCGGCGAACGGGCGGTCGGGCAGCCACGGGCTGCCCAGGAGGGCATAGAGTGCGAAGGCCAGCGCCGGCACCAGCACCGCCACGCCGACGGCGACGGTGCGCGAGGCCGCGGCCGGGGCGGCCGTGCCCGCCTTGCCCCCGTCGGCGGCGGCCAGGATGCGCCGCTGCACCTCGGTGCGCGCCGCCTCGGCCTGTTCGCCGGTCAGCAGCCCGCGGTCCAGGTCGCGGCCGATCTCGGCCAACTGGTCCTTGTAGACGGTCAGGTCGTAGTCGGCCCTGGACGCCGGCCCGGCGGCGCGGGGGCGCAGCAGCGGCGGCAGCAACAGGGCCAGGGCGGCCGCGATCATGGCGGCGAAGGCGACCCAGATCATTTGCCGCCATCCTTCAACAGTTGGTCCAGGCGCCGCTGCTCCTCGGCCGACAGCGGCGCGGGCTGGGCCGGTTGGCCGGCGCGGCGGCGGTAGAAGCCCAGCACCACGACGATGCCGACGGCGAACAGCACGAACGGGCCCACCCACAGCACCAGGGTCGAGGCCTTGACCGGCGGGCGCAGCAGCACGAAGTCGCCGTAGCGGTCGACCACGAACTTCATCACCTGGGAATCGGTGTCGCCGGCGGTCAGCCGCTCGCGCACGATTATGCGCAGGTCCTTGGCCAGGTCGGCGTCCGAATCGTCGATGGACTGGTTCTGGCACACCAGGCAGCGCAGGTCCTTGCCGATCTCGCGCGCACGTTGCTCGAGCGCCGGGTCCTTCAGCATCTCGTCGGGGGTGATCGCCAGCGCCGGGGCGGCCAGGGCGAGGAAGAAGGCGAAAAGAAGAGCCAGCCGCCTCATTTCTGCAGCTCCCGCACGATGGGCAGCAGGGTCTTTTCCCAGGCCTCGGGGGTGATGGGGCCGACGTGCTTGTAGCGGATGACGCCGGCCTTATCGACGATGAAAGTCTCGGGCGCCCCGGTGACCCCGAAGTCGACGGCGGCGCGGCCGGGCGGCGGATCGGCGCCGACCCGGGTATAGGGGTCGCCGTGCTTCTTCAGCCACTCGGCCCCCAGAGCCGGGTCGTCGCGCCAGTCGATGCCGTGCACGGTCACCGCGCCGGTCTGCTTCAGGCGGTTGAGGAACGGGTGTTCCTGGACGCAACTGATGCACCACGAGCCGTAGATGTTGACCAGCGACACGCTTCCCTTTAGGTCGGCAGTGGCCAGCCCGGTGTCGCCGCGGCCGGGCAGGGGCGCCAGGTTCATCTCGGGGACGGGGTGGTTGATCAGCACAGACGGGATGTCGTGCGGGTTCAGCGTCAGGCCGCGGATGAAGAACAGCGCCAGCACGCCGAACACCGCCACCGGCAGCAGATAGATCAGGCGGGGCATCGCCGTGTCCTCCTTAAGCCTTGGCCGGGGCGGACGCCGTGCCCGCGCGGGCGCGGGTGGGGGCGCCGATGCGGTGGCGGCGGTCGCTCAAGGACGCCAGGCCGCCCGCCACCATCAGCAGGCCGCCGGCCCACAGCCAGGGGACGCACGGGTTGAAGTACAGCCGCGTCACCCAGCCGCCCTTGGCGTCGGGGTCGCCGATGGCGACATAGACGTCGCCCAGCAGGGTCGAGTGGATGGCCGCGGTGGTGGTCGGCCGGGGCGGCATGCGGTACGCCCGCTTCTCGGGGTACATCACCGTGACCGGCTTGCCGTCGCGGGCGACCTCGACCGTGGCGCGGGTGGCGACGTAGTTGGGGCCGGGCACCTGCTCGACCTTCTTCAGGGTCAGCGCCCAGCCGGCGACGGTGACGGTCTCGTCGATGTGCTGGGTCTGGATCTTCTCGGACGTCCACGCCGCCGAGGCGGTCATGCCGGCGATGAACACGCCCAGGCCCATATGGGCCAGCGTCATGCCCCAGGCCGAGCGCGGCAGGCCGGCGGCGCGCGCCAGCGACTGGCCGACCGGCACCCGGAACAGCCGCGTGCGCTCGGCCAGTTCGGTCAGCGTGCCGACGATCAGCCAGGTGGCCAGCGCCAGTCCGGCTGCCGCCCACCACGGGCCGGACGAACCGCCCTGGAGGAACCAGGTCACGGCAGCCACCGCCACCGACAGCGCCACCGCCACGCCCAGGCGCTGGGCGACGCCGGCCAGGTCGCCGCGCTTCCACGCCAGCAAGGGGCCGGCGGCCATGGCGACCACCATGGGCACCATCAGGGGCAGGAACACCGAATTGAAGAACGGCGGGCCGACCGAGACCTTGCCCAGTTCCAGCGCGTCGGCGAACAGCGGATACAGGGTGCCCAGCAGCACGGTGCCGGCCCCGGTCGCCATCAGCACGTTGTTGAGCAGCAGCGCGCCCTCGCGCGAGACCGGGGCGAACAGCCCGCCGGTCTTGAGCTGAGGGGCGCGCACCGCGTACAGGGTGAACGACCCGCCCACGGCCAGGCACAGCAGCAGCAGCACGAAGACGCCGCGCTTGGGGTCGGTGGCGAACGCGTGCACGCTGGTCAGCACGCCCGAGCGCACCAGGAAGGTGCCGAGCAGCGAGAAGCCGAAGGCGACGATGGCCAGCAGGATGGTCCAGCTTTTCAAGGAGTCACGCTTCTCGACAACCACGGCCGAATGCAGCAGCGCGGTGCCGGCCAGCCACGGCATGAACGAGGCGTTCTCGACCGGGTCCCAGTACCACCAGCCGCCCCAGCCCAGCGTGTAATAGGCCCACCACGACCCCAGGGCGATGCCGCAGGTCAGGAACACCCAGGCGGCCAGGGTCCACGGGCGCACCCAGCGCGCCCAGGCGGCGTCGACGCGGCCCTCGATCAGGGCGGCGATGGCGAACGAGAACGCCATGGAGAAGCCCACATAGCCCAGGTACAGGAAGGGCGGGTGGAAGGCCAGGCCGGGGTCCTGCAGCATGGGGTTCAGCCCGTTGCCGTTGGCCGGGGCCGGATCCAGGCGCTCGAACGGGTTCGAGGTCAGCAGGATGAACAGCAAGAAGCCCACCGCGATCATCGCCTGCACCGCCAGCGCGCGGGCCTTCAGCCCTGGCGGCAGGTTGCGGCCGAACGCGGTCACCGCCAGGCCGAACAGGGCCAGGATGGCGATCCACAGCAGAAGCGAGCCCTCGTGGTTGCCCCACACGCCCGACACCTTGTACAGCAGCGGCTTGTCGGTGTGGCTGTTCTGGGCGACGTTGAGCACCGAGAAGTCGCTGGTGACATAGGCGTGCATCAGCGCGCCGAAGGCGATGGCGACGAACAGGGCCTGGGCCGCCGAGGCCGGGCCGGCCACGGCCATCCACGCCGCGTTGCCGCGCTGTGCGCCGATCAGCGGCACGGTGGCCTGGACCACCGCCACCGCCAGGGCCAGGATCAGGGCGAACAGTCCGATTTCAGAGATCATGGTCTTGTCCCTCGCCGGGCGCGCGCATCCGCGCGCTTGGCCGCGTCCTCAATGGCCGCCGTCATTTGCTGGTCCCGGGCTCGGTGTGGCCCTGCCACTCGCCCTGCTTCTTCAGGGCGTCGGCCACTTCCTTGGGCATGTATTTCTCGTCGTGCTTGGCCAGCACCTCGGTGGCGTGGAAGACGCCGTCGGCCTCGAAGCGGCCCTCGGCGACCACGCCCTGGCCCTCGCGGAACAGGTCGGGCAGGATGCCGGTATAGGCGGCCGGTACCGTGGTGACCTTGTCGGCGACGCTGAAGGTCACCGTCTTGCCGTCCTTGACCACGCTGCCCAGTTGGACCAGGCCGCCGATGCGCATGCGCCGGCCGGACTTGATGTCGCAGCCCTCGGTCTTGGCCTCGAGATCGGCGGGCGTGCAGAAATAGACCATCGTGCCGCGCATGGCGTACAGCACCAGGCCGGTAGCCAGCCCCAGCGACGCCATGCCGAGAAGAACGAAATAAAGCCTGCGCTGCTTGCGGGTCACGATTGCGCCTCTTTGTTGCCGTTGCGGCGCCGGCCCGCACGGTCCTGGCGGGCCTGCTGCAGCAGGTCCAGTTCCGCCTCGCGTCCCCTGGTTTCCCGCACGGAAAGCGCCAGGAGGGCGATCATGGCGATGGCGCCGATCCCGTAGGCGGGCCAGACATAGCCGCCATACCCCCCCATGGTGAGGAATGCCTGCAGCGATTCCATGACGTTTGTCATTCCCCCTTGGCGGCCGCGTGGACCTGCGCCATGCGGATGGTGCGAATCTTGGCCCCGGCGATCTCGGCCCGGGTGCGCAGGATCAGGATGGTGATCCAATAGGCCTTGAAGCCCAGCGCCATCAGCAACAGCGGCACCAGCATCTTGGGATCGATGGCCGGGCCGCCCATCTTCACCACGCTGGCCGGCTGGTGCAGGGTGTTCCACCAGTCCACCGACCACTTGATGACGGGCACGTTGACGGCGCCGACGAGGGCCAGGATGGCGGCCGCCCTCTGGCCGCGTTCCGGGGAATCGAAGGCGTTCACCAGGGCCATGTAGCCGAGATAAAGGAACAGCAGGATCAGCATGCTGGTCAGCCGGGCGTCCCAGGCCCACCAGGTGCCCCACATGGGCTTGCCCCACAACGACCCCGTCACCAGGCAGATGAAGGTGAACACCGCGCCCACCGGTGCGGTGGCCTTGGCCATCAGGTCGGCCAGCGGGTGCTTCCAGATCAGCGCCATGGCCGAGAACACCGCCATGCAGGTGTAGCAGAACATGCCCATCCAGGCGGCGGGCACGTGCACGTACATGATGCGCACGCTTTCGCCCTGCTGGTAGTCGGCCGGCGAGCCGACCAGGGCGAACCACAAGCCGGCGGCCAGCGAAAGTGCGGCGACGGCGGCAGACCACGGCAGGACCAGGGTGGCCATGCGCAGGAAGCGGGCGGGATTGGCGAAGCGATGCATGGTTGATCTTCTAAACGTGTTCCGCGGGCAATTCCAGCCCGGACGCGCACCGCGGACCTTATAGAGGACGCCGGGCGCGCGCCGAAGTGCGCAGGCGGGGCAGGCCGATGGTCGTTACACCCTGTTACCAAGCTCCGGCCGCCCCGACATCGTCGGGTTACGGCCGCCCGCTACAACAGTGACCATCGTTTCGCAGCCAAACCAGAGGATAACCCCATGAGCAAGCCGTTCCGCCTTTCCGCCACCGTCGTCCTGCTGGCCGGCCTTGCCGCCGGCGGCACTGCACTGGCCCAGACCGCGCCGCAGCCCGGCCAGGGGCCCAAGGCGGTGGCCGCCGATCCTGCCACCCAGTGCCGCAATCACGATGCCCGCCTGGACCGGATGATCTCGCGCGCCGAAAGCCGCCTGGGCATCACCGAGCAGCAGCGCCCCGCCTGGCAGCAGTTGGTGCAGACGGTGAAGTCCGCCCACGAGCCGGTCGACAAGCTGTGCCTCGAAACCGCCGGCCAGCGGCCCGCCACCCTGCCCGACCGCCTAGCCCGCATGCAGCAGATGGCCGACGCCCGCGCCGAGGCCATGCACAAGATCATTCCGGCCGTCACCCAGTTCTACAGCGGCACGCTGACGCCCGAGCAGCAGAAGATCGCCGACCAGATGGGCCCCGGCATGGACGGCCAGGGCCGCGGCGGGCGCGGGCAAGGCATGCGCCACGGCATGGGCCAGGGCATGGGCCAGGGCATGGGCCAAGGTCCGGGAATGGGCCCGGGCGGCTTGCGGCAGCAGCAGTAACCGCTAATAAGGACCTCGTCATGGCCGGGCTCGACCCGGCCATCCATCGCCCCCCCCCGGGGTCAAGCCCGGGGGTGACGGGAAAGGCCGGGGTCAGGCGTAGTCGCGCAGCATTTCCATCGCCGCATTGAGCTGGCTCATGCGGTGATGGCTGCCGTAGTTGCTGTCGGGGTGGTGGATAGTTGCCAGCATGCGGAACTTGGCCCGCAGCATCTTGCGGTCCGGCTGGGCGCCGGGCGGGAAGCCCAGCACGTGCAGCGCGTCCTCTCGCGATTGCACCCCGTTGGGCAGGGGGTCGAACGACAGCACGTTGATGATGGCCTTCAGCCGCTCGATCTCCTCGCCGACCGCGGCCAGGGCCAGCCGGCGGTCGTTGTCGCTTTCGCCGGGCGGGGGCGGGGGCGGCGGCTCGGCGGCGGGCTTGGCCTTGGGATCGTGCAGGCGGACCTCGATGGCGCCGGTTTCCATGGACAGCGCCAGGCCCAGGGCGCGGCGGATGAATTCGACCTGGTAGCCGGGCGCCATGCGCACCTGCAGCCTGGGCTTGCGCCGCCACGGCCGTCCCTGGGCCGGCCCGGACTTCAGGATCACGGTTTCGCGGTCCTCGGTGGCGGGCTCGCCCGGATCGGGGAAGGCGGCGATGACCTCGGCCGGCACCACCAGCAGCACCGAGCGGGCGATGTCGCCCACGTTGACCTTGCGCCGCGTCGCCAGTTGGTCGACCGCGTCGCGGAAGGCGCTGGCGCAGGGGATGGTGTACGAGTGCTTGATGCTGCCGCCGCCGTTGACCGGTTCGCTCATGGTGCCTTCTGCGCCCCTTTTCGTTCCGAAACGAATACGGCGGGCAGGGGCGGGCGTCAACTACCGATGTTGGCCGTTCAGCGGCCGCATGAGAGGTTGCCGGGCAAGGGACTGATATTGCTGACGACCAGCCCCGAAACGCCCTAGATGGGCGCCGGCAGGTCCAGGCAGCGTCCTTCGGTCATCAGCTGGCCCATCTGGTCGGCGGGCAGCGGGCGGCTGAAGAAGTAGCCCTGCATCTGGTCGCAGCCCAGTTCGCGCAGGAAGTCCAGGTGACCGCGGTGCTCGACGCCCTCGGCCACCACCTTCAGCTTGAGCGCGCGCGCCATGGCGATGATGGCGTCGACGATGGCGGCGTCGTTGGGGTCGGTGGTGACGTCCATGACGAAGCTGCGGTCGATCTTCAGCTTGCGGATGGGGAAGCGCTTCAGCACCGACAGCGACGAATAACCGGTGCCGAAGTCGTCGATGGCGCAGAAGATGCCCATCTCGCGCAGCTGCTGGACCACGGCGATGGCGTTGTCGGCGTCGCGCATGGCCGAGCTTTCGGTCAGCTCCAGCTCCAGGTAGCGCGGGTCCAGGCCGCTTGCGGCCAGCACCGATTCGCAGGCGCCGATCAGCCGCTTGGCGTACTGGAACTGCCGGCCTGACACGTTGACCGCCACCGGGATCGCCGCCAGTCCCTGGTCCTGCCAGGCGCGGTTCTGGCGGGCGCATTCGCTCAGCATCACCTCGCAGATGGCGTCGATCAGGCCGTATTCTTCCGCCACCGGAATGAAGTCGCCGGGACTGATCATGCCCTCGGCCGACTGCCAGCGCACCAGCGCCTCCATGCCGACCACCTGGCCGGTGCCCAGGTCGACCTGGGGCTGGTAGTAGGGGATCAGCTCGCCGTGGTCGAGCGCCCGGCGCAGCCGGTTCTGCAGCGTCAGCGTCTTGGCGGCGCGCGCGCTCATCTCCTTGGTGAATTCCTGGAAGGTGGCCGGCCCCTGGGCCTTGGCCCGCTGCAGCGCCGCGTCGGCGTTGCGGATCAGGGTCTCGGCATCCTCGCCGTCGCGCGGGAAGACGGCCAGGCCCATGGTGGACGACAGGTCGAACTCCTGGCCGTCGGCGGTGACGGTGGTCTGGGCGGCCCCGTGCAGGGCCTCGGCCGCATCCTGCAGCTCGCGGCGCGAGGCGTGGCCGGTGAACAGCAGCAAGAAGCGGTCGCCGGACACCCGGGCGATGACGTCGTCGCGCCCCAGCGCCGCCTGCAGCACGTCGGCCAGGGCCACCAGCACCTGGTCGCCGATCTCGTGGCCCATGGTGGCATTGATGACGCCGAAGCGGTCGATGCCCAGGCTGGCGACGCCCAGCAGTTCGCTGCGCTGGCGCGCCGCCTCCATGGCCGCATCCAGGCGGTTGCGGAAGGCGGGGCGGTTGGGCAGGCGGGTCAGCGGGTCGTAATAGGCCAGGAAGGACAGGCGCTGTTCGGCGTGCTTGCGGTCGGTGACATCGATCATGACGCCGTCCCACACCACGTCGCCGTTGTCGCGCCGGGTCGGGCGCGATTGGCCCTGCAGCCAGCGTCGGCCGCCGCCGGGACCGGCGATGGCCCATTCCTCCTGCAGCGGATCCATGGTCCGGGCCGAGCGCCCCAGCGAAGCCAGGAAGTGGTTGCGGGCGTCCTCGTCCAGGCCTTCCAGCAGCAGCTCGGGCTGGGCCATCAGCTCTTCGGGGGCGATGCCCAGCACGTCGCGGCAGCCGTCGCTGACATAGCTGTAGGCGACCCGGCCGTCGGAGTGCAGCACCCGCTGGAACACCATGCCCGGCATGTTCGAGGTGATGGCGCGCAGGCGTTGCTCGGTGTCGCGCAGCGCCGCCTCGGTGCGCTTGCGCTGGGTGATGTCGCGGCCGATGCTGACGAACAACTGGTGGCCTTCCAGGCGCACCTCGCTGGTCGACAGTTCCAGCGGGAAGGTGATGCCGTCGCGGCGCAGGCCTTCCAGCTCGCACGGGCCGCAGCCGACGATGCCGCCCGATTCCAGCAGGCCGTGATGGTACTGGGGCGGCAGCAGCACGGTGAACGGGCGGCCGACCAGGGCGTCGGCGGTCCAGCCGAACAGCTGCTCGGCGGCGGCGTTGACGCTGTCGATGCTGCCCTGCGGGTCCAGCACCAAGATGGCGTCGCCGGTGTGGTCCATCAGCATGTCCAGGCGCAGCTGAGCGCGCCGGCCGCGGGTGACGTCGACCACCAGCCCGTCCCAGGCAACGCTGCCGTCGGGCAGGCGCCTCGGCTGCGAGCGGCCCTCCAGCCAGCGCACTTCGCCGCTGGCGGTGATGGCGCGGTATTCCTCGTGGCAGGGCTGCAGCGTCAGGCCGGAGCGGCGCACCGCTTCCACATGGGCGTCGCGGTCGGCCCAGTGGATGACGTGCAGGCAGCCCTTGGAGTTGACCCCCATGGCGCCGGGCTCGAAGCCCAGCACGTCGCGCACGCCTTCGGAAAACCATGGATAGGTGATGGTGCCGGCGTCGTCCATGCGGCGCTGGAAGGCATAGCCGGGCAGGTTGTCGGTGAAGACGGCCAGGCGCGCATCGGCGTTGCCGCCTGCCGGGCGGCCAGAGTCCGTGCCGGCCAGGGCGCGGCCTTCGGAAAGCTGCTTCTCGATCACGGCGCCGTCGCTGTCGTCCACCCGCTTCCCCTCCCGGCGAGGGCCCGCCTGGGCCTGTTCACCGATCGGATGCGATGGTATCGGCTGGGCGCGTTGGTGGCAACCGCCAACCCATCCGGATGGCGCAGCCGGTCAGACGTGTTCGCGGAAATAGGCGACGGTGCGCTCCAGCCCGTGGTCCAGGGTGACCTTGGGCGCCCAGCCCAGCGCCTCGCGCGCCAGGTCGATATTGGGCTGGCGCTGCAGCGGATCGTCGGTGGGCAGGGGCTGGTAAGTGATGGTCGACTTCGAACCCGTCAGCGCCACCACCTTCTCGGCCAACTCGCGCACGGTCATCTCGTGCGGATTGCCCAGGTTGACCGGGCCGGTGACCTCGGGCGGCGAGGCCATCAGGCGCATCAGGCCGTCGACCAGGTCGTCGACGAAGCAGAAGCTGCGGGTCTGGCTGCCGTCGCCGTAGATGGTGATCGGCTGGCCCTGCAGCGCCTGGACGATGAAGTTCGACACCACCCGGCCGTCGTTGGGATGCATGCGCGGCCCGTAGGTGTTGAAGATGCGCGCCACCTTGATTTCCAGGCCGTGCTGGCGGTGGTAGTCGAAGAACAGGGTCTCGGCGCAGCGCTTGCCCTCGTCGTAGCAGGCGCGCGGGCCGATGGGGTTGACGTTGCCCCGGTAGTCCTCGGTCTGCGGGTGGATCTCGGGGTCGCCGTAGACCTCGCTGGTCGAGGCCTGCAGGATGCGGGCCTTCACCCTTTTGGCCAGCCCCAGCATGTTGATGGCGCCGTGCACGCTGGTCTTGGTGGTTTGGACCGGGTCGCGCTGGTAGTGGATCGGCGAGGCCGGGCAGGCCAGGTTGTAGATCTCGTCCACCTCGATGTAGAGGGGGAAGGTCACGTCGTGGCGGATCAGCTCGAAGTACGGGTTGCCCATCAGGTGGGCGATGTTGTCCTTCACGCCGGTATAAAAGTTGTCGACGCACATGACGTCGCAACCGTCGGCGACCAGCCGCTCGCACAGGTGCGACCCCAGGAAGCCGGCACCCCCCGTCACCAGAACCCGCTTCCGCCCGTGCTTCATGGCACCCTGTCCGAGTTATCCCGTTGGTGGCGCCTTGATAGGCTTTAAGCGGGGGGCATGGCAAGAATCGTTTGACTTGGGCTGGCCGGGGGGCCTAAAACTCCCCCGCTTCAGTTCGCTGGAGAATTTCCGCCTCCGAGGAGGCCCGCCGGTCCGCGAAGGTTCGCGCACCGGCGCGAAACCGTTTGTGGCAAAGGGCGATCCCGCATGTTCGAGAGCTTGAGTTCCAAGCTCGGCAAGGTGTTCGAGAGGCTGACGGGCCGTGGTGCCCTGTCCGAGGCCGACGTCACCGAGGCCATGCGCGAGGTCCGCGTCGCCCTGCTCGAGGCCGACGTCGCCCTGCCGGTGGTCAAGGACTTCATCGCCCGGGTGCGTGACCGTGCCGTCGGCCAGGACGTGGTCAAGTCGGTCACGCCCGGCCAGATGGTGGTCAAGATCGTCCATGACGAGCTGGTCGCCACCTTGGGCACCGAGGGCGTCGAGCTGAACCTCAACGCCGTGCCGCCGGTCGCCATCCTGATGGTCGGCCTGCAGGGTTCGGGCAAGACCACCACCTCGGCCAAGATCGCGGCGCGCCTGAAGAAGGAGCGCAAGAAGGTCCTGCTGGCCTCGCTCGACGTCTACCGCCCCGCCGCCCAGCAGCAGCTGGCCATCCTGGCCGGCCAGGCCGATGTCGGCTCGCTGCCGGTGATCATGGGCGAGATGCCGGTGGCCATCGCCAAGCGCGCGATGGAGACCGGCCGCAAGGAAGGCTACGACGTCGTCATCCTCGACACCGCCGGCCGCCTGCACATCGACGAGGCCCTGATGGCCGAGGTGCAGCAGGTCCGCGACGTGGTCAAGCCTACCGAGACCCTGCTGGTCACCGACGCCATGACCGGCCAGGACGCCGTCACCCTGGCGCGCGAATTCAACGAGAAGGTCGGCGTCACCGGCATCGTGCTGACCCGCATCGACGGCGACGCCCGCGGCGGCGCGGCCTTGTCCATGCGCCACGTCACCGGCCGCCCCATCAAGTTCCTCGGCGCCGGCGAGAAGCTCGACGCCCTCGAGGTCTTCCACCCCGATCGCATCGCCGGCCGCATCCTGGGCATGGGCGACGTGGTGTCGCTGGTCGAGAAGGCCATCGACACCATCGAGCACGACGAGGCCGAGCGCCTTGCCAAGCGCATCGAGAAGGGCAAGTTCGACCTCGACGACATGCGCGCCCAGTTCAAGCAGGTCCGCCGCATGGGCGACCTCAAGGGCATCCTGGGCATGCTGCCCGGCATCGGCAAGATCGCCGGCCAGCTCAAGGACGCCAAGCTCGACGACAAGCTGGTGGCCCGCCAGGAGGCCATCATCTTGTCCATGACCATGGCCGAGCGCCGCAACCCCGACCTGATCAAGGCGTCGCGCAAGAAGCGCATCGCCGCCGGGTGCGGGCTGTCGGTGCAGGACGTCAACAGGCTGCTCAAGCAGTACCAGCAGATGGCCGACATGATGAAGAAGGTCGGCAAGATGGGGCAGAAGGGGCTGATGCGACACGGCATCGGCGGCCTGCTGCCCCCCGGAGGCAGGTTCGGCCGCTAGGACACTGGCGGCCAGTTGGAATGAAATGACTTAGAGGAATAGCGAAGAATGTCCCTGAAGATTCGTCTCGCCCGCGCCGGCGCCAAGAAGCGCCCCTTCTACCGCATCGTCGTCGCCGATTCGCGCTCGCCGCGCGACGGCCGCTTCATCGAGAAGGTGGGCACCTACAACCCGATGCTGCCGCACGACCACGCCGACCGCCTGATCTTCGACGAGGAGAAGGTCAAGAAGTGGCTGGCCGTCGGCGCCCTGCCGACCGACCGCCTGGTCCGCTTCTTCGCCGACAAGGGCCTGGTCAAGGCCCCCGTCCGCCCCGAGCAGACCAAGAAGCCGCAGCCGAAGGCCAAGGCGCAGCAGCGCGCCAAGGAGCAGGCCGAGCGTGACGCCGCTGCCGCGGCCGGCGAGTAAGGAATGGCCGAGCGGGTGTGCGTCGGCGCCGTGGTCGGCGCGCACGGGGTCCGCGGCGCCGTCCGCCTGAAGAGCTTCACCGAGCATGCGGCCGACATCGGCCGCTACGGCCCGGTCGAGGACGAAAGCGGCGAGCGGCGCTTCAAGGTGAAGGTCACTGGCGAGGCCAAGGGCCTGGTGATCGCCACCCTGGCAGGCGTGACCGACCGCGATGCCGCCGAAGGCTTGAGGGGCACCCGTCTGTACGTGCCCCGCGAGCGGCTTCCCCGGACCGAAGAGGACGAGTTCCTCTATACGGACCTGGTGGGCCTGGCGGCTGAAGGGTTGGCCGGCGAGAGGCTGGGCACCGTCAAGGCGGTGGCCGACTTCGGGGCCGGCGAGGTGCTCGACATCGCCCTGGTGGGCGGGGGAAGCCTGATGGTCCCCTTCACCAAGGCGGCGGTGCCGGTGGTGGACGTGGCAGGTAGAAGGCTGGTGGTCGATCCGCCGCCCTATGCCGCCACCGACGAGGAGGACGAGGGTGGACGGGAAGCCTGATTCGCCGTGGACGGCGACCATGCTGACCATCTTCCCGGAGATGTTCCCGGGTCCGCTCGGCCACAGTCTGGCAGGGCGCGCCTTGGGCGAGGGCAAGTGGGCGTTGCGGGCGGTGGACATTCGTGACCACGCGTTCGACCGCCACCGGTCGGTGGATGATGCACCGTTCGGCGGCGGGGCCGGCATGGTGATGCGCCCGGACGTGGTCGACGCGGCAATCCGCGCCGGCCGGGGGCCGGGGCCGCTGATCTACATGACGCCACGCGGCCGGCTGCTCGACCAGGCCTTCGTCCGCGAACTGGCGGCGGGCCCCGGGGTGACGGTGCTGTGCGGGCGCTTCGAAGGGGTCGACCAGCGGGTGCTGGAGGCCCACGAGGCGGTCGAGGTCAGCCTCGGCGATTTCGTGCTGTCGGGCGGCGAGCCCGCGGCACTGGCGATGCTGGATGCCGTGGTGCGGCTGCTGCCGGGGGTTACCGGCAACACCGAATCGCTGGCGGAAGAAAGTTTCGAGTGGGGACTGCTGGAATATCCCCACTACACCCGCCCCCAGGTCTGGGACGGGCGGGCGGTGCCCGAGGTCCTGACCTCGGGGCACCACGAAAAGGTTCGCGCCTGGCGCCGTCGCCAGGCCGAGGAGACAACCCGGCTGCGCCGGCCCGATCTGTGGGATCGGTTCGTCGTCGCCAACAAAGCGAGTGAGGGTT
>JBLNBU010000097.1:0-11561 GCA_050260215.1 Actinomycetota bacterium
CCCGCGCCACTGCCGGCATCGACATGGTCGACGCCCCACATGTCACTGCGGCCTGTACGTTCGTGGTCGCCGCGTCGACGTCGCCGGGTGCCGCCGGCGGCTACATGAACTTCAAGGCCGGCGCCGGCGTCGAGACCTTCATCGGCAAGGCCGGTGTCATCACCAACATCTACGAGACGGCCACCAACCTGGCGGACGACACCATCACCGGCGGCGGTGGCACCACCTACCTGAACTTCACCGACAACAGCACCGCCACCGACGCGACGTTCGCCAACGTCACCGGCGTGCCTACCATTCAACTCGGGGACGGCCAGACGGTGACGCTGGGGGCCAATTCGCAGGCGGCGGGGATCACCGACGTCATGAGCTTCGGCACCATCGGCGTGGCGGTGGACGCCTCGACGCGCACCAACGCCATGAGCGTGGTTCTCGGCGACGGCAACGACACGTTCAGCGCCGGCACCGGCACCACCCAGCTCCTGACCGGCAACGGCACCGACACGGTGGTGCTCAACAGCAGCGGAACCGTCAATATCAATGATTACGCGGCGGGCACCGACATCCTCGAGCTGGACAATTCCAAGTTCAGCCTGGGGACGACGGGTCTGCTGGCGGCGGGGCAGTATGCGGAAAGCACCAACCCCTCGGCGATGAGCGCCTCCCCGACCGCCTTCGGTGCTGCCAACGCCGGCATCGTCGCCATCGACGACGGCGCCGGCGGGGCGACGCTGTGGTACACCGCCGACATGGCGGCCGCGACGACCGCCAACTCGACGGCGGTGGCGCATGTCAGCGTCAACACCACCCAGTTGGACAACACCCAGTTCCACCTGCACGTCTAGGTCCAGAACCGGTCGTCATGGCCGGGCTTGACCCGGCCATCCACAGCCCCCCCGGCTCAAGCCCGGGGGAAGACGGCGGAAAGAGGAGAAGCCCAACGGCCCCCGAGATCAGCGGCAGAGGGTGAAGCGGAAGGTGCTGCCGGTGCCGGGTTCGCTTTCGACCCAGATGTGGCCGCCGTGGCGTTCGACGATCTTGCGGCAGCTGGCCAGGCCGATGCCGCAGCCCTCGACCTCGGCGCCGTGCAGGCGCTGGAAGATGCGGAAGATGCGCTCGAAGTGCTCGGGGGCCATGCCGATGCCGTTGTCGGCGACCGCGATCTCCCAGCACGGGCCGTCGGGCCGGGCCGAGACGGTGATCGCCGGCGGGCAGTCGGGCTTGCGGTATTTCAGGGCGTTGCCGACCAGGTTCTGCAGCAGGCGGACCAGCTCGCGGCGATAGCCGTTGACCGTGGGCAGGGCGGTAGCGACCTCGATGCGGGCGCCGCATTCGTCGATCGCCAGGGACAGGTTGGCCAATGCCTCGTCCAGGGCCTCGGCCACGACCACGGGCTCGGGCCCCTCGCCGCCTCGGCCGATGCGGGAATAGTCCAGCAGGCCGACGATCAGGCGGTCCATGCGCCGGGCGCCGTCCATGGCGAACGACAGGAATTCGCGGGCCTCGTCGTCGATGCCGTCGCCCAGGCGGCGTTCCAGCAGGGCCAGGAACGAGCTGATCATGCGCAGCGGCTCGCGCATGTCGTGCGAGGCGGCATAGGCGAACTGCTCAAGCTCGGCATACGAGCGCTGCAGTTCTGCCTCCATGTCCTTGCGCGCGCTGATATCCTGGAAGGCCACCACCGCACCGACCAGCTTGCCGCCCTGGCGCATCGGCGTCACCCCCAGCCGCACCGGGAAGGGCTGGCCGTCGCGCAGGAAGGCGTCCTCGACGTCGCGGGGCTTGCCGTCCTTGATCGTCAGGTGGATGGGGCATTCCTCGACCGGATAATGGTTGCCGTCGGTCCGATGGGAATGGAACAGGGCGTGCTGGTCGGCACCGATCACCTGCTCGGCGGTCAGCCCCAGCAGGGACAGGGCGGTCGGATTGACGAAGGTGCATACACCTGACGCATCGACGCCGTAGACGCCCTCGCCCAGGCTGGACAGCAGCAGGTCGTGGCGGGCGGCAAGCCGCTCCGTCTCGTGCAGCGCCCGGCGCGAGTGGCGGTACATCACCACCAGGGCGGCGCCGGCTCCGGCCAGCAGGACGACCAGCACCGACAACGCCACCATCCAGCTGCCGTAACGCGCCCACAGGTCGGCGACGGTGAATTCCGGTCCGCGGTCGAAGGGCGGGTGGCGCAGGCGGCGCAGCATGGCCTCGACGCCGTCGTAGTTGGCCGGGGTGGTGAAGCCGTGGATGCCGGCGGCGTGGGCCTCGGGGCTGTCGGGCCGCAACGACAGCAGGGCAACGGTCAGCTGGGTGGCCAGTTGCCGGTCCACCTGCGGCAGCACCGCCACCGGCCACTCGGGGTAGAGCCGCGTCGACAGGGCATAGGGATAGCTGGGGATGTTCTGGCGATTGATGATCTTCACCGACGCCAGGGCGATGCGTCCCTCGGCGGCCATGGCCTCCAACACGCCGGCGCGAAGGAACCCCACCTCGGCCCGGCCCGACAGCACCGCGTCGACGATGCCGTCCTGCGGCAGCCCGGTCAGCACCAGGTCTTCGCGGCGGGGCAGGGGCAGGCCGGCGTCGGCGATCTCGAAGCTCTCGATCTGGTAGGTGCCGAACGAATCAAGGGACGCGACGGCAACGCGCTTGCCGGCCAAGTCGGCCAGGGTGCGGATGTCGGCGCGGTCGGCGCGGGTGAAGATGGTGCCGCCGAAGCCGGTGACCTCGTGTCCCGCCACGTCGGTGATCAGGGTCGCCAGGGGGGCCGAGACGCCGGCGGTCTGCTGCAGCAGCACGAAGTTGGCCGGGTTGGTCAGGATGGCGTCGGCGCCGTGGCGGGCGACCATGGCGTTCATCTCGTCCAGGTCGTGGACGGTCAGGGTCACCGGCCGCCCCAGGGCGCGCTCCAGATAGCCCGCCAGCGGCTGCCATTGCGCAGTGGCATGGTCCTTCGAGCGATAGGCCAGCACCCCGAGCTTGACCGGCTCGGCGGCGTCGGCGGCCGCGCCGGCAAGGGCGGACAGCAGGACCAGCAGGGCGGCGAGCAGCCTCATCGCGCCTCCTCGGACGGCAGGCCGATGGCCGAGACCAGGCCGTCCAGCGCGTCCTCGCGCGGCAGCAGCCCCTGGCCGGTCATCAGGGTCGACAGCATCGCCGCCGCTGCCAGCAGGTGCGAGCCCTCGGGCACCAGGTAGCCGCGGTTGGCGGCCAGGGAGGGCAGGGCGATGCCGCCCAGCTGCTGGCGGACCTCCTCGGGGGCGACGCCCTGGTGGGTGGCGATGCGGTGCACGGCGTCCTCGCGGCTGGCACGGATGTGGTCCAGGGCGCGGAAATGGCCGCCGACCAGCGCGCGCATGGCGGCGCGGTCGGAGGCGCGCTCGCGCCGCACGGCAAGGACGTCGAAGATGGTGTCGGGCATCTGGCGGCTGTCGAACAGCAGGCGGGCGCCTTGACGCCGGAGCAGGGTGGCAGTGGGCTCGAAGGTGACGACGGCGTCCACCTGGCCCGCCTGCCAGGCCGCGACCTGACGATCGGGCGGCAGGTCGACCAGGGTCAGGGCCGATGGCGGCAGCCCGGCCACCTCCAGCAGCTTGGCCAGGACCAGTGCCCCCACGGCGCCTTCCTCGAGCCCCAGGCGCTTGCCGGCCAGGTCGGCCAGCGACTCGATCCCTGGGCGGGCCAGCACCATGTCGGCCCCTGCCGAGACGTCGAACACCAGCACCACCGTCAGCGGCACTCCGGCGGCGCGGGCCCGCAGCACCTCGTCCAGGGTCAGGCAGCCGGCGTCCACCGCGCCGGACTTCAGCAGCGCCAGGGTCTCGCCGGCGTTCTCGACCTGGCGCAGCTGTGCCCAGGCCGGCAGCCAGCCGAACTCGCGGGCCAGCACCAGGGTTTCGTAGCCGACCCAGGAATGCAGACTGGTGACCAGCGGCCGCGGCTGGTCGCAGGACGGCAGCAACGGCATGACCGTCGCCCCGGCCGCGGCAGCCAACAGGAAACGTCGTCGTCGAAACAAGGGCGCGCGCATGAATGACTGCCGGGCGAGCTGTTCACCCGGCGATTATATTCTCCCAAAAAGGATATGGCTATGCACACCAACCCGGTTGGGGTGGTCCGTTGGTATGAAGTTGGTCCTACCCGGCCGCCGCCTGGCTGTCGCGGTGGGCGAGATAGTCCTTCAGCTCCTTCATCTGGCCGTGCCAGACGCGCTCGGCCTGCTGCTCGGCGATGCGGATCATGGGGTCGGCGCGCACCTGGACCAGATAGCGCATGGTATAGGGCATGTGCGCCTCGCGCTTTTCGTCGGTGGTGCCGAAATTGGCGACGAAGCTTTCGAGGAACATGGACGAGACGCGCGGGAAGACCCGGTGCAGGGTCAGCACCAGGAAGTCGCCCCATTCCGGCGGCAGCTTGTGGAGCACCTCGAGCAGGCTGTCCCGCAGCGCCCCTTCGCGGGCGCGCTGCTGGAAGACGCGCGGGTCCTTTTCCTGTTCGTAGAGGTCGTGGCACAGCCGCCAGGTATCGTTCAGGCGAACCCACCAGTCGTTGGCGGGGTCGAGCAGCGAACGGAAGGTCTCGATCTCGCGGTTGCCGATGCGCGGCAGGTCATAGGCCTCGGGCGTCGACGGCGCCAGCATCTGGCGCAGGGCCTTCATCTCTTCCTTGACCTGCATTACCCGCTTGCCGTCGGGCTTCTTGACCTCGACCAGGCGCAGGTTGTCCCAGGCGGCGTTCCAGCCGCCCAGGATGCTGTCCTGCAGCGGGCGGGTGACGTGCTCCCAGAAGCCGTCGGTGTCCTCGCCGGCCCAGTCGAAGCTGGTGGCCAGCATGCGCAGCTGGCGGCTTTCCCAGATGGTGGGGAAGATCAGCTTGGCGACGGCGTCGCGGAACTTCTCGGCGAACTCGGGCGACGAAAGGAAGAACGGCGGCAGTTCGCGCGCCAGTGCCGGATTGTGGCGCTGGAAGAACACCAGCACCTTGTCCATGCGCCGCCAGATGGCGGCCACGCACAGCTTGTCGAAGCTGTCGAAGCCCCCGGCCGGCTCGGGCAGATCGGGGGCGACATAGGATATGCGCGACAATAGGTGGGCCAGGTTGGCCGGCACCTCGTAGCCGATGTCGTCGCCGCGACCGTCGATGCGGGCCTTGCCGTCGTCCTCGGGTTCGGGTTCAGGGGGCGGCGGGGCGTCGGCCACGGTCTTGGACACCAGCGGCTTGAAGCGCATGTCCTCCTTGAGGATGTGGTTCAGCAGCCAGTCGGCGGTCAGCTTCAGCAGCACCTCGGCACAGGCGCGCAGCTCGGCGTCCGAGGCCGCTTCCTTGACCTTGGCCTGCAGCAGGCGGGCCTTGGCGGCGAAGCCTTCGTGCGCCTTGATGTGGGTGTCGCGGGCAAGATAGCCGATGGCGGCCATCACCGCCTCTTCACGGCCGAAATGGATCTGCACGTAGTCGACCAGGGCATCGGACAGCCCGGCCACCCGCTCCCAGTCCTGGGCGGCGATGCCCTGCTCGGCCCGGTTGACCAAGTCGATCAGTCGCTTGTGGTCCGCGTCCAGGGCCGGCGAGCCCACGGACATGGCATCGCGCCAGAGGATCATTGCCCAATCCCGCCCGTCTTTGCCCCATTCCCACCCATAGCAAAGCCTGCCGGAGTGGCCGGGTCAATGGTGGAAGACCACTATTCCCCAGGCTGCTGCTGCGTGCTGCCGATCCAGGCCGAGTGGTGTTCGCGGGCCCATTCCTCGTCGACGTAGCCGGTGGTCATGGCGGAGCTGGCGCCTTCCATGCCGATGGTGCCTATGTAGATGTGGCCCAGCATGAACAGCACCATCACCACCGCCAGGGCGGCGTGGGCAAGCTGCAGCAGCTGCAACTGGTGCAGGTCGGCAAGGGTGAAGGGGAACAGCAGGTTGACGCCGGTATAGGCCACCGCGGCGCCGACCAGCACCACCATCCAGAACTGGGTCTTCTGGCCGAAGTTGAACTTGGCCGCCGGCGGGTGGACGCCCTTCTTCAGCAGGCCGCCGCCGCCCATGATCCAGCCCCAATCGTAGCGGTCCCACAGGTTGTCGCGGGCCCACAGCACGAAGATCATCGCCAGCCCGGCGATGAAGGTGAAGCCGCAGATGTTGTGCAGCCACTTGCCGGCCCAGGCCAGCCAGGCGAACAGGGTCTTGCCGATCACCGGCTCCAGCACCCAGCGGCCGAACATCAGGTTCAGCCCGGAAAACGCCAGCACCAGGAACGACCCGGCGGTCAGCCAGTGGCCGGCGCGCTCGACCGCCTTGAAGCGCAGCACCATGCGGCCGGAATGGGTGTCCATCAGGATCTTGCCGCGGATGACGTAGAAGGCGCCGATGGCCGCGGTGACCAAGGCGATGGCCAGGGCGCTCCACACCGCCAGGCGGCCGTTGCGGGCGGCGCGCCAGGCCTCGCCTTCCGACTGGATCAGCACGCCGCGGGCGGCCGGCTGGCCGGTGACGGTGCCGGGCTCGCCCTGGCGCACGGCGCGCCAGACGTCGGGCAGCGCCGGCTTGGCCTCGGTCACCCGCGAGGGCGCCTGACTGTCGGAGGACTGGGCCTGGGCGCCGATCGGCGCCAGGGCGATCATCAGCACGGCCAGCAGGGTGATGGGCCGCATCGCCGCCTCCCTAGTAGTTCTGTCCGGCCATGCGGCCGTCGATGGGGGCCGCGCCGCCGGCCGGTGGTTCGGACGGGGCCAGCGCCTGGGCCAGGCCGACCGGGCCGCCCGCCTGCAGCGTGACCCGGCTGGCCAGCGCCTGGCGGGTGGCCTCGCCGATCTCGGTGTCGGCCGGCCCCGCATAGCCGCCCTTGCCCAGCTTGACCACGTGGCCGCGCTCGTCGGCGTTGCAGCCGGCAAGCAGCAGGACGGCGGCGGCGGCCAGCAGGGTGCGCATGGCTAGTCGTCCCGCCCGGGGGCGCCGAAGCCCTTGCGTTCGCGCGCCTGCTCGCGGTAGGCCGCCCCCCAGCCCGGTGCGCCCGAGCCGAAGCCGCGCGCCATGACCCGCTCGCGGTAGATGGCCGAGACCTTGTCGCCGTCGCCGGCCAGCAATGCCTTGGTCGAGCACATCTCGGCGCACAGCGGCAGCTTGCCCTCGGCGATGCGGTTGCGGCCGTACTTCTGCAGCTCGGCTGCCGAGTGGTCGGGCTCGGGGCCGCCGGCACAGAAGGTGCACTTGTCCATCTTGCCGCGTCCGCCGAAGTTGACGCTGCTGGGATACTGCGGCGCCCCGAACGGGCAGGCGTAGAAGCAGTAGCCGCAGCCGATGCACAGGTCCTTGTTGTGCAGCACGATGCCGTCATTGGTCTGGTAGAAGCAGTCGGTCGGGCACACCGCCATGCAGGGCGCGTCCGAGCAGTGCATGCAGGCGACCGAGATCGAGCGCTCGCCCGGCTTGCCGTCGTTCAAGGTGACCACCCGGCGGCGATTGACGCCCCAGGGGACCTCGTGCTCGTTCTTGCAGGCGGTGACGCAACCGTTGCACTCGATGCAGCGCTCGGAGTCGCAGAGGAATTTCATGCGGGCCATGGTCTAGCTCCTCACGCCTTCTCGATGCGGCACAGGGTGACCTTGGTCTCCTGCATGCCGGTCACCGCGTCGTAGCCGTAGGTCTGGGCGGTGTTGGTGCTTTCGCCCACCACCACGGGGGCCGATCCCTCGGGGTACTTGCCCTTCAGGTCCTTGCCCTGGAAGACGCCGCCGAAGTGGAAGGGCATGAAGGCCACGCCCTTGCCGACGCGGGGCGTGATCATCGCCTTGACCCGGACGTTGCCGCCCTCAGGGCCCTTGACCCACACCATGTCGCCGTCGCGGATGCCGGCGTTGTTGGCGTCGAACGGGTTGACCTCGACGAACATGTCGGGCTGCAGCTCGGCCAGCCACGGGTTGGACCGGGTCT
Source organism: Actinomycetota bacterium (assembly GCA_050260215.1). Taxonomy (GTDB): domain Bacteria; phylum Pseudomonadota; class Alphaproteobacteria; order Rhodospirillales; family Magnetospirillaceae; genus JBLNBU01. Next base: position 7,917 of record JBLNBU010000097.1, read on the forward strand.
CGTCGCCGCCGCCCTCGTACTCGACCAGGCGGCCCGAGGTCAGGATGATGGGGAAGTCCTTGGACATGTCCTTGTCCTGCACCGATTTGTACAGGAAGGGCAGCCGCATCATCTTCTTGTCGGCATAGGTCGGGTACTTCTCGACCAGGTCGCGGCGCGGGGTGTAAAGCGGCTCGCGGTGGATGGGGACCCCGTCGGGGAAGTTCCACACCACGGCGCGCGCCTTGCCGTTGCCGAAGGGCGCCACGCCGCGCTTGACCGCGACGCGCTGGATGCCGCCCGAGACGTCGGTGTGCCAGGCGACCTCGTCGATCTTGTCGCCGCCGATCTTCTGGATCACCGCCAGCTCGTCCGGCGTCAGGTCGCCGTCCCAGCCCAGCTTCTTCAGCACGCCGTAGGTGATGGGCCCGTGGCCGTCCTTCAGCTGCGAGCCCTCGGGATAGCTGTCGACCGCCAGCAGGCTTTCGCCGTTGCGCTCGACGAACAGGGTGCGGAAGTTGAGGCCACCTTCGGCCACCGGCTTCGAGGTGTCGTAGAGGTTGGGCGTGCCCGGGTGCTTGAGCGCCGCGGTGCCCCAGCACGGCCAGGGCAGGCCGTAGTATTCGCCGTCGCACGGGCCGCCGTTAGCCTTCAGCGTGGTCTTGTCGAAGGTCTGCTGGTGCTGCATGTGCAGCTTCAGGCGCTCCGGGCTCTGGCCGGTGTAGCCGATGGTCCAGGCGCCGCGGTTGATCTCGCGCAGGATGTCCTCGGGGGCCGGCGTGTTGCCGTCCACCTTGATGCCCTTGGTCAGCTCGGCGCCAAAGCCGAACTTCCTGGCGAACAGGACCATGATCTCGTGGTCGGGCTTGGCCTCGAACAGCGGCTTGATCACCTGCTCGGACCACTGGATCGAGCGGTTCGACGCGGTGCGCGATCCGTCGGTCTCGAGCTGGCTGGCCGCCGGCAGCAGGTAGACGCCGTCGGTGCGGTCGTGCAGCACCGCCGAGACGGTGGGATAGGGGTCGATCACCACCAGGGTGTCGAGCTTCTCCATCGCCTTCTTGAGTTCGGGCTGGCGGGTCTGCGAGTTGGGCGCGTGGCCCCAATAGACCATGGCCTGGATGGGGGCCGGCTGGTCGATGTTCTCCTTGGCCTCGTTGACGCCGTCGAACCAGCGCGACACCGGGATGCCGGGCGCCTCCATCAGCTTGGGGTCCTTGAAGCGGCCCTTGATCCACTCGTAGTCCAGGTCCCACACCCGGGCCCAGTGCTTCCACGCCGGGGCCGCCAGGCCGTAGTAGGCGGGCAGGGTGGTGACGTCGAGCCCCATGTCGGTGGCGCCCTGGACGTTGTCGTGGCCGCGGAAGATGTTGGTGCCGCCGCCGGCGACGCCGACGTTGCCCAGGGCCAGCTGCAGGACGCAATAGGCGCGGACGTTGTTGTTGCCCACCGTGTGCTGGGTGCCGCCCATGCACCACACCACGGTGGCGGGCTTGTGGGTGGCCAGGGTCTGGGCGACGCGCTTGAGCTGCTCGCCCGGGACGCCGGTGACCCGCTCGGTCTCCTCGGGCGTCCACTTCTTCACTTCATCCCGCACCTGGTCCATGCCCCAGACGCGCTTGCGGATGAATTCCTTGTCCTCCCAGCCGTTCTCGAACACGTGCCACAGGATGCCCCAGATCAGCGGCACGTCGGTGCCGGGGCGAAGGCGGACGTATTCATCGGCATGGGCGGCGGTGCGGGTGAAGCGCGGGTCGCAGACGATCAGCGGCGCCTTGTTCTGTTCCTTGGCCTTCAGCACGTGCATCATGGCCACCGGATGGGCCTCGGCGGCGTTCGAGCCGATGAAGAACATCGCCCTCGAATTGTGGATGTCGTTGTAGCTGTTGGTCATGGCGCCGTAGCCCCAGGTCTGGGCGACGCCGGCGACGGTGGTCGAGTGGCAGATGCGGGCCTGGTGGTCGACGTTGTTGGTGCCCCACAGGGCGGCGAACTTGCGCAGCAGGTAGGCCTGCTCGTTGGAGAACTTGGCCGAGCCCAGCCAGTAGACCGAATCGGGCCCCGACGCCTCGCGGATCTTCAGCAGCCGGTCGCCGACTTCCGTGATGGCCTGGTCCCAGGACAGGCGCTTCCACTTGCCGCCTTCCAGCTTCATCGGATACTTCAACCGGCCGTTGCCGTGGGCGTGCTCGCGGATGGCCGCACCCTTGGCGCAGTGCGAGCCCAGGTTGATCGGGCTGTCGAAGGCCGGTTCCTGGCCGATCCACACGCCGTTCTCGACCTCGGCGTTGACGGTGCAGCCGACCGAGCAGTGGGTGCAGATGGCCTTCTTGATCTCGGCCTTGCCCTGGGGGGCCTGGGGTACCGCCTCGGCCTTGCGCACGGTGCCCGCCGCCAGCCCGCCGGCCAGGGCGGCGCCGCCGGCGGCCAGCCCTGAACGCTTGAGGAAGGTGCGGCGGTCGACGGCGGCGCCCACCGCCGGGCCGGCCAGGGTCTCGGACAGGCGGCTGCGGCTGGCCTGGCCGTCGCGTTTCTTGATCAGCATGGCGGCTCTCCGGCTCTAGAAGGCGCTGGCGCGGTAGGCTTCGCGCACGTGGTCGGTCTCCTGGTAGCCCGCGTCGGCGCGGACCTGCTGGGCGGCGGCGGCATCGGCCTTGCCGGACCCGACTGCCACGGCGGCGGCGGTGGCGGCGCCGGCACTCATGGTCAGGCCGCGCAGGAAGGCGCGGCGGTCGAGGTTGGTGCGGTTGTCGTGCTCAGTCATCGGACACCCCGTGCTAGACCATGGCGAAGGCTTCGGCTTCGACGCCGAGAAAGATGCGCCCCAAACTGCCCAGCGGGCGGTAGAGGCTGGCCGCCCCCGCACCCTCCAGGTCGCGGAAGAAATCGCCCGCCCATCCGGCGATGTGGGCGTCGAAGAACGCCTTCTGGCCGGGCAGCGGCAGCGGCTGGCCGAAGGCGCCTGAAATCAGTCCCTGCATGGTTTCCATCAGGGAGGCGACGTGGTCCTCGGGCTCGGGGCAGGCGGGATCGCGCTCGATGCCCAGCCGCGCCAGGTCGGCGCGCAAGACCGCCAGCGGCTTTTCGTGCAGGAAACCGGTGCGGTACCACGAGGCGTAGGGGGTGAGTTCACCCCCGGCGACGCCGACGAACAGGCGGAAATACTCGTCCTCGGCGGTGTCTGCGTCGGTGGTGCGGGCGGCCTTGCCCAGCTCGGCGAAGGCCTGGCCCAGTGCGGTGTCGCCGCCGTCCAGCTGGGCCAGCACGGCAAGGGTCCGGGGCGACGGCGGGGCAGCCAGCAGCACGGCCAGCAGGCCATAGACCTGCGCCCGCAAGGCTTCCTCGTCCATTATCGCGGCTGCTGCCGTTTCGGCCTGCATCGGCCCTCCCGGGTGCCCCGGTCTTCGTGCCGGTTGGCCCCCCTCGATCGGGGTGGCCCCATTATCTTTGGGGCTGCAGGCCGTCCGGGTCAAGTGGCTCAAAAACATTAGGTTTTTCTGATTCAGCCATTTGGCGGGTCGCCTCGACCGAAGGTGGTTCCGGGGCCATGGATTCCTCGACCTGCGAGGGGGGGGGCAGGCGGAAGGTCGAGGCCACCACCTCGGCCGTTCCCCCGGTGTAGTCGCCCATGTGGAGGTCCAGGACCTCGGGCGCGGCCAGGACCGG
>JBLNBU010000098.1:0-8763 GCA_050260215.1 Actinomycetota bacterium
CAGGTGCTGATGAACGTCATCGCCAACGCTGTCGACGCCATCGAGGACAAGGGCACCATCACCGTGCGCACCGCCACCGACGGCGACATGTTCCTGATCGCGGTGAAGGACAGCGGCTGCGGCATCGCCCAGGACCACCTGGAACGCATCTTCGACCCGTTCTTCACCACCAAGCCGGTGGGGCAGGGGACGGGGCTGGGGCTGTCGATTTCCTACGGCATCGTCCAGGCCCACCAGGGCCGCATCGAAGTCGACAGCGCCGTCGGCCAGGGCACCGAGGTGCGCGTGCTGATCCCCCTGCACCTGAAACAGTGAGGACGCCATGGCCACCAAGCCCAAGCCTGCCAAGGACTGCGTCCTCGTCGTCGACGACGAACCCCAGATCCTGACCGCCATTACCGATCTGCTGGAAGACGAGTTCGCGGTGTGGACCGCCGGCGACGGCGAAAGCGCGCTTGAGATCCTGCGCGGCCAGGAAATGGCGGTGATCTTGTCGGACCAGCGCATGCCGGGGCTGACGGGGGCCGAGTTCCTGGGCCGCGCCCGCGAGATCTCGGATGCCACCCGGGTGCTGGTCACCGGCTATTCCGACCTCGACGCCCTGGTGCGCGCGGTGAACCTCGGCCAGATCCACGCTTACCTGTCCAAGCCGTGGAACCCGCTGGAGCTGAAGGTGGTGGTGCGCACCGCCGCCGAGCGCTGGCGGCTGGGCCGTACGCTGGAGCACGAGCGCAGCGAGCTGCATGCGCTGATGGACAACATTCCCGATGCCATCTTCTTCAAGGACGCGGGCCTGCGCTTCACCCGCGCCAACGGCCCCCAGGCGGCCATGCTGGGGGCCGAGCCGGCGGCGCTGCTGGGCCGGCGCCTGTCGGAGATCAATCCGGCCGCCACCGCCGAGGAAGAGGCCGAGCGCGCGGTGATCGACCAGGGCCAGTCCATGGTCGACCGCGTCGAGCCGGTGGTGGCCGAGGACGGCTCAACCGCCTGGTACTCGATCACCAAGGTGCCGGTGCGCGAAGGCGACGCGGTGACCGGCCTGGTGGGCATCGCCCGCGACGTGACCAAGCGCAAGCAGGCCGAGGACTTCCTGCGCCGCGCCCATGACGAGCTGCAGACCGCCGTCGACGAGCGTACCCGCTGGCTGCGCCAGGAGATCAAGCGCCGCACCGAGGCCGAGGAGGAGGCCCGCCGCGCCCGCGACGTCGCCGAGGCCGCCAGCCGGGCCAAGACCATCTTCCTGGCCAATATGAGCCACGAGCTGCGCACGCCGTTGAATGCCATCATCGGCTTCACCGAGCTGGCCTCGACCCTGATGGACGACAAGGAGTTGTCCCGCTACGGCGGCTATCTCGGCAACATCACCGAATCGGCCAACCACCTGCTGCGCGTCATCAACGACATCCTCGACGTCTCGCGCATCGAGGTGGGGAAGGTCACCCTGCGCGAGACCGACGTCGACGTCAGCGAGGTGATCCAGGCGGCGCTCCGCCTTGTCGGGCCCACCGCCTCGACCAAGCGCCAGACGCTGGCCTTCCGCATCAGCCAGGGCTTTCCGGCGCTGAAAGCCGACGAGCGGCTGGTCAAGCAGATCCTGCTCAACATCGTCTCCAACGCCGTCAAGTTCACCCCCGAAGGCGGCCACGTTTCGGTGGCGGCCGACATGGACGGCGGCAGCATCACCATCGCGATCGAGGACGACGGCTGCGGCATTTCGCCCGGCGACATCCCCATCGTGCTGCAGCCCTTCGGCCAGGTGGAGAACGCCATGACGCCCAAGCACGAAGGCACCGGCCTGGGCCTGCCGCTGGCCAAGGGCTTCATGGAACTGCACGGCGGCACCCTGTCGCTGGCCAGCGAGGTCGGCAACGGCACCCGCGTGGTGCTGACCTTCCCGTCGGTCAGGACGGTGGGCAAGTAAAGGACCCCCGGGTCAAGCCCGGGGGTGACGACTGCCGTCTCAATGCGGACCGGAGGTCCGCGCGCCCAGCCACACAACCGCCGCCAGCACCAGCAGCACCGGCACGGCCGACAGGGCGTTGACCGCCTGCCAGCCCAGCGTGTTCTGCACCGCGCCCGAGGCGAAGCTGGTGGTCGCCGTGGTGGTGAAGACCAGAAGGTCGTTCATGGCCTGGGTGCGGGCCTTTTCTTCCGGCCCGTGGGCGTCCAGGAGCAAGGTGGTGCCGCCGACGAAGGTGAAGTTCCAGCCGATGCCCAGCAGCACCAGCGCCACCCAGAAATTGGCGAAGGCGGTGCCGGCCAGGTTGACGCCCAGGCTGGCCAGCAGCAGCACCGCGCCGGTGCCGATCACCCGCAGCACGCCGAAGCGGCGGACCAGGTGGCCGGTGAAGAAGCTGGGGACGAACATGCCCAGCACGTGGGCGCGGATGACCTCGGTCGAGTCGGTGAAGCCGAAGCCGCAGCCGGCCATGGCCAGCGGGGTGGCCACCATCACCAGGTTCATCACCCCATAGCCGACCATGGCCGACAGCGCCGCGACCATGAACACCGGCTGGCGGGCAATGGCCAGCACCGAGCGCCCGCCGCTGCGTGCTTCGGCCCGATGGGGGCGGGGAATGCGCACCAGCTGCAGCGCGACGATGTTGAGCAGGCACAGGCCCGCCAGCGCTGCGTACGCCCCGGCATAGGTGACCGGCAGCGCCTCGGCGGTGCGCTGGGCCAGCTCTGGCCCCAGGAACCCCGCGACCACGCCGCCGGCCATGACATAGCTGATGGCGCGCGGCCGGAACTCGGGAGTGGCGGTGTCGGCGGCGGCGAAGCGCAGGTACTGGAAGAAGGCATTGTGGACGCCGATGGGCACCGCCGCGGCGGCAAATCCCCAGAACGACCCCGACAGCAGCGCCCAGGCCGAGGCGCCGGCGCCCAGCACGCCGATGGCCTGGCCCAGGGTGAAGCCGGCGCGCCGCCCCAGCCGGCCCATGGCCAGCGAGGCGGGAACCGTGCTCAGCATCAGCGACAGGAAGGTCACGCCGAGCGGCAAGGTCGTCAGGTGCGGCGCCGGCGCCAAGGCCTTGCCGGCCAGGGCCACGACAGCGAACACCATCACCGACCCGCTCATGGACAAGGCCTGGCACGCGGCCAGGACCATGACGTTGCGGGTCTGGTGGGCGGCGTGCATCTAGGCGCCCATTGAGGGGGCGGCCAAGCAGGCGGAGCCTGCGCCCGGCGAGGGACAAGACATCGTCACGTAAACTTGTTCGAACGCGGGAAACCCGTCGGCGGCAGGCGTCCGACCGAGGCGCGCTTGCCCAGCCACGGCGTCAGGTCGGTCTCGGTGCGCACCCGCTCGCCCAAGGCCCAGGACAGGCCGTCGGCCAGCTTGAATACCTTGATGTCGGCGGCGCCGCCGTCGCGGTATTTCTGCAGCATGACGCCGCGGCCCCGGGTCATCACCGGGATCTCGTCGGCCATGAACACCAGCAGCTTGCGGTTGTCGCCGATCACCGCCACCGCGTCGCCCTCGACGGGCAGGCAGAAGGTGGCCTTTTCACCCGCTTCCAGGTTCAGCACCATCTTGCCGGAGCGGGTCTGGGCCAGCACCTCGGCCTCGTCGACCTGGAAGCCGCGGCCCGCGTTGGACGACACCAGCAGCCGGCGTCCGGGACGGTGGACCATCACATGGACGATGTCCGCGTCGTTGGCCAGGTCGATCATCAGCCTGAGCGGCTCGCCGAAGCCGCGCCCCGACGGCAGCTTGTCGCCGCCCAGCGTATAGAAACGCCCGTCCGAGGCGAACAGGAGCAGCTTGTCGGTGGTCTCGGCCTTGAGCGCGAACTTGAGCTGGTCGCCTTCCTTGAACTTCAGCGCGGCGGTGTCGTCGCTGTGGCCCTTCAGCGCGCGGATCCAACCCTTATCCGACAGCACCACGGTGATCGGCTCGCGCTCGATGAAGGCCTCGATGGGAACCACCACGGCCGAGGGCGCCTCGCCCAGCTCGGTGCGCCGCCGCCCCAGCGGGGTGGCCTGGCCGAACTTCTTGCCCACCTCGGCGATCTCGGAGGCGATCTTCTTCCAGCGCCGGGCCTCGTCGGCCAGCAGGTCCTGCAGGTCCTTCTGCTCCTTGGACAGGTTGGCGTGCTCGCGCTTGATCTCGATCTCTTCGAGCTTGCGCAAGCTGCGCAGGCGCATGTTCAAGATGGCCTCGGCCTGCACCTCGGTCAGCTCGAAGCGCTTGATCAGCGCCGCCTTGGCCTCGTCCTCCTCGCGGATGATGCGGATCACCTCATCGAGGTTGAGGTAGGCGATCAGGAAGCCGGCCAGCACCTCGAGCCGGCGCGCGATCTTGTCGAGGCGGTGAAGCGAGCGGCGCTCAAGCACCTCCATGCGGTGGTCGAGGAAGGCCTGCAGCACCCCCTTCAGGCCCATCACCTGCGGTACCAGGTGGCCGTGGTCATCGGGGGCCAGCACGTTCATGTTGAGCGGAAAGCGGCTCTCCAGGTCGGTCTGGCGGAACAGCTGCTCCATCAGCAGCTCGGCCTCGACGGTGCGGTTGCGGGGCTCCAGCACTAGGCGCACGTCCTCGGCCGACTCGTCGCGGATGTCGGCGAGCAGCGGCAGTTTCTTCTCGGACAACAGCTCGGCGATCTTCTCGACCAGCTTGGCCTTCTGCACCTGGTAGGGGATCTCGGTGACGACGATCTGGTACAGTCCGTGCGACAGTTTCTCGACGGCCCACTTGGCGCGCACCCGGAAGGCGCCGCGCCCCGTGCGGTAGGCCTCGGCGATGGCGGCGCGGCTTTCGACCAGCACGCCGCCGGTGGGGAAGTCGGGACCGGGCATGCGCTCGATCAGTTCGGCATCGGGGCAATCGGGGCTGGCAATCAGGTGGGTCAGCGCGTCGCAGATCTCGCCGGCGTTGTGGGGCGGGATGCTGGTGGCCATGCCGACCGCGATGCCGGCAGCACCGTTGGCCAGCAGGTTGGGGAATGCCGCCGGCATCACCACCGGCTCTTCCTCGGATCCGTCATAGGTGGGGCGGAAGTCGGCGGCGTCCTCGTCCAGGCCGTCCATCAGGGCGCTCGCCACCTCGGTCAGCTTGGCCTCGGTGTATCGCATGGCGGCGGCGTTATCGCCGTCGATGTTGCCGAAGTTGCCCTGGCCTTCGACCAGGGGATAGCGCACGGCGAAATCCTGGGCCAGGCGCACCAGCGCGTCATAGACCGCCACGTCGCCGTGGGGGTGGTACTTACCGATGACGTCGCCGACCACGCGGGCGCATTTCTTGAAGCCGCCGTCGGGGTCCAGCTTCAATTGGCGCATGGCATAGAGCAGGCGGCGATGCACCGGCTTGAGGCCGTCGCGCACGTCGGGCAGCGACCGCGACACGATGGTCGACATGGCATAGGCGAGATAGCGCTCGCCCAGCGCCTCGGCCAGCGGCGTCTCGCGGATCTCGCCGGCGGCAACAGGATTGGTCATCGGGAACCCCACAACAGAACCAACATATAGTACCCTAAGGCCGGAAACGGTCAACCAGTCGTGAGCGGGCCGCCGGCATGGCCCCATGCAGCACGTGGCGGTCGAGGAAGAAGGCGGCCAGGGCAAGGCCGTCCAGGATCTGCCGCGCGTCGCCCTCGCCGCCTTCGGTCAGGAAGCGGGGCAGGGGCAGCAGCTTGTCGGCCCAGGGCTGGCCGGCGGCGCGGCTGACGGCGCGGCCGGTCTTGGGGCTGACCCAGGCCAGGTCGTCGGTGGTCCCGGTGGCGGCGCAGGCGGTCAGGTCCAGCCCGAAGCCCAGGTCGCGCAGCAGCGCCAATTCCCAGTGGACGTAGATGCTGGCCCACGACTCGGCGGCCAGGCCTTCCAGCAGCGCGGCCAGGGCGGCATAGGCGGCGGGGTGGGGCTGGCGTTCGGGCAGAGCGGCCTCGGACAGGGCGCAGGCGCTGGCAAGCGCCGCCAGCCGCACCGGGTCGTCCATCAGCGCCCCGGCATGGTCGCGCACCAGCTCGCACTTGTAGGTGCCCAGCTGCTCGGGCAGGCGGCCGCGCCAGTCGGCACGCAGCTGGTTGCCCGGCTGCAGCACGCCGCGGTTGGCCTTGCCGCTTGCACCGTGGACCAGGCCGGGATGGCGCCCGTGGGCCCGTGTCAGCAGGCTGGCGACCGCGGCGTTCTCGCCATGGCGGCGCAGGGCCAGCACGATGGCCTCGTCGCTCCACTCCATGTCAGGAGCCGCCCCACATGAACAGCGCGGTGCCGGCCAGCGCCAGGCCCAGCCCGCCTGCGGCGATGGGCACCGCCCAGCGGTCGATGGGTGGCGGCGGATCGATGGCGATGTCCCAGGCGCCCTTGCGCACCCGGTGCATCAGCACCGCCACCAGGGCGATGGTGCCCAGCCAGATGAGGACGAGGCCGAGGGAACGGGGCGACATGAATACAGTGTAGACGCGAGGAGCGCGGACCTCCAGGCCCGCGCTCCCTTTGCATTTTTTGCGTCAGTGTCCGCTGCGGATGTCGGTGACGAAGCGGTCGACCTGGCGGCCCAGGGTGTCGGAGTTGCGCGACAGGGCCACGGCCGAGTCCAGCACCTCGCGGGCGGCGATGCCGGTCTGCTGGGCGGCGTTGCTGACGCGGGCGATGGTGGCGGTGACCTCGGTGGTGCCCATGGCGGCCTGTTGGACGTTACGGGCGATCTCGGCGGTGGCCGCACCCTGTTCCTCGACCGCGGCGGCGATGGATCCGGCGATCTCGTTGATCTGGCCGATGGTGCCGGCGATGCCGCCGATGGCGCCGACCGCCTCCTTGGTGGCGTTCTGCACCGCGGCGATCTGGGCGGCGATCTCCTCGGTGGCCTTGCCGGTCTGGTTGGCAAGGCTTTTCACCTCGTTGGCCACGACCGCGAAGCCCTTGCCGGCATCACCGGCCCTGGCCGCCTCGATGGTGGCGTTCAAGGCCAGCAGGTTGGTCTGGCTGGCGATGTCGTTGATCAGCTTGACCACATCGCCGATGCGGGCGGCGGCCAGGCTCAGGCTCTGGACCATCTTGTTGGTGCGGTCGGCCTCCTCGCGGGCGTTCGAGGCGATGCGGGCCGAATCAGCGACCTGGCGACTGATCTCACTGATGGACGACGACAGCTCCTCGGCGGCGGCGGCGACGGTCTGGATGTTGGTGGTGGCCTCTTCCGCCGCGGCGGCGACGGTGGTCGACTGCACCGAGGTTTCCTCGGCGTTGGCCGACATGGTCTTGGCCACGCCTTCCAGCTGGGTGGCGGAGGCGGCGACGCCGCCGACCAGGCCCTTGACCTCGCGTTCGAACACGTCGGCCTTGGCGCCCAGCTCGCGGGCGATGATGGCGGCAGTGTTGGTCTCGATATAGACCGAGGTCGCCAGGTCCATGTCCAGGAAGGCAGCCTTGTTGACCGCGGCGATGACCTTGGCCAGCCGCTCGGGCTTCTTGCGGTAGTGCTGGGTGGCCAGCTCGACGACCGCGTTGAGCACGAAGCAGTAGCCGGCGGTGTACCAGCGCGGTTCCAGCCCGACCCGCTGGTGGACCTTGCCGATCTCGGTGACGTTGGCGAAGTAGCGGTCGTCGAAGTTGCCGGCGAACACGCTTTCCAGCCAGTGGCGCTTCTGCATGTCGCGGGCATGGCGCATGCTCTCGGGGCTGCCGAACAGGCCGGCGGTGGCCGGGGTCGTCTGGATGTGGCGATAGAACGCATCCAGCATGCCGTCCAGCCGAGGGGCCAGCACCTCGCGGAATTCCCGTAAAGCCTGTCGGGTTTCGTCGTCGATTTGAAGGAAGGCGATGCGTCCGGCGCGGTCGAGGTCCATGTCTATCTTTCCGTCCCCAAACTGAAAGCTCGTCGGACTATGTCCCAGTTGCGAATCGGTTTCAATACTTTCGAGTACGACGAAGTAGACTTTTGTCGGAGGTGCTTAACCTAAGGTTTTGACGTTCAGGCCGTCCGTTCACTTGCCGGCGGCGGTGTGGCCGGGGATTGCATCGGATGGCGCGGCGCACGATCTGGAAGGGTTGCCGCACCCCGGCTTTTCCCTGTTTCGTCGGAAGCGACTGTGCTATAGACAGTCCCTTCCGGCGGGGCGACCCCTCGGGCGTGGCACCTCATTGCCCATGCGGGCGTGGTGGAACTGGTAGACACACTGGATTTAGGTTCCAGCGGCGCAAGCCATGGGGGTTCAAGTCCCTTCGCCCGCACCAGCCGACACCCAGGGCCCCGGGGCCGCCCGCGCCAGCGGCAGCCCGCCGGATCATCGACGCAACATACGGATTCGATTGGCGAAGACTGATGCAGGTAACCGAGATCAACGCCGACGGCCTGAAGCGCGAGCTCAAGGTCGTCGTTCCCGCCGGGCAGATCGAGAGCAGCATGGAAGGCCGGTTGGCCGAGATCGCCCGCACCGTCCGCCTTCCCGGCTTCCGTCCCGGCAAGGTGCCGATGACGATCGTGCGCAAGAAGTATGCCGACGCGGTGCGCGGCGAGGTGCTTGAGGGCGCGGTGAATGACGGCACCCAGGCCGCGCTGACCGAGCGCAACCTGCGTCCGGCGATGCAGCCCAAGATCGAGATCACCAGCTACGAGCAGGGCGGCGATCTGGAATTCACCGTCGCGGTCGAGGCGATGCCCGACATCACCCCGATGGATTTCGCCAGCGTCGAGCTGGAGCGCGAGAAGGCGCCGGTGCCCGAATCCGAGGTCGACGAGACCCTGGCCCGCATCGCCGAGCGCAACGAACAGTCCGAGCCGGTCGAGCGCGAAGCGGGCGAGGGCGACATCGTCGTGATCGACTT
>JBLNBU010000099.1:0-13900 GCA_050260215.1 Actinomycetota bacterium
GACCGCCGCCCGCATCAGCGCCTCGACAATCAAGCCTTTCGGTGGCGCGGTGAACTGCTGTCCCTGCCATGTCCAGACCCGGCAATCAACGGCACCCGAAGCCACCAGGGTTCCGCAGGACTCGCAAACCGTCTCTTCCACCTGGGGCTGGATGTCCTGCCCGTTGATACGGATGGTCGGGGAGGATTCCAGCCGGTGTTCAATGGCCATGTTCTCGGTTTCGACCAAGGTCCGCCGCACCTCGACTTCAATGCCCATGGCGCGTAACACCGGCACGGCATCGGCAAGAGCCTCATCCAGCGCGGTGTCTGCCCCTTGGCAACGGGTGCAGACGTCGCGGTCGATGTAGAGCAGATCAACGGTCATCTTCCGGGGCGAGCAGCATGACGACGACGTAGCTGTGCAGCACTGTGTCATGGTTCCCTCCATTGGTTGTCTGGCGGTGTCATGCCCGCCAGGGGATCAAGGCGACTTTCCGTGCAAGGCCGTTCATAACCCGCTGAATGAATGGGGCCTCATAGACGCCGCGTTCGGCCAACAACGGGTCCTTGGTGCCGCTGGCGAGGAGGCTCTGGTTGATCACCCAGGCATGGGGCGTAATGCCAGCACGGGCCAAGTCGTCCTGAAGCCTTTCAGCCTCGTGGACCGGCGTTGCCTCGGCCAGGGTGACGATGATCGCCCTGGTGTATTCCGGGTCGCGCAGGCGCGGCAGCAGGGCGCGGACGGCTTCCGGCATGTCGGCCTGCGTGCGCAGCACCTCCCGGTGATACGCCTCAGCCGCATCAAGCAGAAGGATGGTGTGGCCGGTGGGTGCTGTGTCGAGGATCACGAACCGATCCTGGCCCTGATCGACCGTCCTGGCGAAGGCACGGAACACCGCAATTTCCTCGGTGCAGGGCGACCGCAGGTCTTCCTCCAGCATCGCCCGCCCGGCAGTGTCCAGGCCGCTGCCAGCTTTCGCTAGCACCTCGTCACGATACGCGGCCACCTCATGCTCGGGGTCGATCCGCGTGACGGTCAGGCCGGGTACGCTGCTATCGACGGCGTAGGCAACATGGGCGGCAGGGTCGGTCGTGGACAGGGTGACCTTGTGGCCCTGCCGAGCCAGCATGACCGCGATGGAGGCGGCGATGGTGGTCTTGCCGACGCCGCCCTTGCCCATGGTCATGACGACGCCATGCCCGGCTGCGGCCATGTCCGCCACCAGGGTATCGAGATCACCGGGTAGGTCGATCTTGGGAAGGTTGCTGGCGGCCTTTGGCGCAGGCGCGGCAGCGGTGCGGCCCATGGCGCGCAGCGCATCAAGCCCGACCGTCCCCTTGGGCAGAAATGGGGTTTCGGTTCGCGCAAGCGCCGCCAAACCGGAGGGCATGGCGGTGACGGCTTCCTTGCCACGGGCGGTCATGGCGTCGGCAATGCCATCGCCCGGCGTTGCCGCAACGAAGATGCCGTTCAGGGCCAGCCGGAGATTGCTGACGCCCAGTTCTGCCAGTTCCCCTCGGGTGCGGTCGGCCTCGCGGAGCGCCGAACGCTCCGGGCGGCTGACCAGGACCACCGTGGTGGTGGCCGAGTCCGACAACTGGGCGACGGTGGCGGCATACAACGCCTTTTGCTTTTCCAGCCCGGCCAGCGGCCCAAGGCACGACGCTCCGCCGGTCGAGGACGCGATGAACTCGGTCCAGGCCGAGGGCAGCGTCAGGAGCCGGAGCGTATGGCCGGTGGGCGCGGTGTCGAAAATGACGTGATCGAATTCCGCCGTGGCACCGGGGTCGCCCAGCAGCTTGGCGAACTCGTCAAAGGCCGCAATCTCCACGGTGCAGGCACCGGAGAATTGCTCCTCCATGCTGGCGATGGCCGCTGCCGGAAGGATGCCACGGTAGGGGCCAACCATCCGCTCGCGGTAGTCGCGGGCGGCGGCTTCTGGGTCGATGTTCAGAGCGTAGAGGCTCGGCAGCCCGACAATGGGGGTCGGCTTGGACCCAAGCTGGGTGCCAAGTACCTCGTCCAGGTTGGACGCCGGGTCGGTGCTGACGATCAGGACCCGCTTCCCGCATTCGGCCAGCGCAAGGCTGGTCGCGCAGGAAAGCGAGGTCTTGCCCACGCCGCCCTTGCCGGTGAAGAACGCATATCGGGTGGTGATCGTCGGCAGTGCCATGATGGCCTCCTCAGCAGCAGGACGAGCCGGAGCAGCAGGAGCCACCCGCCTTAGCGGTGACCTTCGGCTTGGCGGTGCCCAGGCCCAGCTTGGCGGCCAGTTGGTCGCGGGTGAGATAGATGCCGGTGGAAACGATGTGGCCGTCGATGGCAATGATCGGCAGCCGGTCCATTCCGGCCTCCATTTCCTTCACCACTGCTGGGTTGGCGACGAACGCCTGCGGCTCGGTGCCCAGGTTGTAGCGCTGGACGGAAACGCCCTGTTCCTCGACCCACTTCAGGTCAGCGGCAAAAGCCACCAGGGCAGGGTCAACCTCGGGTCCGCACACACCCGTCGAGCAGCACATGGCCGGATCGTAGACTTCAAGCTTGGTCATGATTTCCTCCTACGCTTTGGCTTCGTACCAGCCCTTGGACGCATTCACGATCTTCACCACGCTCAGCATCACCGGCACCTCGATCAGCACGCCGACCACGGTTGCCAGGGCGGCACCCGATTGGAAGCCGAATAGGCTGATGGCAGCGGCCACGGCCAACTCGAAGAAGTTGCTGGCACCGATTAGGGCCGAAGGCCCGGCCACGCAATGGGCGACGCCCAGCTTCTTGTTGAGCAGGTAGGCGAGGCCCGAATTGAAATAGACCTGGATGGTGATCGGCACCGCCAGCAACAGGATGACCAGCGGCTGGGCGATGATCTGCTCGCCCTGGAAGCCGAACAGCAGGACCAGGGTGGTCAGCAAAGCCACCAGCGACAGCGGCCCCAGCTTGGCGAGCAGATTGGGCAACGCCTGCGGCCCACGGGCCAGCAATGCCTTGCGCCATACCTGCGACACGGCGACCGGCACCACGATGTACAGCACCACCGACAGCAGCAAGGTGTCCCACGGCACGGTGATGGACGACAGGCCCAGCAGCAGGCCGACAAGGGGAGCGAAGGCCACCACCATGATGGTGTCGTTGAGCGCCACCTGCGATAGGGTGAAGTGCGGCTCGCCATTGGTCAGGTTCGACCACACGAACACCATGGCGGTGCAAGGCGCGGCGGCCAGCAGGATCAGACCGGCGATGTAGCTGTCGATCTGGTCGGCAGGCAACAGCGGGCGGAACAGCGTCGAAACGAACACCCAGCCCAGCAGTGCCATGGAGAACGGCTTGACCGCCCAGTTGATGAACAGGGTGACGCCGATGCCCTTCCAGTGCTCCTTGACCTGATGCAGCGCGCCAAAGTCGATCTTCAGCAGCATGGGGATGATCATCAGCCAAATCAGCACCGCCACCGGCAGATTGACCTGGGCGACCTCCATGCCGCCGATGGCGTGGAACGGCGCAGGCAGGAAATGCCCAAGCGCCACGCCCGCGACGATGCACAGCGCCACCCAAACCGTCAGGTAACGCTCGAAGAACCCCATGGGGGAGTCACTGGCAGCCTTGGCCGCCACTTCACACTGGGCGGACATATCAGACCTCCCCGGCCCGCTCCGGGCCAACCTCGATCAGCTTGCGCACCTTGGCTTCGATCATGCCGTAGACCTCGCGGAACACGGCCAAGCGTTCCTCGTGGGTGCCCTGGGCATCGGCGGGGTCGGGGAAGCCGACATGCACCTTGCGCGGCACGCCCGGCCAAATCGGGCAGACTTCGCCCGCAGCGTTGTCGCAGACAGTGATCACGAGGTCCATTTGGGGCGCGTCCGGCAGGGCGAACTCGTCCCAGGACTTGGACCGCAGTCCTTCGACCGAATGCCCCTTTTCCTTGAGGATTTCGATGGAGAACGGGTTGACCTTGCCGGTGGGCTTGCTTCCGGCGCTGTACGCCTTCCACTTGCCGCCGCCGAGGTCGTTGATCAGGCATTCGGCCAGCACCGAACGGGCGCTGTTGCCGGTGCAAAGGACGAGGACATTGATGAGCTTGTCAGCCATGGTCGTTTCCTTCGATCAGGCGTTGGTCTTGCCGATGTCGTCGAGGTGCTTTTGCAGCGACAGGCGGTCGAGCGAGCGGATCGGCAGGGCGGCGAAAATGTTGATGCGGTTGGCGAGCATGCGCATCACCTCGCCGCAAAAAGCGGACTTCTCGACATCACTGCCCTTGAAGTCAGCCGGGTCGGGAACACCCCAATGAGCGGTCATCGGCTGCCCCGGCCAGACCGGGCAAACCTCACCAGCGGCGTTGTCGCAGACGGTGAAGACGAAATCCAACTCGGGTGCGCCGGGCTGGGCGAACTCGTCCCAGGACTTGGAGCGCAGTCCATCGGTCGGATAATTGGTCTTCTTCAGCAGCGCCAGCACCGTGGGGTCGATGTGCCCCTTGGGATGGCTGCCTGCGCTGAACGCTGTGAACTTGCCGCTGAGATCGCGGTTGAGGATGGCCTCGGCCATGATGCTGCGCGCCGAATTTCCGGTACACAGGAACAGCACGTTGTAGGTCTTCTCGCTCATGATGGTCCCCCACAGCAGGTGGATGCCTCGGGAGCTTGAGCATTTGGACCTAACGCGGCGCGGCCCTGGTCGCAGAGAACCTGGAGCGGCAGCGCATTCACCAGGGCCAGCACCCGCCGGTCCTCGGTCGTGGTAGGGCAGTCCTGGAGGGACGCCCGAACCAGCGCGAGAAACTGCGGCGCATAGGTGTTCAACTGGCGATCAGCCAGCCGATAATAGACCCATTTGCCGTCCCGACGTTGTTGGAGCAGGCCAGCCGTTTTCAGCGCCGCCAGATGTTTGGAAATGGTGGCGGGTGCAAGGTCCATGACGGCGGTGATCTGGCAGACGCACAGTTCCCCGCCCTCAAGGAGCTTCATGATGCGGACCCGGCTGGGGTCCGCCACGGCTTTGGCTACGGTCTCGAATGTCTCAAGCATGGCTGGACGCTACGATCATTTCGCTCATGGACAAAATGATACATTTGTGACGGCCATTGAGTCAATCCGACGTAGGCAGCCCCCCGATGCGCCTTCGTGAAGACGATGGCGGGGGCGTCGATGCGACGAGATGCTATCTGTGGTTAGTCTAAGGGCGCTGTTTGGCTCTGAAGTGCCTCCCGCAGGCGAAGGCTCATGGCCGTCTCATAGCACTTCTGAATGAATGGCCCCAGTTTGCCGTGGGTTTGCCGATAGGCATCGTTGTCCGCAACGATTGGGCGAATGTCGCCGTCTCCAAGTTGTCCGATGTAGAGTAGCCATCCCACGAGATGCGGGGTGGTACGCACGCGCGAATGTCCGAGCGCCCGCTCACCAACCATCCGCGCGGTGCGGTCGTCGGTCATGAAACCGTTGCCGAGTTTGCGAGCAAGCGCCAGGGCTGCGACTTCGCCACGATGGAAATTCCGCAAGGAGCCGACATTGGCCAGCAAGTCGCGCAGGTCCTCTACGCCGACGCTGTAGGTGCTGAAATGCTGCCCAGCCTTGATCTCCGCCTCCAACGTCGAGCGCATGACCTGATCCGCAGCGGTTATCGTCCGGCGGGGCTTCGAGAGGCATTCGTAGCGAACGTATTCCGCAAGGACGAAGTGGCGGTTCTGTCGCTTCATCGCCAGGGTCAGGGTTCGACTGCACAGGATGTTCCATACCGAGCAGGTGTCGATGGCTGCAATTGTCGGGAATGACTGGAGCGCGTCATCGCGGGGGGCCTCAACCATGACCCACCCTCATGCCGAAGAGACCGGCGAGTTCACCTACCTCTGCGGGTTCGACTAGAAGCATGTCGGCGAGTTTGGCGAGCGAAATCAGACCTCGGTAATGCGCTTCAAAGGCTTGGTGGACGTATTGGGCGTGCAGCCCCGTTTCTAGCAGCGTTTCCAGTCGTTCTTTTTGGCGGGGAGTATGGACGCCCATGAGTTCTGGTTCCTGCTTCTCAGGCAGGCGCAATCCCGCTCCTCGGAGTGTGTTCAATGTCTCGTTATCAAGAACGCGGTCGCGGCGGAGGGCTGAGAGGACGGCTGGAATGGACACAAACATCCGATCCGCAGCCTCGATCACCTTTTCGGGGCGACGCCATTGATCGGGGGAGCCGAACATTCGGATTAGGTCGGGTGGCATCAGAAAGCATGACGCGAAGACGTTGGCGCGGATTTCGTGCAGGTCCGGGCTGCTTCCGTCACTTTGGTCGGAAACATTGTAGGCGCGGTCGGTGTCCATGAGCGCGTGGCCTGCCTCGTGGGCTGCGCTGAACCGCTGCCGGTACTTGTCTTCCGCATAGTTGATGAGGATGCACGGCCCAGCTTCTGGATGGCGCACGAACAGGCCCGAGATCGGAGACGCCGGAAGAGAACGCCGGAACACCCGTAATCCGGCCTTGCGGAGCCAATCAAATATGTCGGGGATCACGCCGTTGGGTTCTAACTGATGATGTGCGCGAAACTGCTCGGCGCATTGAACGCCATGATCCTTGAACATTCTCCCGCGAGGCGCGAACTGGAAGCCATGGTCGCTGTGGCGCTGGCTGAGCATCTCCTCCAGAATTGCTTGGGATTTGCATAGGTGCAGGAATTCGGCGATAGCGTGTCGATCCGATGCGGCCAATCGCCCACCTTCCGACCGCAGAAGGAGTTCGACGTTTTCATCGGGGTTCTCGGCGTCGTCCTCAATAAGCCAGGGGAACTCGCACTTGAAGTAATCGGCGAGGATGAGGACCTGATCCCCGCTCGGCGTCATTCCTCCTTCCTCCAGCGTCTGAAGAACGTGTGGTGCCATGCCGGTTTGCTGCGCCACCGCCTCCAGCGTATCGCCGAAGGATGCGCGCAACCCTCGGAGCTTTTTGGCAAAGCCGTGCGTCGTGAAAGCCACGCCGTCCTCCAGTAGGTGTAATTATCGGAAGTTGCAGATTCTCCCACGGGACGGTCAACAGCTTCCTCTAAAATGTGCTTTTCGCATGTTGCGAAATTGGGTTGTTAGGAGCTTTACGGTCGCCGTGGCGGCGTTCTTGCCTTCAAGTCCTCGGCGGCCTTGGCCTGACGATCACGCTGTAATGGTGCAATGTAAATCTGGTGCAGCAGCGACTCGGTGATGTCGAGCAGGGTGAAAACGTCCTCCTGCGCCGGATTGTAGCCTCGGTGTGCGGCAGCGCTCCCAGCGTCAAAAGCGGCGTAAATGACCTCTACCTGGGTTTCTGTGATGAGGCCCTGTCCGCAAAGGCGGCGAAGTTTTGCTCTGAAATCTCCGCTGTCGCCAGCTTTCGAGGTGACCACGAAATCGACGATAGCCCTGGTGCCCATCGCGGCCAAGGAGAAGGCTTTTAGCCCAATGGCGGAGTAGACGTCCTGGTGCAGTTTGGAAACCCAGAGGTCGCCGATGTTGTAGCAGATGTAGCCGTCCACGCCCCATTCCGGCATCTTCCGGGGCGGCGCGGGTGGATACAGGTCGCGGTGAATGGTCGGTACTGGGCCGCTCTCGTCCCAGTCGAAATCTTCAGAAAACCAGTGATTGTGGGCAAAGGTGATGGTGCGACAACCGCCGCATTCCAAGATTGCCCATGTGTCGCCACCATAGACC
Source organism: Actinomycetota bacterium (assembly GCA_050260215.1). Lineage (GTDB taxonomy): Bacteria > Pseudomonadota > Alphaproteobacteria > Rhodospirillales > Magnetospirillaceae > JBLNBU01. The sequence continues at coordinate 7,635 of JBLNBU010000099.1, forward strand.
GGGGCGTGTTCATCGTCCCAAGTGCGCGTTGTTTCTGCGACGACAGAATGGTGTCTATCGCCGCCACACTGACGGCAATATGAGAGAAGCTCCTTTTTGACCGGCCCTTGATCCCCCATTGCGGCCTCTAGATCAGGGGAACTCCCACCATCACCTGCTGTCTGACTCGGCGACGTGTGGGCAATGGGGTGGCAAGCTGCGCTAGGGAGGAGACGAAGCGCCCCCGGTCATTGTCGCTGGCCCAGTTGATGAGTTCGCAGCCCTGGCTCATGGCGGCATCGAGCGCTGACTTGGCGTGCCGTTCTGTGTAAGCGGACGCGCTGTAAACCAGACGTGCCTTGGTTTGCTGCTTCCCAAACCTCAGACGAGCACTTTCGAGCGTGAGGGAGGAAATCCCGATTTCCCCGATAGCCTTGCGGAGAGAGTCGTCGTCGCGCGAAACATCGACTGTCTCGACGACGTGGTACACCCCGTTTTTGAGCACGAGATCGGCGACCAATCCTTCGCCAACCTCGAAGCGAGGAAGAATGCGGTGGTCTTCCAATGTTTCACCCTTACGGGCCATCACGCGCTCCTGCTGGAACGCCTTTTTCACCTGCGTCAGGAGGCGAGAACGCTTTTCCCGGAGGCGTTTTGGCTGAGGTTCCGGCTCAACCAAGTCCCGGAGAATGGCCTCCAACCGTTCCTCATATAGCGCGGGGGTGGCGTCCACTTTGCCAAGCCCCGACAGCGATAGAAGGCCAATGCGCGAAAGCATGCGGTGACGAGAAACCACGTCTTGGCAACCGGACTCGCGCGCAAAGTGGTCGATGGCCGAGAACTGGCCGATGACGTCCTGAAGGGTCTGCTGGTCGAGCGCGGCAGAAATGGCTCGCACCTTCTCAAGGCGACGGGTAAGCCGAATGTCGAGGCCATCAGGCTTGAATACGAGCGCTCCGATGTTCAACCGCTCATCGCGCGCATCGCCCGGTGCGAGCCGAATAACGGCAAAATCATAGAAGTGAGCCATCTCGCAACCCCTCACGCAATTCAGCGAGCCGATCTATGCGGCCTTGTCCCGACCACCACGCAAGGAGGTCGGTCCTCAATTGCTCAGCCAGCCAGTCTCCCGGCATTTCGTTAATAAACCTTTCCACCGTCGCGGTGGGTAGCGTCTCCAAGCGGGTGATTACACCTTCGGCGGCGGCCAAGTCCCATCCGTGGAACTGACGCAGTATCGCCCCGAGTTGGCGCGTGGCCGTTTGCGGGTGGACGAAACCAGCCAGCGGCCAATTCCAGAACAAGCTCCGGCTGAAGTCGAAGGCCACCGGACGCAGCGCGCCCGACTCCACGGTGAACATATAGTTGTTCAGGTGCCGGTCGTCATTGTTGAACGCCATGTCGAAGGCGTACAGCGCCGAGAGGCTCGTTCTCAGCGGAAGGGCATTCTTCGGCTGATCGGGGTGACCGCCTGGAGTTAGGAGGTGTTTATGGCTCTCCGCTTGCGCAGCTACGCCAGCGAGCCGACGTGAGCCGAAGACGAGAGCGCCATCGGGCATTTCCAGGAAGCAGGGGCGCGCGGCGATGAAGCCAACCGCCTCTGCAATGTTGGTGCAAAGCCATTCGCTCGCCCGAACAGGGCGTTCGTGCGCGTCGTTCTTGAGAACGTAGCGTCCTCCGTCGTCGGCCTCGCCTTCACCTATGGTGTCGGCTGTCGGATCGGCCTGGGGTGCGAGGTAAAGCACCTTGCGGGGGAAGATTTCCCCCTGGGCGCTAGCGGGCGAGGGCGGGTTGTCCGCCAATGCTCCAAATTGCGCTGCACCTTGATCTGGCCGCGATGCTGTCCCCTCTGACATACCGCACCGTGCATGTGGAGTTCTTGGCATGTCGCCAACGGCCATAAGCTACCGTAAATTGTGATGCCGTCAATGCCGTCGCGGTTGGCGGCGGAGGGGCAGGGTTGCCTATTTCGCATCGAGCGGAATTGATGTAAATTTCGTTCGTTGCGTTATCTGGTGGGTGTCCCGAATGAAAATCGACGACTTCGATGCGGAATGGTACTCGCAGGCCCTTGCCGACAATGGGTTTAGCGTGGAAAGCCCGCCGTCTATCGCTCAGTTGATGGGGCTGACGTTCCAGCAGGCAAAGCGAATTTCGGATTACGGAACGGCTTTTCCTCCCAAGGAGGCCATGGGCAAGCGAGAGCGTCGTCGTTTGGTCGTGCGTAAGCGACTGGTGGGCATCCGCTCGGAGGTCAAGCGCAAGGAGATCATCGCGGGCTTTTTGGCAGAGTTCAGCGATCCGGTGGAGCGGGCCATCGCTGAGGCTTCTGTTCGGGATGTCGAGGAGGAGCGCGGTAAGCGGGGGCGCAAGCCAAAGGGCCTTCGAGCGAGCACGGCCTCGGGGAGGGCGAGGGAGAGCCGGAAGAGGAAGGAAGAGGAACTCCGGGAAGCCATTAACTGGCTTCGTTCCAGGTTGCCGACGGCTCAACGCAAGGAGTTCAGGGAACTATTTCCGAAGGTTGCGGAATTTGCAAATGGCGGTCCGCGTTCCGCAGCTAGTCCTGGCTCGACCGAGTTCTAAGGATGGTGTCGAGCAACGCCATGGCCAGTTCTTCGTCTGCCGGGGTGAGTGCCTCCAGGATATGGGCGATCCTCTCCCGCTGCCCCTCGGTTGCCTCGGCGAAAAAATAGGAGACCGGAACGCGCAGGGCACTGGCGATGGCTGCCAGTTGCGGAATGCTCGGCCAATTCTCTGACCGTTCAATGTGCGACAGCATCTGAGCCGACACACCGGCCATCTCCCCTAGTTGAGCTTGGGTAAGCCCGGCGCGAGCGCGCAGGGTGCGTAGGCGCGCGGCGATGCTGTCGAGAAGTGCGGCGTCGGACATGGGGCGCAGTGTCGCCCGGCAAAGGAAACAGGGCAATCAAGCCGTACTTTATTTTTTTCTCGTGCGGCGATAGTCTCCTGCAAACATTCCATGGAGATCGGCATGCTCGCGCATGGACCAGGGGACGCTCGTGCTGACGTGATTATCCTTGCTGCCGCCATCGGGGCGGACGGTCTCGGTCCTCGTCAGTGGGGGTGTTCACGACCGGAGCCTGGGGGGAATGCTCGTGTCCAGGCGGTCACGATCCTAGAAGCGCAAGTCCGCCGCGAAGCCGGGGTTATTTCCGCAGAGGCGTTCCGCACGCACTCGTTCAGCACAGCGCTGGCGAACGGCATGGATCAGGATGCCCCTCAAGCAGAGCGGCGGGTACTGGAGCAGATCACCGACCTGCTGAAGGATCGGTCAGGGCTTCTTGTCACCGTGGGGGGCCATGAACTCGATCTGCCTGAGATCAGACTGGGGTGCTACCGCCACCTGCTGCCGGTGCCTCACCTGATCGGCGCGACGAATCGAGGCATTGACCTCTGCGAGGTCCTGAGCGTTCCGAGCTACGAGTGGCTGTGGGCGGCGCTCACCGGGAGACGCGAAGCTGCACTCGAACGCGCGCATGAGCATGCCGAGTCGAAGGCGTTCGTCGGGTATCTCTGGCTGCTCCGCTACATGGTGGCCAACCGGATCGCCAGCCAGCACGAATACGAGCGGTCGCTGGCGCACTTTGTCAGCGAACTGGTTCAGCCATACTGGGAAACCAGCCTGAACCTCCAGGAGAGACTGGGCGGGCTGTTCACTGTTAAGGCTGCTTGATGTTGGTGTGGTGCCGGGTGTCAGACTCGAACTGACGACCTACCGCTTACCGTCCCACTTCGGCTTTCGCCGCCTCGCGTTCGTGGGCTGGACTATCCCTTCACCATGGCCGCTGAGGCTTTAGGTGCCGCCCGTCTAGTCTCTACACCTTCCCCTCGCGGGGCTTGGCTCGGGATCGGCATGGCCTCGGCAGGAGGCTGTAGCTTTCCCCGAATTTGGGCGGTTCTACTCTCGGGGTTTCCCCCAAGGCACTCGTACTGTTCAAGGCGGTTGCTCTACCAACTGAGCTAACCCGGCACAAATCCCTATCTCACACGCAGGTTACGCGGCGTCAAGCCGCTCCATCCTGCGTCGTCATCCACCGGCTCCTGGCAGGATCATACGAGTATGCATACTAGGGCTAAGTCCTTGATACATACACACTCGTATCCCTTAAACTGGGACTCCTGGGAATCAGGTGCTCTACCAGCTGAGCTAAACCGGCTTCGACGGGCGAAGGTAGTGGTTTCGTCAGCGCCCTGCAAGCCGGTCCGGGGGCGGGGCGCCGCTGATTTCCACGGCGATCTTGTCGATCACCGAGACGCCGAAGGCCTCGAAGTCGTCGGCGCGCGCCAGGAAGGCGCGGGGGCCGCCGATCACCTGGTCGTGGTAGAAGGCGACCACCTTCTTCTCGCCGCCGATGGGCAGGCCGTTGACGGTCATCCCGTCGGCCACCGCCAGGTCGCGGGCGCTTGTCGTGTCGCCCTGCTGGTTGTCGATGCCGTCGCCCGAGACGTCGAGGACGCGGCGGACCGGCTCGATGCCCTCGGCCGGGAACAACGAATGGCCGAACAAAATCGCGCTGGCCACCGCGGTCATGCCGTTGCCGTCGTGGCGGGTCACATGGGCGATGGCATCGGCGAAGGCCCGCGAATCCTCGGCCGAGCGGATGATCGTCCACGGCACCATCACCTCGGCCGAGCCGTCCCATTCCACATAGATCACCGCCACCCGCCCCAGCGGGCCCGAGCGCACCGCGTCGATCACCCGCGAACTGGCGAAGGCCTCGGCATAGCCGCGTTTCTGCAGGGTGTATTCGTGGTCGTCGATGCTGAACGACACGTCGGCCAGCAGCACCAGGGCCATGTCGACCTCTTCGGCCGCGGCGGGAAGGGCCAGCAGGCAGGCCAGCAGGGCGGCCGGGATCCATCGCATGGACCGAAAGATCGGAAGTCCATACGGGGATCGTCAGTGGCCGGATGGGGACGCGGAAGGCGAAGGGTCGACCGCCCCCTAGGCGTTCGCCCCCCGCTTCCAGCGCAGCACCGGGCTGCGGGCGGCCTGGGTTTCGTCCAGGCGGCGGCGCGGGGTGAAGCGCGGAGCCGCCTTGAAGTCGTCGGCGGCACCCGCCTTGGCCTTGTCGGCCAGGCCGCGCACCACGGCGACGAACTGGTCCAGCGTTTCCTTGGACTCGGTCTCGGTCGGCTCCATCAGCAGGGCGCCGTGGACGACCAGGGGGAAGTACATGGTCATCGGGTGGAAGCCTTCGTCGATCAGCGCCTTGGCGAAGTCGAGCGTGGTCACCCCGGTGTCCTTGAGGAAGCGGTCGTCGAACAGGCATTCGTGCATGCACGGGCCTTCGAACGACGGGCTCAGCACGTCCTTGAGGCGCGCCAGCAGGTAGTTGGCGTTGAGCACCGCGTCCGAGGACGCCTGGCGCAACCCGTCGGCGCCCATGCTGAGGATGTAGGCCAGGGCGCGCACGAACACGCCGAACTGGCCGTGGAAGCCCTTGACGCGCCCGAACGGCCGGGCGTCGCCCTCGGCGTGCTCGACCATGCGCAGGCCCGACCCGTCATGCACCACCCAGGGGACGGGGGCGAAGGGGGCCAGCGCCGCCGACAGCACGGTGGGGCCGGCACCGGGTCCGCCGCCGCCATGCGGGGTGGCGAAGGTCTTGTGCAGGTTGATGTGCATGCAGTCGACGCCGAGATCGGCGATGCGCACCCGGCCGACGATGGCGTTGAAGTTGGCGCCGTCGCAGTAGAAATAGGCCCCGGCGGCGTGGACGGCCTCGGCGATGTCGATGATCTCGCTCTCGAACAGGCCGCAGGTGTTGGGGTTGGTCAGCATGATGCAGGCGACGTCGTCGCCCAGCTTGGCCTTCAGCGCCGCCAGGTCGACTCGACCCAGCTCGGTGGCCGGCACGGGGTCGACGGTGAAGCCGCACATGGCGGCCGAGGCCGGGTTGGTGCCGTGGGCCGATTCGGGAACCAGCACGCGGCGGCGGCGGGTCTGGCCGTTCGCCTCGTGGGCGGCGCGGATGGCCATCAGGCCGCACCATTCGCCGTGGGCACCGGCGGCCGGGCTCATGGCCACCGCCGGCATGCCGGTCAGCGCCTTCAGCCAGCCGGCCAGCGTGTCGATCACGTCCAGCGCGCCCTGCACGGTGGACTGCGGCTGGAAGGGATGCAGGTCGGCCAGGCCGGGCAGGCGGGCCATCTTCTCGCCCAGGCGCGGGTTGTGCTTCATGGTGCACGAGCCCAGCGGGTAGAAGCCCGAATCGATGCCGTAGTTCTTCTGCGACAGCCGGGTGTAGTGGCGCACCACCTGC
>JBLNBU010000100.1:0-19276 GCA_050260215.1 Actinomycetota bacterium
ATCTTCGAGGTGCCGCTGGGGTTCCTGCTCGATGCCGGCAACCACAAGCTCGAGGACCGGGTCGTGGCCGGCCGCCGCCGCCCGTTCTGGGCCATCCGCTGGGAGGAGCGCCTGATCTGGGGCGCCACCGCCGGCATCCTGGTCAACCTGTCGGAGCTGTTGCGTGACCGGTGACGTTTCCGACGACGACGGCCCCAAGCTGGACCCGTCCAAGCCCCTGGGCCAGCTGCCGCCCCAGCCGTGGATGGAAGCCCCCGAGACCCGCAAGGTGGTGGCGGCGCTGACGGCCGAGGGCGCGGAAGTGCGCTTCGTCGGCGGCTGCGTGCGCGACGCGGTGCTGAAGCGGCCGATCAAGGACATCGACATCGCCACCCACGACCCGCCCGAGCGGGTGATGGCGCTGCTGGACAAGGCCGGCATCCACGTCATTCCCACCGGCATCGCCCACGGCACCGTCACCGCGGTGATCGGCAAGGAGCATTTCGAGATCACCACGCTGCGCGAGGATGTCGAGACCTTCGGCCGCCACGCCCGCGTCGCCTTCACCGACGACTGGGCCGCCGACGCGGCCCGCCGCGACTTCACCATGAACACCCTGTTCGCCGACCCCAAGGGGCGTATCTACGACCCGTTCAACGGGCTGCAGGACATGGGGGCCGGGCGGGTGCGCTTCGTCGGCGACCCCATGAAGCGCATCGGCGAGGACGTGCTGCGCCTGCTGCGCTTCTTCCGCTTCCACGCCCATTACGGCCGCCCGCCCATGGACCGGCAGGCCCTATCCGCCTGCCGGCGCATGGCGCCCAAGCTGGTCAACCTGTCGGGCGAGCGGGTTTCGGGCGAGATCATCCGCCTGCTCCAGGCGCCCGATCCGGCCTCGGTGCTGCTGGTGATGAGGAACGAGCACGTGCTGCGCCACGTGCTGCCCGAAGGCACCGCCTTCGGCCGCCTGCGGGTGCTGTGCTGGCTGGAAAGCCGCGCCATGGTCCGCCCCAGCGTGCGCCCCGACCCCATCCGCCGCTTAGGAGCCCTGGTCGAGACGGACCACGACGGCGCGGTGGCAGTCGGCGAGCGCCTGAAGCTGTCCAACCACCAGACCGCCCGGCTGGTCGCCATCGCCGCGCCCAAGCTGGTGCCCGCCGCCGACATGGACGACCGCGCCGTGCGCCGGGCGCTGCACAAGGTGGGCGCCGATACCTTCCGCGACCTGGTCCTGGTCGCCTGGGCAGGCAACCGCTCCCTGGAAAGCCGGGTCGACGCCGCCGAAAGCGACGCCTGGCAACGCCTGTTGGATGCCGCCGACACCTGGACCCCGGTCGATATGCCCATCAAGGGCCGCGACCTGATGTCCATGGGCCTGCCCCACGGCCCCCGCATCGGCAAGCTGCTGGCCGAGCTGGAGGCCTGGTGGGAAGCCAACGACTACCGCCCGGGACGTGAGGAGATGCTGCAGCGGGCGAGGGCGGCCCTTTAATACCTAGACCGCCGTCCCGCCCACCGTCAGGCCGTCGATGCGCAGCGTGGGCTGGCCGACGCCGACGGGGACGCCCTGGCCGTCCTTGCCGCAGGTGCCGATGCCGGGGTCGAGTTCGAGGTCGTTGCCGATCATCGCCACCCGGGTCAGCGCGTCGGGGCCGTTGCCGATCAGGGTGGCGCCCTTGACCGCCGGGCCGATCTTGCCGTTCTCGATCAGGTAGGCCTCGGAGGCCGAGAACACGAACTTGCCCGAGGTGATGTCCACCTGGCCGCCGCCGAAATTGACGGCGTAGATGCCCTTGTTGACCGAGGCGATGATCTCGCCCGGGTCGTGGGCGCCGGCCAGCATGAAGGTGTTGGTCATGCGGGGCAGCGGCGGATGGGCATAGGACTGGCGCCGGCCGTTGCCGGTGGCCTTGGCCCCGGACAGCCTGGCGTTCAGCCGGTCCTGCAGGTAGCCGACCAGGATGCCGTCCTCGATCAGCACGGTGCGCGAACTGGGTGTGCCCTCGTCGTCGATGGTGATCGAGCCGCGCCGGTCGGGGATGGACCCGTCATCGACCACCGTCACCCCCTTGGCCGCCACCCGCTCACCGATGCGGCCCGAGAAGGCCGAGGTTTCCTTGCGGTTGAAGTCGCCTTCCAGGCCGTGGCCGACCGCCTCGTGCAGCATGACGCCCGGCCAGCCCGGGCCCAGGACCACCGCCATCTCGCCCGCCGGCGCGGGGATGGAGCTCAAGTTGACCGCCGCCTGGCGCAGCGCCTCGTCGACGCAGTGGCGCCACAGGTGGACGGGCATGACGCCCTCATAGGTGACGCGGCCGCCGATGCCGTGGCTGCCGGTCTCCATGCGGTCGCCCTCGCCCACCACCACCGAAACGTTGAGCCGCACCAGCGGCCGGATGTCGGCGGCGTGCGTGCCGTCGGCGCGCAGGATGTAGACCGCCTGCCACGACCCACTCAGCGAGGCCGACACCTGGCGGACCCGCGGTTCGCGCCCGCGGGTATAGGCGTCGATCTCCTCCAGCAGCCGCACCTTGTCGGCGAAGGGGACCAGGGCCAGCGGGTTGAGGTCGGTGTACAGGGTGCGGTTGGTGCCGGCCGGCCCGGCGGCCATGGAGCCGCTGTGGCCCGAGCGCACCGCCTTGACCGTGGCGGCGCCGCGCCGGATGGCGTCCTCGGACAGCTCACAGCCGTGGGCATAGCCCTGCGCCTCGCCCGCCACCGAGCGCAGGCCGAAGCCCTGCGCGGTGTCGAAGGCCGCCGACTTGATCTGGCGGTCGTCGAGGACCAGGCTTTCGGACTGGCGGTATTCCAGGAACAGCTCGCCGTCGTCGGCCCCGGCCAGGGCGTCGGCGACGATGCGGGTGACGCCGTCTCGGTCCAGGCCGGCGCGGACGAAGAACAGGTCGTGGGCGTGGGCGTCGTGGGGCATGGGAACTCCTGATCGGCCGAGGTCGTTGGCAGCCGCGGGCAGCCAGTGTACACCATTGCCTGGCGAACACCTCTCTCGGGGAATATAGGCGATGGTCGACCAGATGCCAGGGCGGATCGTCCCCATCCAGGAACACCCCCAACGGCGCGTCCTGGCCGGCGAGGTCCACGCGCGCCCCTACGAGGTGATCTCGTCGCCGGTGCGCGCCTCGCACCTGGCGGTGGTCCACGCCGACGCCGCGGCCGAGCGCGAGCACCTCAAACGCCTGCTGGCGCCCCACGGGGCCGAGCCGCCGGGGGACGGCGTCACCTGGTTCAGCCGCGACCTGGGCGCGGCGCGGCTGCGCTGGGAGCGGCACGTCGAGTTCTCGACCTACACATTCCTGCGCTTCGACGCTTTCGACCAGCCGTTCGCCGCCACCGCGCTGGACCTGGTCCCAATGGACTGGCTGAGGCACGTGCCGGGCCAGTTGCTCAACGCCATGCACCTGGCGGTCGACGCCACCCAGCGCAGCCCCGACGAGCTGGCCGCCCTGTTCGACGGCAATCCCCTGGTCGGCAGCACCGTGGTCGGCGGCGCCGGCGAGGTGTGGACCGACTTCCGCCTGCATTCCGACGGCTGCGGCCGGGTGCTGATGCGCGACGTGTCGCTGTCGCGGGGCCAGACCGGCCGGCTGCTGCAGCGCCTGCTCGAGGTCGAGACCTACCGGATGATGGCGCTGCTGGCCTTCCCGCTGGCGCGCGCTGCCAGCGCCGAGATCCACCGCATGGACCGCGAACTGGGCGCCATCGTAGGCGAACTGGCCGATCCCGGTGCCGACCGCCGCGACCGCGAGCTGCTCGACCGCCTGACCGCGCTGGCCGCCGCCGCCGAGGGGCTGGAGGCCGACACCAGCTTCCGCCTGGCCGCTGCGCGCGCCTATTACGCCATCGTCGGCCAGCGCATCGAGGAACTGCGCGAGGCGCGCATCCCCGGCGTCCAGACCGTGTCCGAGTTCATGGACCGCCGCCTGGCACCGGCCATGAAGACCTGCGAATCCACCGCCGAGCGCCAGCAACTGCTGGCCAGGCGGGTGTCGCGCGCCGGCGACCTGCTGCGCACCCGCGTCGACATCGCCCTGGAAGAGAAGAACCGCGACCTGCTGAAATCCATGAACCGCCGTGCCCACATGCAGCTGCGCCTGCAGGAAACGGTGGAAGGCCTCTCGGTGGTGGCGATCAGCTACTACCTTCTGGGCCTGTTGGGCTACGCCGCCAAGGGCGCCAAGGCCGCCGGCCTGCCCATCGACAGCGATGTCGCCGGCCTGGTCGGCCTGCCGGTGGTGCTGGCCATGGTGTGGCTGGGGGTCAAGCGCCTGCGGAAGGCGCTAGGCCACGGCGGGGAAGCCTGAGGGCGTTCAAACCCCGCTGGGCAGCCTGACCGTCACCACCGTGCCCTCGCCGGGGTGCGAGGCGAGTTCGACGCGGCCGCCGTGCAGGTCGACGAAGCGCCGGACCAGGGCCAGGCCCAGGCCGGCGCCGCTGCCTTCCGGCTGGGGGCCGCGCACGAAGCTGTCGAAGACGGCGGCCTGCTCGGCTTCGGGGATGCCGGGGCCGGTGTCGGCGATGGTGAAGGCGACCTCGCCCTCGCGGCGTTCGGCGCGCACGGTGATCGCCCCGCCCGCCGGGGTGAACTTGACGGCGTTGCCGACCAGGTTGAACAGCACCTGCTTGAGGCGGCGTTCGTCGGCGACGATCCAGCCGAAGTCCAGCGGGCAGTCGAATTCCAGCGCCAGCTTCTTTTCGCGCACCCGCTCGCGCACCAGGCCCAGCACCGAGGACAGCATGGGCTGGACGTCGACGGTGTCGAGCTCCAGCGTGGTCTGGCCGGCCTCGATGGCGGCAAGGTCGAGGATGTCGGCGATCAGGGTCTGCAGGGTGTGGCCGGCCTCGGCGATGCCGCGGCAATATTCGGCCTGGCGCTTGGACAGCTTGCCCAGGAAATCGGCGGCCAGCATCTCGGAGAACCCGATGATGGCGGTCAGCGGCTTGGCCACCTCGCACGAGACGTTGGCGATGAACTCGCTCTTCAACGTGTCGGCGGCGGCCAGCGCCTCGTTGCGTTCACGCAAGGCCCGCTCGACCCGGGCCGAATCGGTGACGTCCAGCCAGGTCAGCAGCATGGCCCCGTCGGGCAGCGGTACCGCCATGTAGTCGAGGATGGTGTCGTCCATGCGGTCCAGGCGGCCTTCGCGGGCCTGGCGGTCGTTGAACAGGGCGATCAGGCGTTCACGCACCGCCGGCCAGTTGGACGCCCGGTCGGGACGGCCCTCGAAGAAGGCGCGGTGGCGGTCGACCACCTCGGCCAGGTGCGGCGACACGTCCAGCTCGGCCGCCGGCAGGTCCCAGATGCGGGCGAAGGCGGGATTGTACAGACGCAGCCGGCCGTCGCCGCCGAACACCGCCACGCCTTCGTGCAGGTGATCCAGCGTCTCGCGCTGGACCGCCAGCATGGTGTTGTACGACCGCTCCAGCGCCAGGGTGTCGGTGACGTCCTCGTAGGTGAAGATCAGGCCGCCGTAGGGGTGCGCCGCGGTGACGCGCCGCAGGGTGCGGCCGTCGGGCAGGTGCATCAGGGTCTCGGCCGGTTCGATCAGCGAGATGAAGCGCTTGAGCTCGCCCTCCTTGTAGGCGCGGTAGTCGGCGACCTCGGGCAGCAGGCGGCGTTCCCTCAGGGCGTCGAGGACGCCGCCATAGGTCGGCTGGGTCGACAGCCACTCGCCCTCGAGCCGCCACAGCTTGGTGAAGGCGGTGTTGAAGAAGGTGAGCCGGGTGTCGGTGGAGAAGATGGCGATGGCGGTGGCCAGGTTTTCCAGCACCTCGGCATGGGCGGCGACGTGGCGCGCCAGTTCCGCCTGCAACTCTTCGACCCGGGTCATGTCCAGCGCGAAGCCGGCGGTCAGCAGGGCGTCGCCGGTTTCCAGCGGCAGTTCGGTGATCTCGGTCAGGCGGCGCTGGCCGCCCAGCACCAGGTGGAAGGCCTCGGAGCGCGGTTCACCGGCGGCACGGGCGCGGGCGGCCAGGGCGCGCGCCTCGCGGACCGAGGCGTCGGCAGCCAGCTCGATCTGACCGGCCACGCAGGCTGACGGCGATTCGGCCTCGACCGCGGCGGCGTAGGCACGGTTGACGTGAACGAGCGACAAATCGTCGTCGCGCAGCCACACCGGCACCGGCAGGGCGCCGACAAGTGCCGCCAGGCGTTCGCGGTCGGCCGAAAGGGCGCCGATGCGGTTGCCCAGTTCCTCGACCACCGCGGCGCCTTCGGTGACGTCGCGCACCCACAGGATGTCGGCCAGCACCCGGCCGTCATCGCCGGCCGCCCGCACCCCGACCGCGCGCACCCGGCGCACCTGGTCGCGCAGGTCCAGCTCCATCTCGAAACCCTGGCCATCGGAGCGCAAGGCGTTCGCCGCGCCGTCCAGCTGGGCCGCGGCTGCCGGAGCAAAGGCTTCCAGCACCTCCGACCAGCCGGCGGCGGTGCCGCTGTAGAGGCCCAGCAGCACGGCAAGCCGGCGCGAGCACAATTCGGCGCCGTCCTCACCCATCCAGCCATAGAAACCGTCTGGGGCAGCCAGAAGGGATTCGCGCAGGCGCTCGGCCTCTGCCTCGGCGATGGCCAGCTTGTGGGCCAGCTTGGCAGCCCGCCAGCGCGCCATTCCGGCGGCGGCGGCCACGGGCAGCACCAGGGCCGCGCCCAGCGCCAGCGACAGCGGATCGAGCCAGCCGGGCACGGGCAGGTCGACCCCCTGGGCCGCGACCGGTCGCGGCAGGGCCACCGCTGCCGTCATGCCCGCCAGTATCGCCCGCATCCTTCGCCGCTCCCTCCGCCCGCGCCCAAGGTGCCGCCAAGAGGGGCAAAACACAAGGCCGATGGTCTTTTCCGGGGCGGCCGGCCGGGCGGGTTGCCCCGCCGGGCGGCGGCTGCTACACCTCGGGCCAACCACTGGCGGGCAGGAACCCAAGATGATCAAGGCGCTCTACGACTGGATGATGGACAAGGCGGCCCATCGGCATGCGGTCTGGTGGCTGGCGGCGGTCTCGTTCATCGAGAGCTCGTTCTTCCCGATCCCGCCCGACATCATGCTGATCCCCATGGTGCTGGCCGCACCCACCCGCTGGCTCAGGCTGTCCCTGGTGTGCACCGCTGCATCGGTAGTCGGCGGCTATCTGGGCTACGCCATCGGCTACTTCGCCATGGACGCCGTCGGCATGCCCATCCTGGCGGCGCTGCACCTGGTCGACAAGTTCCAGGCCTTCAAGCCGCTGGTCGACCAGTACGGGGTGTGGGTCATCATCGTCAAGGGCATGACCCCGATCCCCTACAAGCTGATCACCATCTCGGCCGGCGCGTTCAAGTTCGACCTGGCCCAGTTCACCGTCGCCTCGGTGATCTCGCGCGGCATGCGCTTCCTGATGGTGTCGGCGTTGCTGTGGAAGTTCGGCGCCCCCATCCGCACCTTCGTCGAACGGCGCCTGAAGCTGGTCACCACCGCCTTCGTCGTCGCCCTGGTCGGCGGCTTCCTGGCGGTCAAGCTGCTGTAAGGGCGCCCGCCTCTGCCATCGGTGAAGGGGTGGCGGCCCAGGGCTTGACCCGGAGGTTCATGGATTGCCGGGTCGAGCCCGGCCATGACGGGCAGGGTGGAAGAGGACGCCCCACCCCAGGAGTGCGGACCTCTGGTCCGCTTGGCGGACGGGGACGTCCGCACTCCGTTGGGGCGGGGCGAGCCCCTCAGTCCTCGGTCGGCTGGCCGTCGAGGTCGCCGGGCCCGCCCGAAAGGGCGTCCGAGATCTGGCCGGCATTGCCGCGGATGGTGTTCTCGATCTCGGCGGCCACCTCGGGGTGCTCGCGCAGGTACGACTTGGCGTTCTCGCGGCCCTGCCCGATGCGGGTCGAGTTCCACGAGAACCAAGCGCCCGACTTCTCGATCACCCCGGCCTTGAGGCCCAAGTCGATCAGTTCGCCGGTCTTGGACACGCCCTCGCCGTACATGATGTCGAAGTCCACCACCTTGAACGGCGGCGCCAGCTTGTTCTTGACCACCTTGACACGGGTCTGGTTGCCGACCACCTCGTCGCGGTCCTTGATGGCGCCGACGCGGCGGATCTCCATGCGCACCGAGGCATAGAACTTGAGCGCGTTGCCGCCGGTGGTGGTCTCGGGGTTGCCGAACATCACGCCGATCTTCATGCGGATCTGGTTGATGAAGATGACGATGCACTTGGACTTGGACACCGAGCCGGTCAGCTTCCTGAGCGCCTGGCTCATCAGGCGGGCGTGCAGACCGACATGGCTGTCGCCCATCTCGCCTTCCAGTTCGGCGCGCGGCACCAAGGCGGCGACCGAGTCGACCACGAGGACGTCGACGGCGCCCGAGCGCACCAGGGTGTCGGCGATTTCAAGCGCCTGCTCGCCGGCGTCGGGCTGGCTGATCAAAAGGTCGTCGAGGTTGACCCCCAGCTTCCTGGCGTAGGTGGGGTCGAGCGCGTGTTCGGCGTCGACGAAGGCGCAGGTGCCGCCCTTCTTCTGGGCCTCGGCGAGGACGTGCAGCGCCAGCGTGGTCTTGCCCGAGCTTTCAGGCCCGTAGATCTCGATGATGCGGCCGCGCGGCAGACCGCCGATGCCGAGAGCGACGTCCAGACCCAGCGAGCCGGTGCTGACCACCTCGGTCTCGACGTGTTCCTTGCTGCCGAGCTTCATGATCGAGCCCTTGCCGAACGCCCGTTCGATCTGGCTGACGGCAGCTTCCAAAGCCTTTTGTCTATCCATGGTTTCCTTGTCCACGAGACGCAACGCAGCCTGCGACATGGCGGCCCCCTTCATCCAACCCGATCCGGACGACACATGCAACGGACATTACTGTACAACGTCCGTTCCGGAACGCAAGGGGAATGTTCGCAGATGTTCTCTTTTGTTTCACTGCCGGTTCACGGCATCTTCGACCGCCATCAGCAGGAACTGGGCGAATTCGTCGACGCGGGTGCGATCCTCGTACAGCGTCGGGGCGGCCTTGGCGACCTCGGCCCGCCAGCGCGCGGGTTCGGCGGCGATGGCGACTGCCTTTTCCACATAGGCGGACTCGTCGGCGGCAATGGCCCAGTCCAGGCCGGCCTGGGCCAGCAGCGCCATGGTGATGCGCCCCTTGAGGAACGCCGACGGCAGGGTGACGATGGGGGTGGCAACCGAAAGCGCCTCGTAGGTGGTGTTGCCGCCGCTGAACTGGGGCACATCCAGCATGACGTCGGCAGCCGCGCAGCAGGCGATGTAGTCGGCCTGGCTCATGCGCGGCACCCACGCGATCCGGTCGGCGACGTCGGGCATGGCCGCGCGGAAGCGGGCGTCTAGGGCCTGGCGCCACGACGGCCGCGCGTCGATCAGCCCGACGACCCCGCCCGGGTCGGCACGCAGCACGCCGGCGATCAGCCGGTCGAAGTCGGGATGCAGCTTGAACGGCGACTGCGGGCACATGTACAGGCGGCGGCCGGCGGGGATGCCGAAATCCTCGCGGGTGCGCCCGGCGGTGGGCGGCGGCGGCGGATAATAGTAGACGCCGGGATGGGTGAAGCGGTGCAGCCGCTCGGTGTAGTGGGCCTCGTTGCCGACCGGGTCCATGGCCACCGAGGACAGGAACCAGTCGATGCTGCCGGTCCCCGGCGTCACCGGGTGGCCCCAGGTCGTCACCTGGACCGGCGCGAAGCGGGCGAACGCCAGGTAATAGCTGAACGGGTCCATGCCGATGTCGGGGAAATAGGCCACGTCCAGCCGGGCCTGGGCCACCGCCGCCCGGGCCGGGGCCAATTCGCCCGGCAGCAGCACCACCGCGTCGGCACTGGCCCGGATGCGCCGGGCCATGTCGTCGTCGCGGCCGGCGGGCGTGAACAGCACCACCTCGAAGTGCTCGCGCGGCAGGTTGGCGATGAAGCCCATCTGCAGCTTGCCGATGGTGTGGCCGTGGAGATGGCGCGAGATGACGCCCACCCGGATGCGGCGGCCCGGCTGCCAGCCGGCGCAGTGGGGGGCGACGAAATCCAGGCTGGGGCAGGCGCGGCGCAGCATGGCCGCCAGCTTTTCCTGCAGGGCGCGGTCGTCGCGGTCGTGATAGGCCAGATAGAACTGCGGCAACTGGCCGATTTCGGCCAGGGGATCGGCCAGCTTCGGCGGGTCGGCCAGCAGGCGGTCCAGCCCCTGCTCATAGCGGGCACGCACCCGGTCGATGTCGGCCGCGCTCATGGTGATGGCCGGCAGCAGGGTCTCGCGCAGGATGCGCGGGCCGTCGCCGGGCACCTTGGCCAGGCACTGCTCGGCCTCCTCGACCTCCCCGGCGGCCTTGGCCCGGATACCCAGGTTCAACAAGGCCTGGGGCATGGCTGGCGCCAGGCGCACCGCCTCGCGGAACTCGGCCTCGGCCTCGTCGCCGCGTCCCAGGTGGTGGAGCACGCTGCCCAGGTTGTTGCGCGCCGCGGCGTTGGCGGGCTGGCGCTCGACCACGATGCGCAAGGCGGCCTCGGCCTCGGCCAGCCGGCCCAGCCGCGACAGCAGGATGCCAAGGTTCAGGCGGGCCTCCACCAGCCCGTCGTCAAGCGTTACCGCCCGTTGCAATGCGTCCGCCGCCTCGGCGGTCCGGCCCAGCGCGGCACGGATATTGGCCAGCGTGTTCCACGCCTTGGGCAGCGTGTTCCACGCCTTGGCCAGGGAGGGCGCGGCCGCGACCGCCCGCTCGGCCAGCGGCAGGGCCCCGGCCGCATCGCCCTTCTGCAGCAGCAGCACGGCCAGCAGGTGCAGCACCTCGGCATTGTCCGGCTCGGCGGCCAGCAGCCGGCGATAGACCGGCTCCGCCTCGGACAGTCGGCCGGCGCGGTGGGCGGCAAGGGCTTGGTCGAAAGTGGTCATGGACAGGCTACCCCTCGGTCATCACGCCCTTGACCGCGCCGGCCAGCTGCTTGAGCGAGAACGGCTTGGGCAGGAAGTGGATGCCCTCGTCGGGATCGATGCCGTTGCGGGCGACGTCCTCGGAATAGCCCGAGATCAGGATGACCTTGATGGCCGGGCGTTCCATGCGCACCAGGCGGGCCAGCGTCACCCCGTCCATGCCGGGCATGACCACGTCCGAGACCAGCACGTCGATGGCGCCGTCGGCGGTGCCCTCGTCGCCGCGCAGCACGTCGAGCGCCTGTTCGCCCGAGCGCGCCTCGATCACCCGGTAGCCCTTGTTGCGCAGCGCACGGGCACCGAACATGCGCACCGCATCCTCGTCCTCGACCAGCAAGATGGTGCCGGTGCCGGTCAGGTCGGCGCCGGCCTCGGGCTCCTTGGCCGGGCGGCGGACCTCCTCGGCCGGCTCGGCGTCGATGCGCGGCAGATAGATCTGGAAGGTCGCCCCCTGCCCCGGCTCGCTGTCGACGAAGACGAAGCCGTCGGTCTGGCGCACGATGCCGTAGACGGTGGACAGCCCCAGCCCGGTGCCGGCGCCCACCTCCTTGGTCGAGAAGAACGGCTCGAAGATGCGGCCCAGGTTCTCCTTGCTGATGCCGGTGCCGGTGTCGGCGACCTCGATCAGCACGTATTCGCCGGCGGGCATCAACTCGGGCCCGCGCTGGACGGGGGCCTCGACGGTGACCGGGTTGGTGCGGATGGCCAGCTGGCCGCCGCCCGGCATGGCGTCGCGGGCGTTGACCGCCAGGTTGATGATGACCTGGTCGAACTGGCCGGGGTCGACGCGCACCAGCCCCAACTGGCGGCCGTGGACCATCTTCAGCTCGATGGTCTCGCCCAAGAGGCGGCGCAGCAGGTTGGACAGCTCGGCCAGGGCGTCGGTGACGTTGAGCAGGCGCGGCTGCAGCGCCTGGCGGCGCGAGAACGCCAGCAGCTGGCGCACCAGGCTGGCAGCGCGGTTGGCGTTCTGCTTGATCTGCATGATGTCGGCGAAACTGGGATCGCCGGCGCCGTGGCGCTGCAGCAGCAGGTCGCAGAAGCCGATCATGGCGGTCAGCAGGTTGTTGAAGTCGTGCGCCACCCCGCCGGCCAGCTGGCCCATGGCCTGCATCTTCTGGGACTGGGCGAACTGCAGTTCCAGGTTGCGCTGCTCGGTGGCGTCGATGAAGTGGATGACGAGCCCCGAGATTTCGCCGTCCTCGTGGGTGGGGCTGACGAACAGCTGGGCGATCAGGTCGCGCCGACCTTTCAGGCGCACCTCCATGTGGGTGCCGGGCTGCGAGCCGGCCAGCACCTTGGCCAACTGCTCGGATGCCATTGCGCGGCCGTCCTCGCCGATGTAGTCGGTGACGGCCCGGCCCATCATGTCGTCGTGGTCGATGCCCAGCATCACCTGCAGCGCCAGGTTGCAGGTGCCGATGGTGCCGTCCAGGTCGACCAGGGCGATGCCCACGGGGGCGTCGTCGAACAGCCAGCGGAACCGGCGTTCGGCGGCGCGCACGGCGCGTTCCCACTGCTGCTCGGGCACCAGGTCGCGCACCACCACCGAGCGGGTGAACATCTCGCCGCCCTCGTCGAACACCGAATGGGCCAGCAGGGCCTGGAACACCTCGCCGTTGCGCCCTTCCAGACGCAGCTCGGCGCGCTCCTCCTCGGGGTTGGGGACGGTGCCGAACACGTCCCTCAAGTTGCGCCCGACGATCTCGTCGCCGCTCTTGCCCAGCCACTCGGCCAGGCGCTGGTTGACATAGCGCACCGTGCCCTCGGCATCGGCCGAATAGCAGCCGACGGGAAGCAGGTCGACGAAGTCGGACAACAGTTCGTTCTCGCGCCGCAGTGTCTCCTCGATGGCGCGCCGGGGGGTGACGTCCTCGGCCAGCCAGGCGGTGGCGCCCGGGCCGGCGGGACGGACCTCGACGGCGAACCACTCGCGGCCGCCGTCGGGCAGGCCCAGGGTCACCTCGGTGCGCCGGGCGGCGCCGACCATGGCGGCGGCCTCGAGCCGCTCAAGTTCCAGGAGCGCGCGGTCGTCGCCCTGGGCGCGGGCCTTCAAGGGGGCCAGCGGCTCGGCGGCGGCACCCAGCATCCGGCGGGCAGCCTGGTTGCGGAACAGCTCGTCGCCGGACGGGGTGGCGACCAGGCAGGCGCGGGTCTCGGACTCCAGCGCCCCGGCCAGCGCCTCGCCCTGGTCGGCGGCCCGAAGGCCCCGCCCCCAGCGGTGCGCCAAGGCCAGGCCGGCGACCAGCGCCACGATCGAGGAGGCGAACAAGGGCAGCGCCAAGGGCCCGTTGTCGGCCAGCGCCAACCCTGCCGCCGCTGCCGACGCCGCCCCCAGGGTCCAGGGCAGCGGGCTGGTGAGCCACTCAGTTCGCAAGTCTGCCCTTCAGGCGCATGACGTAGCCGATGACCTCGGCCACCGCCTTGTAGTGTTCGGGGGGCACCTCCTGGTCCAACTCCACCGAGGCGAACAGGGCGCGGGCCAAGGGCGGGTTCTCGACGATGGGGACCTCGTTCTCCTCGGCCAGCTCGCGGATGCGCTTGGCCACCAGGTCGGCGCCCTTGGCGACCAGCACCGGCGCGTTCATGCTATCCATGTCGTATTTCAGCGCCACCGCGTAATGGGTCGGGTTGGTCACCACCACGTCCGACTTGGGCACCGCCGCCATCATGCGCTGGCGGGCACGCTGCATGCGCAAGCCCCGCAGGCGGCTCTTGATCATCGGATCGCCTTCGGTCTGCTTGTGCTCGTCCTTCACCTCCTGCTTGGTCATCCGCATCTTCTGCTGGAAGTCCCAGCGCTGGTACAGCCAGTCGACGGCCGCCATCATCGAGACCAGCACCATCACCAGCACGATCATGATGATCACGCGGTGGTGCAGGTAGTCGAGCAGCCCCATCAGGTCCAGCGCGGCCAGGCTGGCGAATTCGTTCATCCGCCCCCACAGCACCCACACCACCACCGCGCCCACCACCCCCAGCTTGACCAGCGACTTGGCGAACTCCATGGCCTGGCGCAGCGAGAACATGCGCTGCAGCCCCGCCAGGGGGTCCAGCTTGGACAGGTCGGGCATGATGCGCTTGGGGACGAACAGGAAGCCGTGCTGGAAATAGCCGGCGCCGATGCCCAGCACCACCATCAACGCCATGGGGAAGACCAGGATCAGCATGACCTTGGTCACCGTCTCGATCACCAGCGCCCTCAGCGAGCCGGCGTCCATGGCGATGGCGTGGGGATGGTCGAGGAACGGCATCAGCAGCCGCTTGACGTCGGCGGCCATCGTCGGCGCCATCATCCACACGATCACCAGCACGCCGATCAGCGAGGCCCAGGTCTTGACCTCGGTCGACTGCAGGACCTGGCCCTCTTCGCGGGCCTTGCCGAGTTTTCGCTCTGTTGGTTGCTCTGTTTTGTCTTCGGCGTCTTCGGCCATGGGCTCACCTCGGCGTCACGTAGGGCAAAAGCCCGTCGGCGAACCAGCGCAGGTAGACCAGCATGATCCCCGGTAGCGCCACCATCAACAGCCACAGGCCCACCAGGGTCTGGATGGGCATGGCGACGAAGAACACCTGCATCTGCGGCACCAGGCGCGACAGCACGCCCAGGCCCGAATAGAACACCAGGCCGAACACCACCAGCGGCGCCGCCAGCTGGATGCCCATGCGGAAGGACTGGGTCATGGTATGCGACAGGGTCTCGGCGAAGTCGCCCAGCGGCAGCGGCTGGCCGGGCGGGAACAGGCCGTAGGAATCGACCAGCGCGCGCAGCATCAGGTGATGCAGGTCCGAGGCGAACACCAGGACCATCGCCAGGTTCGACATGAAGCCGGTCAGAAGCTGGCTTTGCTGCTGGGCGATGGGATCGAACGAGAACGCGTTGGTCAGCCCCACCTGGAAGCCGATGAAAGTGCCGGTGACGTTGATCGCCGACATCAGCACCTGCACGATGATGCCGAGGAACACCCCGATGGTGGCCTCGCTGATCACCAGCACCACCAGCCGCGAGGGCTCCCTGGGCAGGGGCGGCAACACCGGTCCGGCCAGCGGCAGCAGCAGGAAGGCGATGGACAGGGCCAGCAGCAGGCGGATGCGCACCGACACCAACGTGCCGCCGATGCCCGGCAGCAGCATCATCGCGGCACCCAGGCGGGTGAACACCAGGAAGAAGCGATAGATGTCGACGGACAAAAGGTCGGTCAGCACCGCGCCGGCCCGCTTCAGCCGCCGCCGCCGGCGACGACGCGGTCCATGATCAACTTCCAGAAGTCGATCAGCGTGTTCATCATGAACGGCAGGAACAGGATCATCGACGCGAACACCAGCAGCATCTTCGGCACGAAGGTCAGCGTCATTTCCTGGATCTGGGTCAGCGCCTGGAAGATGGACACGATCAGGCCCACCGCCAGCCCGGTCAGCAGGGTCGGCGCCGCCACCTTGATCATCACCATGATGGATTCGCGCGCCAGTTCGATGAGATCGGCCTCGGTCATCGGGCCGCCTCTAGATCGGCATGCGCAGGATTTCGTTATAGGCGTTGATGACCTTGTCGCGCACGGCCACCACGGTTTCCAGGGTCAGCTGGGCATTGTTGACCGCGGCGACCACCTCGCGGATGTCGGCCTTGCCGGCGATGGCCTGGGCGGACATCTGCTCGGCCTCCTTGCCGGCGCCGATGGCGACCTTGGCCGCGTCCTTGAGCACCGCGGCGAAGTCGCCGGTCCCGCCGGCGGCCGAGGTGTCGGTGTCGGGCTTTTCCAACGGGCCGCGGGCGGCGTTGGCATAGGCGGAAATGGCGTCGTTGATCCTGGTCATGACCGCACCCTTCAGCGCAACATCTCGACGGTGCGCGACAGCATCGCCTTCGACGTGGAGATCACATTGAGGTTGGCTTCATAGGACCGCTGCGCCTCGCGCATGTCCATCATCTCGATCAGCGGATTGACGTTGGGCGCCAGCACATAGCCGTCGCGGTCGGCGGCCGGGTGCTTGGGGTCGTAGCGGCGCTGGAAGTCGGCGCTGTCGGGACGGATCTTGTCGACCTTGACCGTATTGACGCCGGTGGCGCGGTCCAGTTCGTTCTTGAAGGTGACCACCTTGCGGCGATAGGGCGAGCCGTCGGGGGTCTGCGCCAGCGAATCGGCGTTGGCCAGGTTCTCGGAGATGACCCGCAGCCGCTGGGCCTGGGCCTTCATGCCGGCGATGGCGATGTTGGTGCTCTTGGACAGCTCGTCCATGGTTTCCCTCGAAAAGCCTAGCGCGAACCGAGCGCGGTGCGGATCATGGCGATGTGCTTCTGGAACAGCGACGCCGCGGTGTCATAGGCGGACTTGGCCTCGCCCATCTTGGCCATCTGCTCTTCCAGCACCACCGAGTTGCCGTCCATGGACGATTCATAGGTCTTGCGCTGGGTCACCGCCTTGAACGGGTCGGGCCCCATTTCGGGCACGATGTGGGCGGAGTTGGTGGCGGCGACCTTGACGGTGGGCACCGATTCGCCGGCCAGGACCTCCTTGAAGTTCTGCGGCTTCAGGTCCTTGGGCAGGTATTTGGGCGTGTCGGCGTTGGCGATGTTCTGGGCCAGCACTTCCTGGCGCTGGGCCAGCCAGTCCATGCGCGCCTTGGCGATCTTCAGGATGCTGAGATTCTCGAACATTGCCGTCCCCGACCTTGCATCGGATCCGCCGCCGGACAGGCCGAAGGGCGGGACCCGCATCTCGTCCAGGCTAGTGTGCCAGGGCGGGCTTAAGAATCGGTAAAGCGGGGCGGTGGCGCCCGGCCATAAACCCAATCTTAACCCCGCCCAGACCACAGTTTCATTGTATCGCACCAGCGATGCGGACTTCCACTCCGATGGCGGGAGCAATGGGCGGCAGGGACCTGTGGGACGAGCGCGCCGAGCAGGGTGAAACGGTTTCGCCCCGCCCCGGGCGCGCGGTCGCGGTGGCACTGGAATACGACCCGGCCCAGGCCGATGCCCCGCGGGTGACCGCCTCGGGCCGCGGCGCCGTGGCCGAACAGATCCTGGCGCTGGCTTTCGCCCACGGGGTCAAGGTGCGCACCGACCCCGACCTGGCCGAGGTGCTGGCCGCCGTCGAGGTCGACACCGTCATCCCCGTCGAGGCCTTTGTCGCCGTGGCCGAGATCTTGGCCTATGTCTACCGCGCCAACGGCCGGGCGGTGCCGCTGTGAGCGCCGCCCAGGTCGCCGAGGAGCTGGAAAAGGCCACCTCGCTGGTGGTCACTGCGCGGCGCCTGCTGGCCACCGGCACCATGGTCGACCTGTCGGCGCTGGAGGGCAAGGTGCGCTTCATCTGCGAGACCCTGGCCGGACTGGGGCGCGAGGACGGCCAGCCGTTCCGCCCCGGCATGGAGGCGCTGATCGCCGATCTCGACGGACTGGCCGAAGCCATCCGGGAACGCTACGATCCGCTCGCCGCAAGCCTGGGCGATGCGGCCGGCGACGGCTCCGAGAGCAAGGGCCGGGAGGGGTAATGGACAGTTTCGTCTATCTCAGGTTCGTTCTCTCGCTGGTCCTGGTGCTGGGGATGATCCTGGGCGTCCTGTGGGCGGTGCGCCGCTATGGGCTGCCCGGCATGGCGACCATGCGCCCGGCCTCGCGCCGCCGCCTGTCGCTGGTCGAGGCCATGGCCGTCGACGGCAAGCGCCGCCTGGTGCTGGTCCGCCGCGACGACCGCGAGCATCTGCTGCTGCTGGGCGGCGCCTCGGACCTGGTGGTCGAGCGCGACATCGCCCAGCCCCGCTTCCAGCCGGAGATCCCCGCATGACCCGCCGTCGCGTCATCTTGTGGGCCGCCCTGCTGGGGCTGGCCGTCGCCGGGGTGTCGGCCCCTGCCCTGGCCCAGTCGCTGAACATCGACCTGGGCGGCAACAACGCCACCACCACCGGCCGCGTCGTCCAGCTGATCGCGCTGATGACGGTGCTGTCGGTGGCGCCGTCCATCCTGGTGATGGTGACCTCGTTCACCCGCATCGTGGTGGTGCTGGGCTTCCTGCGCCAGGCGCTGGGCACCATGCAGAGCCCGCCCAACATGGTCATGGTCAGCCTGGCCCTGTTCCTGACCGCCTTCGTCATGGGCCCGACCCTGGAACAGTCCTGGGACCAGGGCGTCCAGCCCCTGCTCGACGGTCACATCGACGAGATGGAGGCCTTCGACAAGGCGACCCGGCCGCTGCACGCCTTCATGATGAAGCACGTGCGCGACCAGGACCTGCGCCTGTTCATGGACCTGTCGCGCTCGCCCGACGTGGCCAAGCCCCAGGACACCCCGCTCAAGGCCCTGGTGCCCGCCTTCATGATCAGCGAGCTGCGCCGCGCCTTCGAGATCGGCTTCCTGATCTTCCTGCCGTTCCTGATCATCGACATGGTGATCGCCTCGGTGCTGATGAGCATGGGCATGATGATGATCCCGCCGGCGATGATCGCCATGCCGTTCAAGCTGATCTTCTTCGTCATGGTCGACGGCTGGTACCTGGTGGTCGGCAGCCTGGTGCAGAGCTTCGGGTAACGGTCAGAACCGAGCCACGTAGGCGGCCAACCGGTCGGCATACTCCGCCACCCGCCCCGCGCTCTCGGCCACCGCGTAGTAGAAGGCGATCACCTCGGCCTCGGCCGAAAGGTAGATATGCGCGGCGTTGTTGCGCAGGTCGCGCTGCGCATCCCACTCGGCAACCGAGTCGATCAGCCCGCGCTTGTGCATCAGGGTCAGCAGGTCGATGAAGCGCGGTTGCGGTTCTGCCTCGGCCAGCGCCAGCGCCTTGAAGGCGTTGCCGGCCATCTGCTGGCAGCGGCTGTAGCGGGCCGCCAGCGCGTCCAGGCGTTCACGGTCCTCGGCGGTCAGGCGCCCTACCGCCTTGCCATCGAGCGGCAGCAGGTGGTCGACTCGCGACAGAGTGAAGCGAAGGTTGTCCGCCGCCCTTTGCAGGCCGGCCAGCGCCTCGTGCAGGGCGGGCAGGTATCTTTCATCGAGGGTCACAGCGGCACCCCCGTGCTGCGGGCGATGTCGTCGAAGGCTGTCCTTGGTTCGTCGGCAGCGCGGACCACCAGGTCGACCTTGATGTGCAGCGCCTCCTCCAGCCGCCGCCGCGCCGCCAGCTTGGCAGGCAGGCCGCCCGGCACCGCCGACGGCGTCTCGACGTAGAGATCGACGTCGCCGCGGGTCGCCCCGGCGGCGCGCGAGCCGAAAAGCCAGACGCGGGCCTCGGCGCCGAACGCCTCGGCGATCGCCGTCTTCACCGTCCCGACTTCGCCCGTGGTCAGCCCGATCATTCCGGCCGCTCCTTTCCCGTCAAGGATATGGTGCGCCCCCTGCCCGTCAACGAAAAACCCCGCCGGATCGCTCCGGCGGGGCCTGGTCGTCGGGACGGGGCCGGCCGGCTCAGCCGAT
>JBLNBU010000101.1:0-7203 GCA_050260215.1 Actinomycetota bacterium
GGGGCCCTTGGGGGGTCCGAGGGCCGGCCCAAGGGGGATTGGGGGGTCAGGCCTGCCTCAGAGAGCCGCCGCGGGGGGCGCGAGCGGCATGGATGAGAGTATGGCCGAGCCCGCGGCTGGACGGAATCGCACGCACGGCCTAAACCCCTCCCCCGTCGGCCGGTGGGCCAAGGTATGGCGGCCGGGGCCGCCCTACGGTCCGCCCGCATTGACAGAAGGCGGGCCGGCCTCTATCTGTTGCGCGTCGCAAAGGGTTCGCGGGCAGCGCGCGGATCTTCGCCCCATCGTTTCGAGGTCTTCATGTTCGGCGCCATCGCCCGGCGGTTCTTCGGCACCGCGAACGACCGTGTTCTCAAGCCCCTCAAGAAGCAGGTCGAGGCGATCAACGCCCTTGAGCCCGAACTGGAGAAGCTGTCCGACGACGAGCTGAAGGGCCGCACCGACTGGTTCAAGAAGCGCCTGGCCGACGGCGAGACCGTCGACGACCTGATGGTCGAGGCCTTCGCCACCGTCCGCGAGGCTGCCAAGCGCACGCTGGGCCAGCGCCACTTCGACGTCCAGCTGCTGGGCGGCATGGTCCTGCACCAGGGCAAGATCTCCGAGATGAAGACCGGTGAAGGCAAGACCCTGGTCGCCACCTTGCCGGTCTACCTCAACGCGCTGACCGGCTTCGGCGTGCACGTGGTCACCGTCAACGACTACCTGGCGCGGCGCGACGCCGAGTGGATGGGCCAGGTCTATCGCTTCCTCGGCCTGACCGTCGGCGTCATCGTCCACGGCCTCGACGACCTGGAGCGCCAGCAGGCCTACGGCTGCGACGTCACCTACGGCACCAACAACGAGCTGGGCTTCGACTACCTGCGCGACAACATGAAGTTCCGGCTGGAGGAGATGGTCCACCGGCCGTTCAACTTCGCCATCGTCGACGAGGTCGACTCGATCCTGGTCGACGAGGCGCGCACGCCCCTGATCATTTCCGGCCCGACCGAGGACAATTCCGAGCTCTATCGCCTGGTCGACCGGCTGTTGCCGTCGCTGGAGCCCGAGGACTACGAGAAGGACGAGAAGGTCCGTGCGGTCACGCTGACCGACCGCGGCACCGAGCATGTCGAGCAGATGCTGCGCGACGCCGGCCTGATGAAGGGCAGCCTGTACGACGTCGCCAACGTCAGCCTGGTCCACCACGTCAACCAGGCCCTGCGCGCCCACAAGCTGTTCACCCGCGACGTCGACTACATCGTCAAGAACAACAAGGTCATCATCATCGACGAGTTCACCGGTCGCATGATGGAAGGCCGGCGCTATTCGGAAGGCCTGCACCAGGCGCTCGAGGCCAAGGAAGGCGTCGACATCCAGAACGAGAACCAGACGCTGGCCTCGATCACCTTCCAGAACCTGTTCCGCCTGTACCCCAAGCTGGCCGGCATGACCGGCACCGCCATGACCGAGGCCGGCGAGTTCGCCGAGATCTACAACCTGGAAGTGGTCGAGATCCCCACCAACGTGGCCGTCTCCCGCGCCGACCACGACGACGAGGTCTATCGCACCGCCCGCGAGAAGTACGACGCCATCGTCACCTTGATCGAGGAATGCCGCACCCGGCGCCAGCCGGTGCTGGTCGGCACCACCTCCATCGAGAAGTCCGAGCTGTTGTCGGACATGCTGAAGGCCAAGAAGATCCCGCACCAGGTGCTCAACGCCCGCTACCACGAGCAGGAGGCGTTCATCGTCGCCCAGGCCGGCATCCCGGGCGGCGTCACCATCGCCACCAACATGGCCGGCCGCGGCACCGACATCCAGCTGGGCGGCAACGTCGACATGCGGGTCCGCCTCGAGCTGGACGACATCCCCGAAGGGCCCGAGCGCGACCGCCGCATCCAGGCCATCAAGGACGAGGTGGCCGAGAACAAGAAGATCGTGCTGGCCGCCGGCGGCCTTTACGTGCTGGGCACCGAGCGCCACGAAAGCCGGCGCATCGACAACCAGCTGCGCGGCCGTTCGGGCCGCCAGGGCGACCCCGGCGCGTCAAAGTTCTTCCTGTCGCTGGAAGACGACCTGATGCGCATCTTCGGCTCGCAGCGCATGGACGGCATGTTGCAGAAGCTGGGCTTGAAGGAAGGCGAGGCCATCATCCATCCGTGGATCAACAAGGCGCTCGAGAAGGCTCAGCAGAAGGTCGAGGCGCGCAACTTCGACATCCGCAAGAACCTGCTGAAGTTCGACGACGTCATGAACGACCAGCGCAAGGTCATCTACGAGCAGCGCAAGGAGTTGATGAGCGCCGACGAGGTGTCGGAAGAGATCGTCGGCATGCGCCACGAGGTGATCGAGGAAATGGTCGCTCGCTGCATCCCCGAGCGCGCCTATGCCGACCAGTGGGACGTCGCCGCGCTGCACGAGGAATGCCTGCGCGTCTTCAACCTCGACCTGCCGGTAGCCGAATGGGCCAAGGAAGAGGGCATCGCCGACCAGGAGATCCGCCACCGCGTCCAGGACGCCGCCGACCGCAAGATGGCGGAAAAGGCCGCCAACTACGGGCCCGAGGTCATGCGCATGGTCGAAAAGAGCATGCTGCTGCAGATCCTGGACCAGGCGTGGAAGGACCACTTGCTGCAGCTGGACCACCTGCGCCAGGGCATTTCCTTGCGCGCCTACGCCCAGCGCGACCCGCTGAACGAATACAAGCGCGAAGCCTTCAACCTGTTCGAACAGATGCTCCACGACCTGCGCGAGAAGGTCACCAGCATCCTGGCCCATGTGGAGCTGCGCTTCGGCGAGTCCGACCAGGCCCTGGAGCCCGCCGGCCCGCGTGAGATGCACGAGACCCGCCAGGACCCGGCGCTGGCCGGCCACAGCATGGAGAACGGCACCACCGTGTCGTCCCACCAGCGCCGCGCCTCGTTCGATTCGGCCGATCCGGCCACCTGGGGCGCCACCCCGCGCAACTCGCCCTGCCCCTGCGGTTCGGGCAAGAAGTACAAGCACTGCCACGGCGCAGCGGCTTAAATCCTGGCCGGCCCCCTCTCTTGGTGGGAGGGGGCAGGGTCAGGCCAGGTTGGCCACCCGCTCCTCGAAATCCTGGACCAGGGCGTCCCACTCGTCCTCGATCTCGGCCTTCAGGTCCTCCCAGGTGCCGTCGGGCTCGTGATCGAGCGCGTCCAGCTTCTCCTTGACCCGCCGACGGCGGTCGTCGAGCAGGGCAAGCTGGCCGGCAAGCGCGGTCATCAGGTGCGGGGACGGTGTTTCGGCCAGGCGCGCCTTGACGCTGTCGATCTGCAGGCCAAGGTCCCGCAGCCGCTGCTCCATGTGGCTCTGATAGAGCTTCCTGCCCATGGCCGATGCCCTCGCTGGGGAAGATCCTGGCGAAAGGCTGGCCCGCCTGACCCTTTGGGATCAAGCGGGCATCGGGGATAGGTCTACCTCGAAGGGGCCAGCGCCTCGCTTCCTAGCGCACCCAACGGTTCAGGTAGGTAGGAATCAGCTGGGTCAGCTGCTGGTCGATGTCCTTGGCCAGGGCTTCGCTGATCTCGTAGAAGACGCGGTCGCGTTCGTTGATGGTGATGCCTTCCGGCACCGTGCGCGAGCGGGTGGCGCGGGCGACCACGTCGGCGACCGGCATGTGGCGCTCGTCGAGGATGCGGATCTGCACGTCGAGCGCGCCGTCGTAGCGGGCCTCCTGCTCCTTCTTGAACAGCCCCGAGACGCCCTTGTCGGTCTTCAGCGCCGTCTCGACCACCTTGGCGTCCTTGATCACCACCTGGGCCGAGCCGGTAGTGCCCACCGGCTTCAGGCGGTCCTGGGCCCAGCGCACGGCCGCGCCTTCCGGCGAAACCGGCATCAGGTGCTCGACATTGGGGCTGCGGCCCGGCGACACGTATTCCGGCACGATCTCGAGCTGGGCCACGTCGAGCGCGATGGGGCGCAGGTTGGCGAAGCTGATCTCGGGCAGCTTCTGCATCGGCGGCTTGTTCTGGCAGGCGGGCAGGGCGAGGGTGGCGATGACGACGGCCATCACGCGGAAGCGGCGTGCGAACATGGATGCGGTTCCCGAGTGATCAAAGGGGGTAGCAGCCCATTCTTGGCTGCCGGAGCGCGGGCGTCAAGACGCCAGCATCCGCTCCAGGTCGTCTCGACCGAAGGCATATTCGGCGCGGCAGAACTCGCAGGTCACCGACACGGTGCCGTTGTCGTCGGCCAGCGCCCGCACGTCGTCGGCGGGGAACGAGCGCAGTGCGCCTTCGACCTTGCTGCGCGAACAGCGGCAGTGGGCGGCCAGCGGCTTGGCGTCGAAGGTCTGCAGGATCTCGGCGTGATACAGGCGCCACAGCAGCCGTTCGGGCGGCAGGGCAACGTCGACCAGTTCGTCGGCGGTGGTGGTCGCCATCAGCATCTCGGCGCGGCGCCAGCCGTCCTCGGCCTCGTCGGCGGTCAGGATCGGCAGGTTGGCCGACCCGGCCGGCATGCGCTGGACCATGATGGCCGCGGCGCGCCAGCCCGTGTCGCCCGACGGCGGCGCCACCGCCAGCTTGACCGAGGTGGGCAGCTGTTCGGACTGGCGGAAATACAGATGGGCGCAGTCGGTCAGGCTGTCGCCCTGCAGCTCGACGATGCCCTGGTAGCGGTCGGTGTCGTGGCCCTGGTCGACGGTGAAGGCCAGGTAGCCACCGCCCAGCAGGTGGCCGATGGTGTCGCCGGCGGCACCCGCCAGCCGCTCGGCATCGAAGCGGGCGTAGCCGCGCAAATTCCCGTCGCTGGTCACGTCGGCGACCACCAGCGACACCGGGCCGTCGCCCTGGGCCTGCAGGGTGAAGACCCCGTCGTATTTCAAGGACGCCGCCAGCACCGAGGCCAGCGCAAGCGTCTCGGCCAGCAGCGAGGCGGCCGCGGCCGGATAGCCGTGGCCGGCCAGGATGGTGTCCAGCGCCGGGCCCAGCCGCGCCAGCCGGCCGCGCACGGAACCGCCGCCGACCGAGAACGGCATCACCAGGTCGAGCGAGCGTTCGGTCATGGTTTCCACGTGTTCACGATTGGCATAGGCACCAGGTGAGGATGCCCTTCTGGGCATGCAAGCGGTTTTCCGCCTCGTCCCAAACCACCGACTGCGGGCCGTCCATGACGGCGTCGGTGACCTCCTCGCCGCGGTGGGCGGGCAGGCAGTGCATGAACAGCGCCTTGGGGTCGGCCAGGGCCATCAGGCCTTCGTTGACCTGATAGGGTTCGAGCAGGCGGGTGCGGTCGCGGTCCTGGCAGCCCATGGACACCCAGGTGTCGGTGACCACCAGGTCGGCGCCGGCCACCGCGGCCTTGGGATCGGTGCCCAGCACCACCTTGGCGCCGCGGGCGCGCGCCCAATCGACCACCGCCGGGCTCGGCATCAGCTGCTCGGGGCAGGCCAGGCGCATCTCGAAGCCGAACTGGGCGGCCGCCTGGATGAAGCTGGCGGCAACGTTGTTGCCGTCGCCGGACCACGCCACCACCTTGCCGGCGATGGACCCGCGGTGCTCCTCGAAGGTCATGACGTCGGCCATCACCTGGCAGGGATGCGAATCGTCGGTCAGGCCGTTGATGACCGGCACGGTGGCGTGTTCGGCCAGCTCCACCAGCTTGTCGGGGCGGTCGGTGCGGATCATGATCGCGTCGACGAAGCGTGACAGCACCCGGGCGGTGTCGGCGATGGTCTCGCCGCGGCCCAGCTGGGTGTCGGAGCGGGTCAGGATGATGACGTCGCCGCCCAGCTGCTTCATGCCGGTCTCGAACGACACGCGGGTACGCGTGCTGGGCTTCTCGAAGATCATCGCCAGCGCCTTGCCGGCCAGCGGCTTGGCCTCGCCGTGCGGTTTCCTGCCCTGCTTGTAGGCGTGCCCCAGGTCGAGGATGGCGCGCAACGTCGCCGCGTCGAAGCGGTCGAGGTCGAGGAAGTGGCGGGGCGTCTTGGTCATGGGCGTCAGTCGCTGAAGGTGCGCGAAAGGATGGCGACGGCCTCGTCGACATGGCTCTCGTCGATGATGAGCGGGGGCAGCAGCCGCACCACGTTGTCGCCGGCCGGCACGGTCAGCAGGCCGTTCTCGGCCAGCTTCGCCACCACTTCGGCATTGGGGGCGGTCGTCTTGAGCCCGGTCAGCAGGCCAAGCCCGCGCACCTCGGAGATGGCGGCGGGGAAGCGGGCGGCCAGGTCGTCGAGCCGGGTGCGCAGCAGCTTGGAGACGCGGTCGACCCGCTCGACGAAGCCGGGTTCCAGCACCACAGACAGCACCGCCTCGGCGGCGGCCATGGCCAGCGGATTGCCGCCGAAGGTCGAGCCGTGGGCGCCGGCGATCATGCCCTTGGCCGCCTTCTCGGTGGCCAGGCAGGCGCCGACGGGGAAGCCGCCGCCCAGGCCCTTGGCCAGGGCCATGACGTCGGGGGCGATGCCGGCATGCTCGTAGGCGAACAGCCGCCCGGTCCGCCCGATGCCGGTCTGCACCTCGTCGAACACCAGCAGCAGGCCGAACTCGTCGGCGGTGGCGCGCAGGCGGCGCAGGTAGTCGGGGTCGCCGGCGATGACGCCGCCCTCGCCCTGCACCGGCTCGACCAGGATGCCGGCGGTCTGCGGCCCGATGGCGGCACGCAGCGCGTTGAGGTTGCCGAAGGGCACGTGGTCGAAGCCGTCCACCGGCGGGCCGAAGCCCTTCAGGTGCTTTTCCTGGCCGCCGGCGGCGATGGTGGCCAGCGTCCGGCCGTGGAAGGCCCCGGTGGCGCAGATGATGCGGTAGCGCTCAGGCGCGCCGTTCTCGTAGTGGTACTTGCGCACCGTCTTGATGGCGCACTCGACCGCCTCGGCGCCCGAATTGCAGAAGAAGGCCGTGTCGGCGAAGCTGTTGCCGGTCAGGATGGAAGCGACCCGCTCCTGGCCCGGCACCTTGAACAGGTTCGAGCAGTGCCACAGCTTCCCGGCCTGCTCGCGCACGGCCTCGACCAGGCGCGGATGGCAGTGGCCCAGGGCGTTGACCGCCACGCCGGAATGGAAGTCGAGGTAGCTGCGGCCGTCGCTGGCGTACAGGTACACACCCTCGCCCCGCTCGAAAGCAAGGTCGGCCCGCGCGTAGGTCGGCATCACGACAGGGAACACTGGTCGCTCTCCACAAGGCTCCGAAAGCGGGTCCGGCCCGCGTCCCGCGGACGAAGAAGGCCGGCGCGCTCATGGAAAGCGGCAGAATATCCAAG
>JBLNBU010000102.1:0-14004 GCA_050260215.1 Actinomycetota bacterium
GCCCGGCCATTGTGAATGCGGGCATCGAGACAACTGTCGTCGGCACTGCCGCCGTCCGGCAGCCCGGCATGATGGCCGGCAACGACATAGGCCAGCAGGCGGCCGATCTGGGTGGGATAGAACCGCTCGGCGGCCAAAATGGCACCGAGGACGGAATGCTCGGCGGACGACACCTCCCGCCGCAGGTAACGCTGGAACGTCTCGCGGAACTTGCCTGCGTCATGAAGCAGGCCGGCTGCGCGGCCCAGCGATGCCGCACCGAAGGGCCCGGCCAGAGCTTCGGCCCGTTCCGCCACCGCCATCAGATGACGATCAAGCGGCTCCCATGGTCCGTTTTCCGAGCTGTGCGCGAAATGCGTCACCCGACCCCCTCATCATCAAGAGTGATGATGATCACCCAAGCAACTTTCCATGGCAAGTGCGGCGCCGACCGATCGCCAGGTTTACTTCACGACCGCCGGTGACAAACGGCCGAGGGTGGCGAGCAGCGTCGCCTGGGCAATGGCCACGTCTGCCTGGGCTGCGGCGGCGTCGCTGCGCGCGTTGATCAGGGTCGTTTCGCCGGACAGCACGTCGATCAGCGACCGCCGGCCCTGCAGGCGTTCCTTGCGCGCCAGCTCAAGGAACTTCTCGGCAATATTGGCCGGGGTCTGCAGGTACTGAAGGTTCAGTCTGGCGGTCAGCAGGTTCTGCCAGGCATTGCGCACGGCCTCCTCGACCCGGTCGCCGGTGTCGCCAAGCCTGTTCTCGGCCCCCGAGACCCCGTATTCGGCGGCACGCAGCGAGTTGACCGCAGTCAGGCCGAGATTCAAGGGGTAGGTGACCTGGACCTTGACCGAGGTATCGTGCTCGTCACCGGCGGTACCAGAGACGTCGCGCAGGTTGGCGGCCGAGGCGATGGCGTTGACCTTGGGCAGGGCCTTGGCGGCCAGGACGCGGGTGACCTCTTCGCGCGAACTCGCGGCGATGAGACCGGCCGACTTGATCTGGGGATTCTCCGCCTCGGCGATGCGGGTCGCCTCCTCGACCGTCGGCGGGATGCCGGCCTGGTCCAGCGTCGGGATCGCCAGGTTGGCGAGATCCGCCGGAACCTGACCAAAGACCGCGCGGTAGCGGTTGACGGATACGATGAAGGCCCCTTCGGCGCGGGCGAGGCGGGCCTCCGCTCCGGCCAACTGGCTCTTGGACTGCAGCACGTCGGTGGGATAGCCGGGGCCCATGTCGACACGCGCCTCTTCCATGCCGGTCTGCTTGCGGATGTTGTCGACCGACTGCCGGGCATAGTCCAGGGCACGCGCATTCTTGGCGAGGTTGAGATAGGCGGTCAGCCCCTCCAGCAGTACGTCCTGCTGGACGGCGTCGAGATTGGCCTTGCCTCCTTCCGCCGCCAACTCGCTCTTGCGCACTGCGGCATTGGTTCCGCCGAAGTCCCACAACAGCTGGGTCGCCTTGACGGTGACGCCGCCGGGGTGAAGATGGGCGGTGTTGGTCAGGCTGGGCTTGGCTGTCCGCTCATACCCATAGTCGGCCGTGGTATCGAGCTGCGGATACCACGCGCCCCAGGCCTCCTTGGCCTGTTCCTCGGCGGCCTTCATGTCGGACGAGGCGGCACGGATCTTCTTGTTGGCCTCCAGCAAACCGGAAAGGGTCTCCGACAGGGGTTCCGCCTGGGCCGCAACCGCCCAGCTCGCCAGCAGGAGACAAGCAATCACCTTCGTCACCATAATATTCCCCCTTACGGCTCCCTGAACGCGTCGTAGCGAAGCTTGAGAACAGGTCTGATCAAGTACTGAAGAACAGTTTGCCTGCCGACACGGATATCCACTGTCGTCTGCATGCCCGGCTGGATCCTGTACATCCCCGGGTCCGGGCCGAGATGGGATGAATTGGTCGTGACCACCACCTTGTAGTAGGGCCCAGCATCGGGGTCGTTGATGGTGTCGGCGGCGATGGACGACACCTTTCCCTGAAGCGTGCCGAAACGGACGAAATCGAAGGCCGACACCTTGACCTGGACCGGCTGTCCTTCCGCCACGTATCCGCGGTCGGCGGGAGACAGCCGGGCCTCGACCACCAGGCTTTCCTCGAAGGGCACGATCTCCATGATCGGCTCGCCGGCCTTCACCACCCCGCCGATGGTGACGTAGCGCATGTTCTTGATGACGCCATCGATAGGGCTGCGGACGATGGAACGCTTCACCTGGTCCTGGGCGATGCTCAGCTGCTCCTTCAGCCGCGCGATCTCATGGTCCGTTTCCGACAGCTTTTCCTGGGCACGGCGGCGATATGCGGACACCACTTCGTCGTGATGGGCCCGGGCTTCCGACAGCGCCTCATGCGCGCGGGGAACGGACTGCCGGGCCACGGCCGCATCGCCTTCAAGCTTGGCGGCGCGCTGCTCCGTGTTGAGCACGTCCAGCTTGGAGGTGAGATCCTCCTTGAGCAGGTTGCGCTTCATCTGAAGCTCGCTGCGGGCCAGATCGAGTTCGCGCTCCGCCGAGGAAAGACGAGCCTGCAGTTCCGCCACTTCCTTCCGTCGCTGGGCAATCTGGCGGTCGACGACCGCCAGCCCACTCTCGAATTCCGCGGTCTGCGCCGCATAGGCGTCCTTTTCCGCCTGGACCAGCCCAGGCCTGTCACGCACCATTTCTTGCGGAAAATGGGGCGGCCTGTCGGTCGCTTCGGCCTCCAGGCGGATGCGCACCAGTTCCAGGCTGTCGAGGCGGACCTGCATTTCCTCGCGGTTCATTCCGGCGGCCGCGAGGTTGAGGACGAGCAAGGTGTCGTTCGGCCGCACGTGCTGGCCCTCGGCCACCTCGATGCGCTCGATGATGCCGCCCTCGAAATGCTGGATGACCTTGACCTTGCTTTGCGGGATCACCTCTCCGCTTGCCACCGCGACCTGGTCGAGATGGGCAAAGGCGGCCCACACCAGCGCGGTGACAAGCAGCGCCAGAAGCACCCGGTCGATGTGGCGCCACCACGGGGTCGCGTGTTCGGCCAAAAAGGACTGATACCGCGCACTCATGCCGGCTCAGTCCTGGCATCGGACCGCACCGCCAGCTTTGGCAATACTTCGTCGGGGCGCCCTCCCAGCACCAGTCGGCCTTTCTGCAGCACCAGCACGCCTGTGCAGGCGGACAACAGGGCGGGTGAATGGGTCGCGACGACCACCGTACGCTGCTCACCCTGCGAGACCAGAAGCCGGACGATCCGGTCGGCGCTGGCGGGATCCAATTCGGAGGTCGGCTCATCCAGCAGCAGGATTTCGGGATCGAGCAGAAGCAGCCGCGACAGCGCCACCAGCTTGCGTTGCCCGCCCGAAAGCTTGTGGCCGCCCTCGCCCACGTCGGTGCCATAGCCTGCCTTCAGGTCCGCCACGAAGTCATGGGAGCCGGTCAGGCGCGCCGCCTCGACCAGGGCTTCGTCCTCGATCCCGGCCAGGCCCATGATGATGTTGTCGCGGATGCTTCCGGCAAACAGGCGCACGGTCTGCGGCAGATAGCCGATGCGTGCCGGAACATCGTTCATGCCGAACTGGCCGATGTCGGCGTCGTCGAGCAGGACACGGCCCATTTGCGGGACGTAAAGGCCGCGCAGCACCTTGAGGAGGGTCGACTTGCCGCAGCCGATCGGCCCGGAGATGCCGTAGAGCCCGCCCGGGCCCAGTTGAAGGCGCAGGCCGTCCAGGACCTTCTCCTCGTCGCCGCCATAGGTGAAGCTGACATTCTCCACCGCCAGCTTGCCCGCCAACCGCGGCAGGACCACCGCGCTGGCGGCGAGATCGGCGGGCATGGCGAACAGCTCGTCCAGGCGCCGCTTCGCTTGGCGGAATTCGGCGACGCCCCGCCATTGCGAGACCAGGTTGCTGATCGGGCCGACAATCCGCCCGACGATGATGTTGGCCGCGATCAGCGAGCCCATGGTCATGTCCTGGCCGAGAATGGCCAGCGAGCCGACGACGGTGATCACCACGGTCGTCGCGGTGGTCATGCTGGCGGAGACGTCGCGATAGAAATCGGCGCGGCGCGAGAAGGCGAGCGATTGGGTCTGCCAGTCGATCTGGGCTTCGAGCCAGTGTTGCTCCAGGACCTCGTGCAGCCCTTGCGCCTTCACCTCGGCGCGCACCGCGCCAAGATCGTTGACCAGCCTGTCGCGGCGCTGGGCGGAGTGCCGCTCGGCGGCCGTGCGGGCATCGAGATCGCGACCGGCAATGGCGGCCAAGGCAATGAAGGCCGGAATGACGAACGCCAGTATCCAGGCCACCGGGCCGGCGATGCTGATGATCAGCAGCAGGCCGAGCAGCAGGAAGGGCGCGTCGATCACCGCCAGGGCCGTCGGGCCGGCGAACAGGGTGCGGACAACGCCTATATCCCGGAACACGGCCTGCCATTGGGCAGCCGGCCTGGATTCCAGCGTCCGCAACGGCAAGCGCAGCAGCCGCGAGAATATCGCCCGCCCGGCCACCACCTGAATGCGCGAACCGGCAGCCTGAAGCAGGCGGGCTCGCCCCTGGCGCAGGACGAAATCGAACCCGATCACCAGGACCATCCCCAACGTCAGGCCCTGCAGCGTGCTCAGGCCGGCATGGAACACCACCCGGTCATAGACCTGCTGGATGTAGATCGACGGCGCGAGCGCAAGGATGTTGGTGAACAGGGAGATCACGGCCACCTGGCGATAGGCCGGAGCCATCGGCTTGACGATGTCGGCCAGCCAGTTCGTCCCGCCGGCAGATTCCGGAAGTGAAGCGGCGGGGGCACCGGCAGCGAAGAGAGCAGACCATCCCTCGGCAACGACCGTCGCCAGGCGAGAGAGCGGAAGAGGGATATTCCGGGGATCAGGCATGGGTCACGTGAACACGGTCATCGACGACGATCAACGCGTCATGGTTGGAACTCTCGTAGACGCTGAACGAACCGCCAGGCCCGCCGGCCAAGACGATTTCCTGGCTCGCCGTCGGTGTCAGGTTCGTCCACGCGTCCCCAAGGGTCAGGTGGTCGGTGGCATCACCGGTGACGACGACGGCGTTGGCGTGGCCGGCGAAGGCGGTGCCTGTCAGCAAGGCGTTGCTGCCGCCCGGGCCCATGCCTGCGACGTCGAATTTGTTCATGACCAGCGTGTTGTTGCCGTTCGCGGCAAGGTCGACGCGGCTGACGCCGGTGACTGCGCCGTAGAATTCGGTCTGGTTGGCCTGGGTGAGGCTGAAGTTCAGGCCTGCCCCGGTGAACTGCCAGGTGTCGGTCCCGCCGTTGCCGTGGATGCCGGCGATGGCACCTCCGGCGAACGAAACCGTATCGTTGCCCGAGGTGCCGTATGCCAGCAGGCCGCCACCGCCGCTGGCATGGTCGCCGTTGGCGTCGGTCGTCGGGGCCAGGACGGTGACGGTGACGGTGGCGGTGTCCTGGCCGCCATGGCTGTCGGCCACCGTGTAGTCGAAGCTGGCCGTCCCGATGAAGCCGTCCTCGGGGGTGAACAGCACGTTGTTGTGAGCGTCCAGGGCGACGGTGCCGTGGGCCGCGTTCCCGACCGCCGAAACGTGCAACAGGTCGCCATACGGGTCGGCGTCATTGGCCGCCAGCTTGCGCGACATGAGGGTCAACGGCGTCCCCTCCATGGCGTAGACGGAGTCGTCGGCGGCAATGGGCTTGGTGCCGAACACGTACACCGACACGCCCGCCTCGGAATACAGGCCCTCGGCGGCATCGGTCGCCCGGAAGGTGAACTGGTCGGCGCCGTAGTAGTCGGCGTCGGGCGTATAGGTGAAATGGCCCGTCGCCGGATCGAGGTTCGTGATGGTCCCGTGCGCCGGCCCCAAGCCATCGGGAATGCTGTAGGTCAGGGCATGGCCGTCAGGATCCATGGCCATCAGGTAGGTGGTCGCCGCCGTGTTCTCGACGACCACCAGGGCGCCGGAAGAGACAACCGGTGCCGTATCGACCGGGGTGACCGTGATGGCGATGGCGGCCTGGGCCGAACTGAGCTGCGTGGTCAGGTCGGTGACGTGGTAGGTGAAGGCGTCCGCGCCGTTCACCGTGGCGAACGGGTGGTACGAGAACGCACCGGTGGTCTGGTCGTAGGTCAGCGTCCCCTTCGAGGGTGCGGTGTCGACGGTGTAGGCAAGGGTATGGCCGGCCACCACATTGCCGGCCGTCAGGTGGCCGCCGATCAGGTCCACCCCTTCATCGGTGGTCAGGATCTGCTGGGAAGCCGTCGGCGCGTTGGGGACATAGGTCACCGAGATCGACACCGCCGCCACCGTGGCCGAATCGGCGGTCCCGTCATTGGCCTTGTAGGTGAAACTGTCCTGCCCGAAGTAGGATCCGTCCGGGGTATAGGTGAACACCCCCGGATGCAGGGCGTCGAGGGTGACGCTGCCGTGCTGCGGTCCGTCCACCACCGTGTAGGTAAGCGTATCGCTTTCGGCATCGGTGGCGGCCAATGCACCGCTGCCGGTCGTGTTCTCGTTGGTCGCCCAGGTGACCGCGGCGACCTGCGGGGCATGGTTGACCGGGGTGATGCGCAGCTGGACGGTACTCGTATTGATCGACGGGGTGCCCAGGGAATCGATGGCCCCGTAGCGGAAGCTGTCGAACCCCGCATACAGGGCGGTACCCTGATAGTGGAGGCGCCCGTTGGCGACGTCGGTGGCGGAAATATGGGTGCCTGCACTCACCGCCTCGCCCGCATCCAGGCTGCCATTGCCATTGCTGTCGACGAACAAGGTGCCGTGGGTCGGCAGGGCAGTGATCGAATACTGGATGATCGTCTGGCCTTGCGATGCGGTACCCGACAACGTGATCCCGGCGGATACGCCGTCTTCGTCGAGGGAAACGGTGGTCATCGCCCCCGCCACCGGCGCGATGTTCCCGGCGGTGCTGGCCTGGCTGGCGACGAAGGTGGAATAGCCCAGGCTCGACGCCTGGACCCCGACCAGCCGGGCGAGGTATTCGCCGCTGGCGGTGGCGATGATGGTATCGGCCCCATAGGCGCCGGTGCCCTGGGTGATGGCAAGGTCGCTGAACAGCAGCCCGTCGGCCAGGGCGACGACGTCCTGCCCGGCGACGAAGCCGGTGACCACGTCGGCCTCGGCCAGGGTGGCGCCGCCGCTGCCCACCCGCTCGAACACCGTGTCGATATGGGTGGCGTTGCCCTCGAGATGGATGCGGTCCGCCCCCGCCCCGCCGTCGACCACGCTGTCGTGATAGCCGGTGGTGATGGTGTCGTCGCCTGTCCCGCCAAGGATGGTATCGGCATAGGCGAGCGTGTCGTTGCCGGCGCCGCCGAAGATGGTGTTGCCGCCCGAGATGGCGTTGTCGCCGGCGGTTCCGGTGAACACGGCGTTGGAGAAGGTATAGAAGCTGTCGTCGTTGTAGCCCTGCCAGGGGGCGGCGATGTTCTCGAAACCGACGAACTCGGTCGAGGTGGCGAGGTTGATGGCGACGTTGGCCATCCAGTCCCGCGGCAACCTGGTCAGGTCCAGCGTGTCGGTGCCGGCCCCACCGTCGATGGTGCCGCTGTGCTGGAATACCAATCCGACAACGGAGACGGTGTCGTCGCCCGAGCCAGCGTCGACGCTGTCGTTGGATCCGAAGCCGATGACGATGCTGTCGTCGCCCGCCCCGGCGAAGATGGTGTTGTTGGCGATGTTGTCGATGATGTGGTCGTTGCCGGCGCCGCCGTAGACCACCGTGTCCCCCAAGGAATAGATCCTCGGATAGACATAGGCGTCCTGGCCCGGGCTCGACAGCATGAACACCTTGCCGGTGTCCGCCGACCAGATGGCGCCGATATCGTTGTACCAGCCCGGGTAGACGTACTCGCCGTCGCTATAGACGTTGTCGATCCGCGCGTGCGGGGACGTCGCCAGCTTGTAGGTCTTGTCCCCCAACTTCAGGAACTCGACGTTGGTCAGCGTCAGCGTCCCGCCGTCGGCATGGGTCAGGCTGTAGACGTAGGTGCCGTTGGCGTCCAGCTGATAGGACCCGGACACGAAGTCGCGAGCCGGCGCCTCGCCGGGGTTGTACGCCGGCAGCGTCACCGTGTCCTGCCCGGCGCCCCCGTCGATGGTGGCGTCCCAGGCTCGGCTGCCCACCGCGATGGTGTCGTCGCCGCCATGGGCACGGACGGCGGTATCGGTGCCGGTGACGGTGATGGTGTCGCCGAGCTGGGAGCCGGACACCGTCCCCGAGCCGCTGACGGCCAGCGGAGAGGTCAGCCAGTCGAGCAGGGTGAACTGGGTGACGGTGTCCGCCTGGACGCCGACCAGCCTGGTCAGGAACTCGCCGGTGGGCGCGTAGCTGATCATGGTGTCGTTGGCGAAGGCGCCGGTGCCCTGGACGATGGACAGGTTGCCGAACGTGACGTCGTGCCCGGCAAGCAGCGGGCTGGCCCATCGCATGAACGAGGACGAATCGAGGGTGCTGGCCTGCACGCCGACCAGCCGGGCCAGATATTCGCCGCTGGCGGTGGTGATGACCGTATCGGCCCGATAGGCGCCGGTGCCCTGGGTGATGGCAAGGTCGCTGAACAGCAGCCCGTCGGCCAGGGCGACGACGTCCTGGCCGGCGACGAAGCCGGTGACCACGTCGGCCTCGGCCAGGGTGGTGCCACCGCTGCCCACCCGCTCGATCACCGTGTCGATATGGGTGGTGTCCCCTTCGAGGTGGACAAGGTCGGCGCCCGCCCCGCCGTCGACGACGCTGTCGTGGTACCCGGTGGTGAGGGTGTCGTCGCCGGTCCCGCCGAGGATGGTGTCGGCATAGGCGAGCGTGTCGTTGCCGGCGCCGCCGAAGATGGTGTTGCCACCCGAGATGACGTTGTCGCCGGCGGTGCCGGTGAACACGGCGTTGGAGAAGGTATAGAAGCTGTCGTCGTTGTAGCCCTGCCAGGGCGCGGTGATGTTCTCGAAACCGACGAACTCGGTCGAGGTGGCCAGGTTGATGGCGACGTTGGCCATCCAGTCCCGCGGCAACCTGGTCAGGTCCAGCGTGTCGGTGCCGGCCCCACCGTCGATGGTGCCGCTGTGCTGGAATACCAATCCGACGATGGAGACGGTGTCGTCGCCCGAGCCAGCGTCGACGCTGTCGTTGGATCCGAAGCCGATGACGATGCTGTCGTCGCCCGACCCGGCGAAGATGGTGTTGTTGGCGATGTTGTCGATGATGTGGTCGTTGCCGGTACCGCCATAGACCACGGTGTCGCCCAGGGAATATATCCTCGGATAGACATAGGCGTCCTGGCCCGGGCTCGACAGCATGAACACCTTGCCGGTGTCCGCCGACCAGATGGCGCCGATGTCGTTGTACCAGCCCGGGTAGACGTACTCGCCGTCGCTATAGACGTTGTCGATCAGTGCGTGCGGGGACGTCGCCAGCTTGTAGGTCTTGTCCCCCAACTTCAGGAATTCGACATTGGTCAGCGTCAGCGTGCCGCCGTCGGCATGGGTCAGGCTGTAGACATAGGACCCGTTGGCGTCGAGCTGATAGGACCCGGACACGAAGTCGCGATTGGGGGCCTCGCCGGGGTTGTACGCCGGCAGCGCCACCGTGTCCTGCCCGGCGCCCCCGTCGATGGTAGCGTCGGCCAGGGCGCGATCGGTCACGTTTACGATATCGTCGCCGCCATAGGCGTTGACGACGGTGCTCCCGCCACCGACGCTGATGCTGTCGCCTTGGCCCGATCCGTTCACCGTCACGGCGGTCGTGGACAGGGATATGGTTCCCGATGCGGTCAATGATCCGTCGGACACCTGATAGGTAAAGCTGTCGGTGCCCGCCGACCGGTTCGATGGGGTATAGGTGAAGGCGCCCGTGGTCGGGTCGGTGACGACGGC
Organism: Actinomycetota bacterium; assembly: GCA_050260215.1. Taxonomy (GTDB): domain Bacteria; phylum Pseudomonadota; class Alphaproteobacteria; order Rhodospirillales; family Magnetospirillaceae; genus JBLNBU01. Next base: position 9,836 of record JBLNBU010000102.1, read on the forward strand.
TTGTCCGTGCGCGCCGTTGGCCAGGATCGAATAGGTCAGGTTGGCGCTGTCGCCATCGCTGCCGGGCAGTGCGCCCGAGACCGGGGCATTCCACGCGGTGGTATAGGACGCCGCGGCGGCCTGGGGCGACTGATTGACATGGTTCACGGTTATCGTGATCACGCCTGCCGACACCCCTCCCAGGGAATCGGATACCTGATAGGTGAACGAATCAGCGCCGTAATACTGTCCGGTCGGAGTGTAGCGAACGGTGCCGTCACCGAGATCGGTCAACGTGCCGTGCGCCGCCGCACCGATGCCGGCGAGCGTCAGGGCGTTGTTGTCGGGATCACTCGCAGCATCCAATGGATGGATGATGACGCTGCCGCCCTGGTTGACCTGGGCGGCAGCTGTACCGGCCTGCGGAGCCGCATTATGAGTGAGCGCGATGGTCCCGTCGGAGAACGCGAGGTTCTCGACGTTGACCAGGGTGGCGACGCTGCCCTGGACGGTCATGTCGCGGACGACCACCCCGGAACCGGTATAGCGCAGTTCGTAGTGGCTGCGCGTTCCGGAAACTTCGGCGGTGTCGGTCCCGGCACCGCCGTCCACGTAATGGGTGCCCGCCCCCAGGACGACGCGGTCGTTGCCGTCGCCGCCGAAGACGTAGCTGCTTCCGTCACCCACCGTCATGAGGTCGTCGCCGGCACCGCCGTAGAGGCTGTCGTTGCCGCCATTGCCGATGAGCGTGTCGGTGCCGGCACCGCCCATCAGCACGTCGTTGCCCGCGTCGCCGGTCAGGGTGTCGTTGCCGGTAGACCCAGCCAGTGTGTGGTTGTCGGCGCTGACCGCGAGAACCTGATCGATCGGCGTGGATGGAGCGGTGCCGCCCGTGACGTCGCCGATATTGCCGCCGGCCTGGGCCACGGCGGTTGTCAAGGCGTTCCCGGTGTAGTTGGTGACCAGCGAGGTGGCGGCGCCGGCGGTCCCGGTCTGCGCGGCCTGGCTGATGGCGGTCGCCGCCGAACCTTGCGCCACATTGGCGATCTGCGCCACCTGGGTCAGGAAGGCGAGGCCATCGCCGCCACTGGTGGCCGTCTGATGCATCTGGGTGTTGGCTTCGCCGATCACCTGGGCGACCGAATTGGCCACCGCCGCGACCTTGGTGATGTCGACGGCCTGGCCCTGGGCCGCAGCCGAATCGACGATCACGTCGTGGAGGGTCTGGCTCTGGGTGATGTCCTGTCCGGCCGCGACCTTGGCCGCCAACTTGGCGAAGACAGCGGCCACCGCGTCGCCCTGCGCCGCTCCGGCACCCTGGAGCACCGAGGAGGCCTGGACGACCGTATTCTGCACCATCACCGCCGCCGCCAGCACCGCCTTGGCCGTCGCCGCCGCCTGGGCGTCGCCGGACAGCGCGGCCTGTACCGGATCGAAACTGGCAAGATCGACCGACCCGGAAAGGCCCAGTCCCTGTTTTACCGCGGCCTCCGCCGCCTGGAGGCTCTGCGAGGGATTGCTCTCGACCAGTGACTGGACCATCGTGGTCAGTGGGGTGACCACCGACGATCCCGCCGCGGCCTTCAACGTCCCTTGATGGGCGAGCCCGGTGGAGACGTCCGTGCCCCCGACCACGACGATCGCCCCGATCCCGTTGGTCAGCGCGAAATGGCCGGCGTCGTCCGTGGTGGTCCACACTTCCCCGGCGTCCAGCACGCCGTTGCCGTTGGCATCCGCGAACACGGTGGCGTTCTTGATGTAGCCGTCGATGACCGAACCGGCCACCGAATAGCGTTCCGCGGCGGTATGCACAGACTCGACCGCACCGGTCTGGGGATTGGTCCGGTACGAAATCATCTCGCCGACCTGGATGGGCGCATCCTTGGCCAAGGCCGTGAACAGGGCGCCCTGAGCCGAATTGGCCGGCAATTGCAGTTTGAACGTGGCCAAGTCGAGAGCGGGCGGGGGAGTTGGCTCCGTTGCCTTCGCCAGGGCCGTGATGTCGGTCGGGTGGTGATCCTGCAGCAATCCTTCCTTGCCGTTGCCCGGCTGTTCAGGACCGTGCTGGGGATCCGCGGGATGCTGGATTTCGTTGCGGAAGGTGTCGGGCAGGCTTTGCTCGTAGTGGGGCAGCGAGTTGATCGCCTGCCCGAACTGTTGACCGAACTGGGCGGCGGTGAGGGTGAAGGGCTGCGACGGCAGGCTGGTGGAACTGCTGACCGTGACGCCCTGATACCCCTGGTTGATCACCGTGGTGCCGGCCGCGTTGGTGACCGACACCTCACCGACATGGTCGCCCCGTTCGACCATCAGGCCCAAGGCGGTCGCCCCGCTGTCGGGATCGACCTTGATCGCGACAGCGGTGCCGCGGATGCCTACGGTAGCCACCGGAGTCTTGATGTGCACCGCTTCGGGGTGGACCTTTGCGATCGTCCCCGAAACAAAGGCGAAGGTGCCGCGCAACACCGAAAAATCCGAGATGGCGGTTGCCGTGTCCGGGGAATAGTCGTCGATGGCGGCCAGCGATCCTTCGCCCAACGAAAACGTCGTCCCGTCCCCGAGCGAGACGCCGATCCGTCCCTCCACTCCGGTCTCGATACGCTCGTGCGGAAGGATGACGTCGCCGGGATGGGCAGCCCGCGACCGTCCGTCGGGAGCGATGATGCTGACCAGCCCGGCAACGCTTTCCACCCGGCCGCCCGCTTGCCGCGCCTCGGCCCCTTCGGCCTGGGCGAGTTGCGGCGACGGCGGGACCGCTTCTTCCCTGGCGTCCGAATTCTGCAGGCCGGCCTCATGCTGAGCCGGCAAAGCCCCGCCTTCCATCGCGCCCCCCGCTCGATCGACTTTTCTTCTACAGGTGTCCGCACACCCCGCCTTTGGGCTTTGTCCGACAATTCTCTGCGTCACCGGTCCAAGCGGCGGCATCTTAAGAAGCGAGCGTGATGACAGCGTGAAAGATTTCCCGTTCAAGTCGATCCGCGGCCCCACCCCATGCCTTTGTATGGGGTGCGCCATGGTGGCGGGTTCACTGTAACTGCCGGCTTGACAGGCGCCTTTATGCAGGTCTTACGTGTTATTCATCAGACGGGACAAATTCAACCCAAGATTTACATTGGTTGGTTTGTCATTTTGTTTGGGGTAACTGTCAAGACGGGCACCATGCCACTGCAACTGCATTGGGTCGGATCCTGCGACGTCCGCGTCGCCGGCGTTTCTGTCAAAGGGTTCGCCAAGACCAAGGCGGCGGCACTGCTGGCCTATCTGTCCGTCGAGCACGACCGCGACCATCGCCGCGAGGCGCTGGCCACCCTGCTGTGGCCGGACCACGACACCGAACTCGGCCGCCAGAACCTGCGGCAGTTGATCGCCACCATTCGCCGGGAATTGGGCTCCGTGGATACGATCCTGCGTGCCGACAGATACACCGTGCGCTTCATGACCGACGCGACGGTCGAAGTGGACGCCCACGTGTTCGAACACTCCACCGAGGATGCCGACGACCGCATCGCCTCCGCCTATCGGGGGCCGTTCCTGGCGACCCTGTCGCCCATTGCCTCGGAACAGTGGAACGAATGGCTCAACACCAAGCGGCAACGATATGAGCATCTGGCGACCGAGTCGTTGCGCCGCATCCTCGGTCGACAGATCGGGACGGGAGCCGTCGGGGCTGCAGTTGCCTCCGCCCAGCGCCTGCTGTCCATCGATCCATGGAGCGAGGATGGGCACCGCGGCCTGATGCGCGCCCTGGCGTTGTCCGGAAAGCGCAATGCCGCGCTGGCTCATTACCACAAGTGCCGGACCATGTTGGCGGCCGAGCTGGGCATCGCCCCCGAGAGCCAGACCGTTGAGCTGTTCGAGGCAATCCGGGGCGGCCTGGTGCAGCCGGTCGCCGTCAGCGCGCCTGCCGCGGCGTTGGAGCGCCGGCAGGTCTCGGCTCTTTATGTCCAGCCGTTCGTGCCATTCGCGACCGATCCGGAAGATGAGGCGCCCCTGCCCGAGGGACTGGCGCTTCTGGTGGAGCGCCACGGCGGCAGCGTGGCGCCAGGCAGCGACGGAGGACTGCTCGCCTATTTCGCCTCGTCGGACAATACCGCGCGACAAGCGATCGAGACCGGCATGGATGCGCTGGCGGGTTCGCCCAACCTGCGGGCGGCGGTCCACACCGGAACCGCGCTGGTCGACAAGGGACA
>JBLNBU010000103.1:0-10371 GCA_050260215.1 Actinomycetota bacterium
TGATGGCGGCCCGGCCCGAGGACAGCGTCGGCGGCCGCAACGTCCGCGCCGCCCTGGGGCGGCTGTACGACTTCGGCATCCCGGTGGTGGCCCAGCGCACCGGCGGGGCGGCGGGCGTGCACATCAGCCTGCTGTCGGAAACCGGCGAGGTGACCCTGCGGCCGCTGGGCTCCGTGTCGCCTTAGCGACATTCGTCGCATCCGCGACAGGCCGCCAACCCATTGATTTTGCTTTATTGTGCCGCTGGCACGGCCCTTGCTCCTCTGGCTTGGCAAGACCAGACGAGGAGGCTGCCGGTGACCAGCAACGTCATTCCCCTGCAGGGGCTCAAGCGCGGTGACGCGTCGCCGGCGGCGGGCTGTTCGTCCAAGTCGTGCGGGTCGTCGCAAGCGCCGGCCGACATGCCGCCCGAGGTGTGGGCCAAGGTCAAGGACCACCCCTGCTACAGCGAGGAGGCCCACCACTACTTCGCCCGCATGCATGTGGCGGTGGCACCGGCCTGCAACATCCAGTGCAATTACTGCAACCGCAAGTACGACTGCGCCAACGAATCCCGCCCCGGCGTCACCTCGGAGCGCCTGACGCCCGAGCAGGCGGCCCGGAAGGTGCTGGCGGTGGCGGCCGAGGTGCCGCAGCTTTCGGTGCTGGGGGTGGCCGGTCCGGGCGATGCCCTGTTCGACTGGCGCCGCACCTTCGAGACCTTCGACCGGGTCAAGCAGGTGATGCCCGACCTGAAGTTCTGCATCTCGACCAACGGGCTGGTGCTGCCCGACCACGTCGAGCGCATCGTCGCCCACGACATCGACCACGTCACCATCACCATCAACATGATCGACCCCGAGGTGGGCGCGCGCATCTACCCGTGGGTCTATCACCAGGGCCGGCGCTACACCGGGGCCGAGGGGGCCCGCATCCTGTCCGAGCGCCAGCTGGCCGGGCTGGAGGCGCTGACCGCCAGGGGCGTGCTGGTCAAGGTCAACTCGGTGATGATCCCGGGCGTCAACGACGACCACCTGGTCGAGGTCAACGCCGCCATCCGCGCCCGCGGCGCCTTCCTGCACAACGTGCTGCCGCTGATCTCGGACGCGGCCCACGGCACCCGCTTCGGCCTCGACGGGCAGCGCGGGCCGACGCCGGCCGAGCTGAAGGGGCTGCAGGACCGGCTCGACGGCGGGGTCAAGCTGATGCGCCATTGCCGCCAGTGCCGCGCCGACGCCGTCGGCATGCTGGGCGAGGACCTGTCGCAGCAGTTCACCCTGGACCGCATCGACGCCGCCGTCGCCCCCGATCCCGAACCCCGGCGCCTGTACCGCGAGGTGGTCGAGCGCGAGCGCGCCGACCGCGCCGAGGCCCAGGCCGCCGCCGCGGCCGAACTGTCGGCCACCACGGCGCCGCCCAGGCTGGTCGCGGTGTGCAGCAAGGGCGGCGGGCGCATCAACCAGCATTTCGGCCATGCCCGCGAGTTCCAGGTGTTCGAGGTCGACGCCAAGGGGGTGCGCTTCGTCGGCCACCGCAAGGCCGAGGCCTACTGCCAGGGCGGCTACGGCGAGGACGAGTCGCTCGAGGTGGTGATCAAGGCACTGGCCGGCATCGACACCGTGTTCTGCTCGAAAATCGGCCGCTGCCCGAAGGACGACCTGGCCAGGGCCGGCATCACGGCCGTCGACGCCTATCCCTTCGACTACGTCGAGACCGCGGTGGCCGCCTGGTACGCCGAACAGACCGCGGCGCTGAAGCGCGCCTGAAGGAGGTCGCCATGAAACTGATGCTGCGCAGGGTGCCCAAGGGCATCGAGGCCTACGTGCCCAAGAAGGACCTGGAAGAAATGGTGGTCGCGGCCGAGAAGGACACCTTGTGGGGCGGGATGATCACCCTGGCCAACGGCTGGCGCTTCCAGCTGCCCGACATGCCCGCCGACACGCCGATGCCGATCACCGTCGACGCCCGCAAGCTGGGCGACGAGGACTGACATGGACGCCCGGGCCGAACTGGCCGGACTGCGGGCCGAGGTCGCCGCCGGCCGCCTGATCCCCTATCTCGGCCCCGACCTGCTGGGGCTGGATGCCGACCCGCCGGTGCCCGCCGGTGCCCGCGAGCTGGCGCTGAAGCTGGGGGCCAAGGTTGCCGTGCCCGGGCGCTTCAAGAACAACCTGTGGCATTCGGCCCAGTACATCGAAAGCCATCGCCACCGCATGACGCTCGACCGGCTGCTGGCCGCCGAGTTCGCCGCCACGCCCGATCCCGGCCCGCTGCAGCGCTGGCTGGCCGGACTGGGCGTGCCGCTGGTGGTCGACACCTGGTACGACGGCGCGCTGACCGCCGCATTCGCCGGCCGCCCGGACTGGGGGCAGCTGCAAGGCGCCTCCAAGGCCAGGCGCACCGACGTGGCCCCGTGGGTCCGGGCCTTCCGCCCGGACGGGGCCGAATGCGATCCGGTCGAGGCGGCCGGATGGGGGACGGTGGTCTACAAGCCCCACGGCGCCGGCTGGCCCCAGGCCGACATGCTGGCCTCCGATTCCGACTATGTCGAGGTGCTGACCGAGCTCGACATCCAGACCCCCATTCCCGATGCGGTGAAGGACCGGCGCCAGGGCAAGGGCTTCCTGCTGATCGGCTGCCGCTTCTGGGACCAGATCCTGCGTAACTTCGCCCGCTCGGTCATGAAGCATTCGGGCGGCCCGCGCTTCGCCGTGGTGCCCGACGAACTCACCCGCAACGAGATCCGCTTCCTGGAAGCCGAGGGCATCCGGCCGCTGGCCGTGCCCCTGGCCGAGGCGGTCGCCCTCTTGACCACGTAAGGAGAGAACAGAGATGGCCAACGTCACCTTCAGCGCACCCACCCTGGCCAAGGACGTCACCGTGTATGCGGTGGCCGGTTCCAAGGACACCTTGCTGGCGGTCGCCAAAAAGAACGGCATCGCCATTCCCTGCCAGTGCCAGGACGGCGAATGCGGCTCGTGCCTGGTCAAGGTGACGGTGCTGGGCGGCAAGGCGCCGGCGGCGACGTCGCTGACCGACAAGGAGAAGCTGACGCTGTCGGTCAACGGCAAGCTGACCAAGGAATTGCTGGCCAAGGCCGAGACCGACGACGTGCCGCCGCCCTACCGCCTGGCCTGCCAGTACATCGTCCACGACGAAGACATCCTGGTGGAATTCTCGGGCGAGCCTGGCGTCGAGATCGACCTGCGCCGCTAGGTTTGCGGAAGCCTGCCCGGCGCAGATCGGGGGGGCGCCCTTCGCGGGCGCCCCTTTCTTGCAGGCGGCGGCACTTCAGGATCAGGCCGGCGGGCGCAGCAATTGCGGGACCAGCCGGCGGATCTCGTCGGTGACCTTGGGGTCGAGTTTCTTCAGCCAGGCGGCGGGGATGTCGGCGGCGCCGTAGGCGGCACCCGCCAGCATGCCGGCCAGCGCCCCGGTGGTGTCGGCGTCGCCGCCCTGGTTGACCGTCTCGACCACGCAGGTCTGGAACGAATCGGTGCGGAAGAAGAAGTGCAGCACCGTCTGCATGGTGTCGACCACATAGGCCGAGGACTGGCCGCGGAACGGCTCGAAGCGGAAGCACTTGTGGGCGGCGACCAGGGTGCTTGCCGCCTCGCGCGCGTCCTTGATGCCGCGGCCCTCGACCAGGGCGTGGACCATGCGGCCGAGGCAAAGGGTGGCGTCGTCCGAGAGCGGGTGGTGGTGGGTGATGCGGGCCTGGGCCAGGCTCCATGCCTCAAGCAGCCCGGGTCGGCCCAGCGTGGCCAGGGCGACCGGCAGGTTGCGCATGGCCGCCCCGTTGCCGGCGTCGCCATCGCAGGCCGCGCCCTCGGTGGTGCCGTGCAGCATGTAGCGGCGGATGCCGCGCCGGCAGGTGTTGCCGACGTCGACCGGGCCGCCCTTCAGCCAGGCGGCGAACTCGTCGCAGGCGTCGGCGGCGTCGAAGCCGCCCTTGCGCACCAGCGAGCGGGCCAGCGCCAGGGCCATCTCGGTGTCGTCGGTGACCTGGCCGGGATGCAGGTGCAGCCAGCCGCCGCCGATCATCTTGCGGTGCACGCCGTACTTGGCCTCGATCTCGCGCCGGGTCATGAACTCGACGGTGGCGCCCAGCGCGTCGCCCACCGCCAGGCCGAGGAAGGCTCCCAACGCCCGGTCGTGAAGATCGTCCATGCGGCGCCCCCTTTCAGAAATAGTCCGCGGCGACGCGGTAGTCGCCGCCGATGACCAGGTACTCGCCCTCGCCCTTCAGCGGGTGGACGGGCAACAGCGTGTTGAAGAACAGCACCTTCACCACCGGCACGCTGGCGGTCAGGATGATGTCGCCGAAGCAGTCGGCGACGCCGCGATCCGACGAGAACGAGGCCAGGTTGTTCAGCCGCATCACCACGGTGCGCCGGTCGATGCGCTCGACCACCCGGTGCTCGTCGAAGGCGTTGATGCCGCGAAACAGCGTCAGGTGGGTCGCGGCCGGCGCCACCCAGCGCGCCAGCGCCGCCTGGGCGAACTCGTAGAGCATGTCGAGCTGGGTATAGATCGAGTTGTTGTGGAAACGGCTCGACATCTTCTCTTCCACATAGGCCGCCCAGCTGTCGGCGGGGAAGCGGCCCAGCACCTGCTTGTGGAAGGTGGGGAACAGCCCGAAGCGGCTTTCCACCCAGCCCTTCAGCACCGCACCCTCGGGGCCGTTGGAGTCCCAGCCCCAGCCTTTGAGCAGGCGCAGGAAACTGGACCGGTAGCGCCGGGCGCCGCCCTTGGCCCGTTCCGCCTCCATCTGCTCGGGGTCGATGCCGAACACCGCGCCCATGTACAGGAAGAACGCCTCGCCCGCCTCGGCCAGGGTTTCGGCCTGGCCCAGCATCTCGTAAAGGTGCGGGTTCATCTCGCGGACGCCGGCGATGGCCAGCCGCCTGGGATGGTCGTTGAAGGCGGCGCTGCCCAGAAGCTCGGTCGGCAGTCCCACCAGGTTGGTGGAGTGGCCTCTCATCCCCCTGTCGTCGTCCATCGGCCCTTCCCGCGCGGTTGCGAAGACGGCGATGCAAGGGGCGTGCCCCCGGTCGTCCGGGCCCCGTCACTCCCGCGCAGGCGGGAGTACAGGGGGGGCACCACCATTCTTTCCGCGACTCCCGGCCCCCCGCCTGCGCGGGGATGACAAAGGTCCTGCGGCCGGGGCGAGGGTTGGACATGCGACACCGTGTCGGATTCGCGACAGCCTTGCCAATCACGTTAACGCATTGAAAACAAATGATTTGCCGACTGGCACGGCGGTTGCGATGTGAACGGCGTGGCGGAGGGGCGTCCTTCGCCGACGCATTCGCGAAAGCCAGTTGGAAAGGAATATCACCATGCCTCGTCAGATCGCTTTCTACGGCAAGGGCGGCATCGGCAAGTCGACGACCTCCCAGAACACGCTCGCCGCCCTGGTCGAGCTCGACCAGAAGATCCTGATCGTCGGCTGCGACCCCAAGGCCGATTCGACCCGCCTGATCCTCAACACCAAGATGCAGGACACCGTGCTGCACCTGGCTGCCAAGGCCGGTTCGGTCGAGGACCTGGAACTCGAGGACGTGATGAAGATCGGCTACAAGGGCATTTTGTGCACCGAGGCCGGCGGACCCGAGCCGGGCGTCGGCTGCGCCGGCCGCGGCGTCATCACCGCCATCAACTTCCTGGAAGAGAACGGCGCCTACGACGACGTCGACTACGTCTCGTACGACGTGCTGGGCGACGTGGTGTGCGGCGGCTTCGCCATGCCCATCCGCGAGAACAAGGCCCAGGAGATCTACATCGTCATGTCCGGCGAGATGATGGCGCTTTACGCGGCCAACAACATCGCCAAGGGCATCTTGAAGTATGCCGGTTCGGGCGGCGTGCGCCTGGGCGGCCTGATCTGCAACGAGCGCAAGACCGACCGCGAGCTGGAACTGGCCGAGGCCCTGGCCGCGCGCCTGGGCTGCAAGATGATCCACTTCGTGCCGCGCGACAACATCGTCCAGCACGCCGAACTGCGCCGCCAGACGGTGATCCAGTACGCCCCCGACTGCCAGCAGGCCGACGAGTACCGCCAGCTGGCCCGCAAGATCCACGACAACTGCGGCAAGGGCGTCATCCCCACCCCGATCTCCATGGAGGAGCTCGAGGACATGCTGATCCAGTTCGGCATCATGAAGACCGACGAGCAGGCCCTGGCCGAGCTGGAGGCCAAGGAAAAGAGCCTCTGCGCCGCCGGCTGACCGCTGGCCCAAGGAATAGGAGAAGGCAGATGAGCCTCGAATATACCAACGACGCCGCCCTGCACGAGGAAGCCATCCGCGAGGTCCTCGAGGCCTATCCGGAAAAGGCCGCCAAGAAGCGCGCGCGTCACCTCAACACGGTCAAGCCCGACGAGAAGTCGGGCGGATCGACCTGCGGCGTGAAGTCCAACGTCAAGTCGGTGCCCGGCGTCATGACCATCCGCGGCTGCGCCTATGCCGGATCGAAGGGCGTGGTGTGGGGACCGGTCAAGGACATGGTCCACATCAGCCACGGCCCGGTGGGCTGCGGCCAGTACTCGTGGAGCCAGCGGCGCAACTACTTCACCGGCACGGTGGGCGTCGACAGCTTCGTCACCATGCAGGTGACCAGCGATTTCCAGGAACGCGATATCGTCTTCGGCGGTGACAAGAACCTGGACAAGATGATCGACGAGCTGGACACCATGTTCCCGCTCAACCGCGGCATCTCGGTGCAGTCGGAATGCCCGATCGGCCTGATCGGCGACGACATCGAGGCTGTGGCCAAGAGGAAGGCCAAGGACATCGACAAGCCGGTGGTGCCGGTGCGCTGCGAGGGCTTCCGCGGCGTCTCGCAGTCGCTGGGCCACCACATCGCCAACGACGCCATCCGCGACTGGGTGTTCGACAAGACCAGCGCGGAGTGGGAGACCGGTCCCTATGACGTCAATCTGATCGCCGACTACAACATCGGCGGTGACGCCTGGCCGTCGCGCAAGCTGCTGGAAGAAATGGGGCTTCGGGTCATCGGCTCGTGGTCGGGCGACGCGACGCTGGCCGAGATGGTGCGCGCGCCCAAGGCAAAGCTGAACCTGATCCACTGCTACCGGTCGATGAACTACATCTGCCGGCACATGGAAGAGAAGTATTCGATCCCGTGGGTCGAGTACAACTTCTTCGGCCCCACCCAGATCGCCGCGTCCTTGCGCAAGATCGCCGCCCAGTTCGACGACACCATCAAGGCCAAGGCCGAAGAGGTGATCGCCAAGTACCAGCCGCTCGTCGACGCGGTCGTCGCCCGCTACAAGCCGCGGCTGGAAGGCAAGAAGGTGATGCTGTACGTGGGCGGCCTGCGTCCGCGCCACGTGTCGACCGCCTACGAGGATCTGGGCATGCAGATCGTCGGCTCGGGCTACGAGTTCGCCCACAACGACGACTACCAGCGCACCGCCGAGTACCTCAAGGACGGCACGCTGATCTACGACGACGTCACCGGCTTCGAGCTGGAGAAGTTCATCGAGAAGATCCGCCCCGACCTGGTCGGCTCGGGCATCAAGGAGAAGTACGCCACCCAGAAGATGGGCGTGCCCTTCCGCCAGATGCACTCGTGGGACTACTCGGGCCCCTATCACGGCTACGACGGCTTCGCCATCTTCGCGCGCGACATGGACCTCGCGGTCAACGCGCCGATCTGGAGCAAGTTCAAGGCCCCGTGGAAGGCCGCCTGACCGAGTTACCTGTGAAACCCTCCCCGCGTGTCGCCCAATAGCCGGGGGCGCGGGGAGGAGAAAAGGAGAGTCGCCATGCCTCAGACTGCCGACAAGGTGAAGGACCACATCTCGCTGTTTGCCGAGCCGGAATACACCGAGATGTTCGCGGCCAAGAAGGCCAAGTTCGAATGCCGCCCCACCGACGACGAGGTCGCCGCCCAGGCTGAGTACACCAAGACCTGGGAATACCGCGAAAAGAACTTCGCCCGCGAGGTGGCCGTCATCAACCCGGCCAAGGCCTGCCAGCCCCTCGGTGCGGTGTTCGCCGCCGCCGGCTTCGAGGAGACCATGCCCTACGTGCACGGCTCGCAAGGCTGCGTCGCCTATTTCCGCTCGCACCTGGCCCGTCACTTCAAGGAAGCCTCGGCCTGCGTCTCCGACTCGATGACCGAGGACGCCGCGGTGTTCGGTGGGCTCAACAACATCGTCGAGGGCCTGCAGAACGCCTACGCGCTCTACAAGCCCAAGATGATCGCCATGTCGACCACCTGCATGGCCGAGGTCATCGGCGACGACCTGTCTGCCTTCATCGCCCAGGCCAAGGAGAAGGAGTCGGTGCCGGCCGACTTCCCCGTGCCCTTCGCCCACACGCCGTCCTTCGTCGGCAGCCACCTGACCGGCTACGACAACATGATCAAGGGCATCTTGCAGTACTTCTGGGAACGCGAGGCCCAGCTGACCGCCAAGAAGGGCACCAAGATCAACATCGTGCCGGGCTTCGACGGCTATGCGGTCGCCAACAACCGCGAACTGAAGCGGGTGCTGGACCTGATGGGGGTCGACTACACCCTGATCTCGGACGTGTCCGACGTCTTCGACACGCCCTCCGACGGCGTCTATCGCATGTACGACGGCGGCACCAAGCTCGACGACGTGCGCAAGGCCATCGACGCCAAGGCCACCGTCTCGCTGCAGCAGTTCGCCGCCGACAAGACGCTGGAATACTGCGCGACCAAGGGCCACGAGACCGCCGCGTTCAACTATCCGCTGGGCATCGGCGGCACCGACGCCTTCCTGATGAAGATGAGCGAGTTGTCGGGCAAGTCCATCCCGGCGGCGCTGGAAAAGGAGCGCGGCCGCCTGGTCGACGCCATCGCCGACAGCCAGGCCTGGCTGCACGGCAAGAAGGTGGCGCTGTTCGGTGACCCCGACTTCGTCTACGCGCTGACCGCCTTCCTGCTGGAACTGGGCTGCGAGCCCGTCCATGTGCTGGCCACCAACGGCTCGGCCGAGTGGGAGGAGAAGACCAAGGCGCTGCTGGCCTCGTCGCCGTTCGGCAAGGGCGGCCAGGTGTGGCGGGGCAAGGACCTGTGGCACATGCGCTCGCTGCTGTTCACCGAGCCCGCCGACCTTCTGATCGGCAGCTCGTACGGCAAGTACCTGGAGAAGGACACCGGCATCCCGCTGGTCCGGCTGGGCTTCCCCATCTTCGACCGCCACCACCACCACCGCTTCCCCACCTTCGGCTACCAGGGGTCGCTTCGGGTGCTGGTAGAGATCCTCGACCGCATCTTCGAGGTCGCCGACGCCTCCAGCGACATCAGCTACGACCTCACCCGCTGAAGGCCTTTGCCGAAAGCCCCCGGGACGGCGACGTCCCGGGGGTTTGGTCTGTCAAAACGATATCAACCGCAACGGAATACGACCTTTGCACGACATTCCTTCCGTCCTGGCCCATGGTAGGATTCGCCCCTGTCGGAAGGGGTAGCCGGATGGCAAGGCCGTGACGGGGATGGTGAGACACGGGCCGACGCTGCTGCTGACCGCGGTGCTGTTCACCGCGGTGGCCTATGTCGCCGTCATCGTGCGGGCCGACTTCGAGAACCGCCGGGCCGAGGTGCGCCTGGAACTGCGCGGCGGGCTGGACCGCTTCGTCGACGTCACGCGACGGCTGTTCCGCGGCTACGAGGCGGTCGCGCGCACCCTGGCCGAGACCGACTGCGTGCGCGGGCGGGGCCGGCACCCGTGCGGCGACCTGTTCACCCGGGTCAACCGCGCCAATCCGGGCGTGGTCAATTTCGCCGCCATCGACAGCGACGGACGGTTTTTCGCCTCGGGCCGGCCGTTCCCGCCGTCGGGCCCGCCCGACGCCCACGACTATCCCTTCTTCGCCGAGCTGGCCGCCGGCCGCGGCGAGCTTTACGTCATGGATCCCCACGAGGGCCCGGTCACCGGCGAGCCGGTCACCGGCCTGGTCGTCGCCATGCGCGACGCCGACGGACGGTTCGACGGCGTGATCGGCGCCTCGGTGCGCTTTTCCGAGCTGGTGTCGGCCTGGCGCGAGGTCCGGGCGCCCGACGAGCATATCGGCCTGGTGGTGCTGGACCGTCACCTCACCCCCATCTTCGCCAGTCCGCAGGCCGACGCCTTCGTCGCCTCGGGCCCCGACCAGGCGCAGCTGAAGGCGGCGCTGGCCGCGGGCCAGGGCCTGCTGAGCCTGGGCGGCGGCGAGTGGCGCTATGCGACACAGACGCTGCCGGACTACGGCTGGTCGGTGATCGCCCTGCATCCTGCCGCCTTCGGCTGGGGCGAGTACCTGTCCGAGGGCATGCTGCTGCGCCTGCTGCCGCCCATGCTGGCCCTGGGCGGGCTGGCGCTGGCGCTGTCGTGGCGGGACTGGCGCAACGTCCTCA
>JBLNBU010000104.1:0-8671 GCA_050260215.1 Actinomycetota bacterium
CTGGTCGACAAGGGACAGGGCAACCCGGTGCAGGGCAATGTCGGCCGGCTCGCCCGGGCCCTGGTCGAGACGGCCGAGGCCGGCTGCCTGTTGGCTGACGACGCCAGCGTCCGGCTGGCGAGCGTCCATTTCCGCTGGCGCGAGGTTGCGCTGCCCGACCTTCCCGCCTTCGGCAAGGGCCTGCGGGCCCATGAAGCGGTGGCCGCCACCGAGGCGGGAAAAGGGTTTCAGGCGACTGATGCACACCGAAGCCCCCTTGTCGGCCGCGACGAGGCGCTGGACCGGCTCGAGCGGGGCTGGGCGCGGGTGCGGGCCGGCCGCACCGCTGCCTTCGTGGTGGCAGGCGAGCCGGGCATCGGCAAGTCGCGCCTGGTCCATGAACTGACCGAACGGATCGGCGGCGAGGCGGAGATCCACCGTCACGACTGCATGCCCCAGTACGCCAACGTGCCCTTTCGTCCGTTGACGGCGGTGATCGAGGACAGCCTGGGTATTGCGCCATCGGCGTCGACGGAAGATCGTGCCAGGGCGGCGACTGCGGCAGCAGCTTCCCAATCCGACCCCGCGGCCGCCGTCGCCCTGCGATTGCTGCTCGGCCTGCCGGTGCCACCCCATGCGGTGCCACCCTCGGTGCTGCAGCAATCCATGCGCCGGATCGTCCTCGACCTGATCCGCCGGAAGGCAAGGCGGCGTCCGCTGGTGCTGACGATCGAGGACATTCATTGGTGCGATCAACCGACCCTGCGCATCCTGGCTGACCTCTCCCTCCCCGGTACGGATGCGGCGGTGCTGGTGCTGGCTTCGGTGCGCCCCGGCGACGCCGAGAATTCCATCCCCGCAGCCGAGCGGATCGTCCTTGCCCCACTCGACCCCAAGGATGCTGCGCGTCTTGCCGAAGCTGTCCTGGAGGACGCGACGGTGCCGGAAGCCGTAGTCGACGCCATCGTCCGGCGCGCTGCCGGGGTGCCGCTGTTTGTCGAGGAACTGGCGCTGGCCTCCCGCGGCGGCGAACCGGTGATTCCCGGCAACATCAAGGAACTGATGCTGGCCCGCCTGGACCGCATCCCGTCCGGCAAGGCGGCGGCGGTACTGGGGGCGACCATCGGCAACGCGTTCCCGCTGGAACTCCTGCGTCAGGCGGCCGCACATCTCGGCAACCCCGATGACGTCGTGCGCGGACTGGGAGCACTGGTGGAAGGCGGCATACTGGAAAGCGGTCGCGACGATAGCCGCACCATCTATCGCTTCCGCCACGGGCTCCTCCAGGAGGCAATCTACGACGCACAACCGCGCCGCGACCGGCGCCGGAGGCACAATGCGGTGGTGTCGGTGCTCGAGGCCGGCTCGCTGAAGGGGTGGACGGCGCACCAACCCGCCGTGCTCGCCTGGCACCTGCAGGGGGCCGGACGCGAGGCCGAGGCGCTGACCTGGTGGATCGCCGCGGCCGAGGACGCAGTGGCCAAGGGTGCGCACGTCGACGCACTGGGCCACGGCATGCGCGGGCTCGTCGTGCTGGAGGGGCTGGCCGAGGACCCGGCCACGCTCGCCGCAGAAATCCGGTTGAGGCTGACCATGGCGGCAGCCGCCGCCAGTTCGCTGGGGCTGGGCAACCGCCAGTCGGAGGCCCATTACGCCCGCGCCCTGCTGCTGGTCCGCCGCCTGCCTGCGTCTTTGCCGAGTTTCTCGGTGCTGTGGGGGCACTACACCGTCACCAGCCTTCGCTGGCGCTGGATCGAAGCCACCGAGGCGGCGTCCCACCTGCTTGCCGCTGCCGACGCGCTCAAGGACGACCGTGCCGTCGGCATGGCAAACTTCGCCGCCGGCCACGCGGCCTTCTTCACCGGCCGGATGGTCGCCGCCCGCCCCCATCTCGCCCGTGCCGCCGCCGCACCCGAGGATTCGGTCCGCACCCTTCCCTTCGACTACCGCCCGTATGCGTTGGCGCTCCAAGCCTCGGCCGATTGGCTGCTCGGAACCGACGACGACCCCGCGGAAATGTGCGACAGGGCCCTGGCCATGGCCGCGCGCGGGCGGCCCATCGATCTCGGGCCGCCGCTGACCACCACGGCCTATCTGCAGTTCCTGCGGGGCGACTATGGCGCGGTGGCGACCCTCAACGACCGCCTGGTCGACCTGTGCGACAAGGGCGGCCTGGTGATGTGGAAGGCCCTCGCCCTGCTCAATCGCGCCTTGCTGGCCGGCTCCGAGGCCGGCCTTGCCGACGTCGACCAGGCGCTGGCCCTTTGGGACGCGGCCGAAGCCGGCCCGCCGACGCCGACGCCGCTGCTTCTCGCCGCCGCCGCCCGGTTGCGTGCCGGCCGCTGGGAGGAGGCGGCGGCCACCGCCGAGGAGGTGCTGACGCAGGCCGAGGCCACCGGCGGGTTGTGGTTCCGCCCCAAGGCGCTGACGATGCTGGGCGACGCGCTCCGTGCGCTGGGCCGTCGGGAAGACGCCTGCGGCGCCTATGGCCGAGCGGTCGAGGAGGCCCGCGCCATGGGGCTGGTGCAGTTCGAGCGCGAAGCAGCGACCCTTCTGTCCAGCCTTTAGAAGCTGACGGACGCCGTCACGAACAGGCTGCGGCCGGGCGCCCGCTGCGGCTGGGTGGTGGGGCCCTGCGGCATCTGGTTGACGTGCAGGTGGTAGCGCTTGTCGAGCAGGTTGGTCACCCCGACCGTCAGTGCCACCGCCTTGGTCAGAGCCAGGCCGCTGAACAGGTCGACCACCGCATAGCCCGCCGTGGCGCCCCCGGTGTCGGCCCCGGAGCCGGTGGCGGAGGAGGCGTCGATGCGGTGCTGGGTGCCGGCGAAACCCAGCCGGGCTCCGATATTGGCCATCCCCTGGTCCCAGACCGGCCAGCGATCCTCGACCACCACTTCGCCTTCCAGCGGCGGGATCTGGTAGAGCGGGCGCTGGTCGGTCAGATTCTGCCCGCGCGTCCACCCCAGCTTGGCCCTGGCACCCAACCCCTCGGCCACCTGCCACCAGCCGGACAGGCTGACGCCTTCCATGTCCACGTCCACATTGCGGTAGATCAGCGCCCCATCCGACATCAGGACGCCGGTTTGCCCGCGGGCGTGATCCACCGTGATGAAGTCGACGACGCGGTCGACCCAGGCACCCAGTGCCAGCCGAACGGTGCCCGGCCGCGACGTGGCGGCCTGGTAGCCCGTCCAACCGAACAGCCCGGTCTCGGCGCCGAGATCGAGGCGATGGTGCGCCTCGGGCCGCAGTTCGGGATTGCCGACCTGGGCGAGCGCAGCAGAACCGGTGCTGCCCGCGAACCGCTCCAGCGGGTCGGGCTGGCGGACCAGTCGGCTGGCGTCGACGGTCATCTTCCCGGCAGCGGTGACCGGGTATTCGTAGCGCAACCGCCCGCTCAGCATCAGGTCGTCCGGGGCATTCTTCCGTGGGCCGTAATAGGTGTCCCACATCTGCTGGGGCGAGCGATTGTACGCGGCAGCTCCCGTGCCGGTCACCGCAGGCACTTCATGCGCCAGGCCGGCGGCGCTATGGGCGAGATCGCCGCGCAGGCCTGCGGTGAGGGATCCGCCGAAGGACGGAGCGGCCGAAGCGGAAACCGCCACCCCCGTTCGCATGGTGGTGACCTGGGGCAGCCGGTAGGCGCTCAGTCCCTCGCTGGAAAAGCGATTGGTCAGATGGGCGTCGTGGTTGGTGACGTTGCCGTCCAGGCTGACCGTGCCGCGGTAGCCGCCGGCGGTGAAGTCGCCGCGCACCTGCCCGCGCCAGTAGGTGAACTGCGCGTCCTGCCTCAAGCCGAGGGCCCCGCGGTCGCGCAAGGTGTAGTTGTCGGCTGAATATGTGACGAGGGAGGCGTTGAGGCCGGCCTCGATCCGGTCGAAGGCGCCGCCCGCCGGCCTGTTCTCGATCACCGCCGAGCCCAGCAGGCGGCGGAAGTCGGGGGCGTCCAAGCCGTAATTGGGCAGCCGGAAGTCCGAAAACTCGTCTCGCATGGCGTAGGCCGACACCCGGCTGCGGGCGTCGGGCCGCCAATCCAGGGCCATCTGGGTGTTGATGCGGTCATATCCGTAGTTGACGCGCTGGTCGGCCCCGTCCTGGTAGGGCAAGACGCGGTCCCGGCGTGCCACCGCCCAGCCTTCCACCGGCCCCATCACCCGGTGGGCCTGTCCGATTTCGGTGACGACCGAACCGGCCGTTTCGTACCCCGCCGATAATCCCGCACTGCCGTCCGGTGTCGGCGACCAGCTTTCGGCCGGCCGCGGGTCGCGCTGCAGCAGCATGGCCGGGCTGGTGGTCAGCGCCGGCAGCAACATCGGTGCCGGCAGCTCCTGGCCGATATGCTTGAGCATGAAGCGGGTATCGACAAACAGCGGGTCGGCGAACAGCTTAGGGGGTTCCGCCGCAGCCGGATCCCAAACCGCCCCCAACACCGCCGCCAATGCGACAGCGCCCGTAATCCGCCCCGATGTCATTACCCCCCTCCGAACGTGCAGCCCCCGCCACAGGTTTGCTTGCAATCGCAACTACCCATTATGAACGAGACATTCCACCGCGCAAGCTCCGCTTCCAACGTCACGGGTGGTCAACCGTGGGTGTAAATATGAAATATTCAAATATATCGCACACTTTCCGGCGCGCAGCCGAAACATCCATCCAAACATTCGCCGAACATCAGCCGGTTTCGGCTGTCGCTTGCTTGAATATTTTTGATGACTGCCGCCACGGGTCATGGCGCCCACTGACGAGTGTGTTCCGACATCGACCAGCACCAAGCCCAGCCGGAGTCGGCGCGTGGAGGGCCCCGCCACCAAAGCCAGGCCGGGTTGGAAACGGTGCAGGATGGTGGTACAAATATTTTCGACGTCCCGGCGTGTACCACCAGCAAAGCCGCGGATTTCCTAGCCCCTGGCGCGCCTGCCTCGTTTCCCCTTGGGGACGCCAATTCTCTAAGCTATTGAAATCATTAGCTTTTTGGGTGCGGATTTCCGCTCTTACAGACAGGTTTTACAGGCAGGCGCCCCCCCCCTATTCGCCCGCCTCCCCATTGTTTGCGCTGAGCCTCACCTACTGGCTAGCTGCGGTGCGGCAGCGAACGCGCGCATCGCGTTGCCCAATCGATCGCCCATTGATAGGCTA
Source organism: Actinomycetota bacterium (assembly GCA_050260215.1). Taxonomy (GTDB): domain Bacteria; phylum Pseudomonadota; class Alphaproteobacteria; order Rhodospirillales; family Magnetospirillaceae; genus JBLNBU01. The sequence continues at coordinate 5,116 of JBLNBU010000104.1, forward strand.
ACCTAACGATAATTCGTGGGGGCGACCATGAATCTGAACACCTTCTTCTCCTTCGACCCGGCGACAAACAAGGTTGCCAGCCGGGAGAGCACCCACCAGGAGTTTAAGGTTGGGTACGAGTTCGCAGCTCTGACCAAGTACGCCAAGACCATGGCCGCTTTTGCAAACACAGGTGGGGGAGCCATTACGTTCGGCATAAGCAACAATCCACGGTTTGTAGTCGGAGTTCCGGCCGGCTCTGCTCCAGACGAAGCTGTAATTACCGACATCTTGCGCAAGAATTTTGACCCAGAAATAAGGTTCAGCATCATCGAGCACCAAATCGGTTCGATGTATCTGTTCTCAATCGTAGTCCAAGAGGCGTCGACTAAACCCGTAATTTGCAAAAAGAACTGCACAGAGCTGGTAACGAAGTCAAAGAATGGCAAGGATGTGCATGATAACGTTGAGATTTTACGAGAGGGCGACATCTACCGGCGGTATGGTGGCAAAACCGATCGAATTCGTTTTACCGATCTTCACGACATCTTTCAGGAGCGCGACCGGCGCATTTTCGCATCGCTGATAGAGATGGTCGACGGCATTCGCAAAATTGGGGTCGAGCGTGTTGGCATTGCCGATATCGCGGCGGCGGGGGGCGACGGTGGAATCAGCAAGATCTACGTCTCCAAGGAAGCGGCGAAGAACCTACGCCTGATCGACAAGGGCCGGTTCGTCGAGACCGAGGATGCAGGGCAGACCGCCTATTTCGTGGCGGGCACTGTACAACTTCATGAAGCCCATGAAGTGCCAGTTGACGACCACGACCGGATAAAGGCTGGTAAAGTAGTCGCGATCTTACAAAAGGAAGCCCAAAAGATGTTCTTTCCGGGATTTGTTTTGCACCCGATGCACTTGTCCAATTTTGCTAAAGCCGCAGGATTTCGTCTAGGAAAGGCTGAACACGAGCACAACAACCGATACTGCAAGTGGGACGACCAAGCTGGCCAATGGTTCTACCGGCAAGCTTTCGTCACCCTACTGCGGGAACAGTGCGCGGCCGCTCCCCGGGACACTTTGGCGAAGATGAGCGGTCGCAAAAACCTGGACAAATTTGACAAACACCATACGGCAAAAAGAGTCGTGTGAAACTTGCCACAGCTCGCGGCACCTGAGAGAATCAGGCGCAACCAATGGACCTCGCCACAATGTTTGCGAACTGTCTAATCACGTGAGGATCTCGGCATGACCAAGTTGGTGACCGCTGCCGTTGTTCCATTTTATAAATCGCCAAGCATTCTCATTGGATGCATAATTGCCGCCAGAGCATTCGGAACCACCAACAACATTAACGAAATAAATATTGCGCAGATTGCAATAGCCATATGCGTTGCACTTTTCGGTAGCTTATTTGCAGCAGGCAAAGGTGTGTATTTATACGATAACGATGACATAAAAGTTGTAGGATCTATTCTTGACGGAGATCCTTGGATTGGAAACAGACAGAGCTATACAATTCGCTTCCCAAAGCCAGGCCGGATAGAAATCTCGAACGGTGAAGGGATAAGGACGTTCACTGGAGTGCGCAACTGGAGTGTATTAAGGGCACATCTATCAGAAGTGGGGGCCGACAGTGGTGCGCGATGAAATAATAAACTTCTGGCGGCGCCTACCAACTGAAGCAGCCCCTTTCGTCCATCCGGACGATATCCCTATATTAAGCTCATCTCGTGCAGGACATACTTCTGAACGTCCAATCGATTTCGACGCATTTATTTCTAGCGCACGATTTGGCGGGATCAACGATAAAAAGTTACATTTGTCGCTTCTTCCAATACCTTACATTGGCGACATTGGTCGTGCGGATATTTTTATTTTATTACTGAACCCAGGATTCTCGCCCGCCGATTATTATGCTGAATACCGCCATGCGGGCTTCAGGGAACGTGCAATTAGGACGATACAGCAGGACAGCCTTGAAGGCGCGCTTCCGTTTTACTTTTTAGACCCGCACTTGTGCTGGCATCCCGGTTTTAGCTGGTGGGAAGAGAAGTTGAGAGGCATTGCCAGCACCCTGGCAACGCATCGGTACCAGGGCCGCTATGACCGCGCCCTAAGCGAACTGGCGTCGCGCATAGCTGCCGTTGAATTGGTGCCGTATCATTCTCGCTTCTACGGCGGGTTGCCCGTCGACAGACTACCTTCCTCCCTGGCAGCGATCGAATTTGCCCGGAACGTATTGGCCCCGCGCGCCGCCAACAATGAGATACTGGTGATAGTCACGCGCCAGATTCGGCAATGGGGCCTCCCACCTAGCGATGGCGTAGTGACTTATGAGGGCTTGGAACGTTCGGCAAGCTTAGGGATCATGAGCCCTGGTGGAAAAGCGATCCTGCGGCGGTTGTCGATTAGTCTATAAACTCCTTCACACAGAAAGTTTTATGGGCGACACCTGCCGCCGAGCTCGCCAGGCATCTAAATCTGGCGTAATTGCGGGCTCACTGCGAGGGATCGAGAGGATTAATCGCTCAAGTGTCGTGACCTGAGACCGAAGTTCCCTCCGGTTATGGGTGGAGTCCCGTGTGGTTTTGAAGCCCGAAGCGGGCGGTGATGGCAAGCAGGGGTGGGGCATGCCCCACCCCTGCTTGCTTTGCGGCCTTGGCGGCGGCTTCGGCGGGGGTGAGGCCGCCGAGGCCGGAATGGGGCCGTGCATGGTTGTAATCGTCCCGCCAATCGGCCAGGACGCGACGGGCATGGGGCGCTGACGCGAACAGCGTCTCGTTGAGGCATTCGTCGCGGAGCCTGCCGTTGAAGCTCTCGACGAAGCCGTTCTGCATGGGCTTGCCCGGGGCGATGTAATGCCAGTCCACCTGGTGATCCTGGCTCCAGCGCAGCATGGCCATGCTGGTGAACTCGGTACCGTTGTCGCTGACGATCATCAACGGCTTGCCGCGCCGGGCGAGCAGAGTGTCCAACTCGCGGGCGACACGGACGCCGGACAGCGAGGTGTCGGCCACCAGCGCCAGGCATTCGCGGGTGAAATCGTCCACCACGGTCAGGATGCGGAACCGCCGCCCGTCGCTGAAGGCGTCGGCGACGAAGTCCAGCGACCAGCGCTGGTTCGACCCTTGCGGGATCGTCATCGGCGCCCGCGTGCCCAGGGCGCGCTTGCGCCCGCCCCGCCGCCGCACCTGAAGTTTCTCTTCTGCATACAATCGACGCAGCTTCTTCTGGTTCATGCCATGGCCCTCCCGGGCCAGCAGGAGATGGAGGCGGCGATAGCCGAAGCGCCGCCGCTGCCGCGACAGCTCGCGCAACCGCTCCCGGATCTCGGCATCGTCGGGGCGCCGGGAGCGGTAGCGGACCGACGACCGATCCGCCCCCAGCGCAAGGCACGCCCGCCGCTCGCTCACGCCGTGGTCGGCACAGACGTGAGCAACGGCAGACCGCACAGAGGCGGGCGTCACCATTAATGGGATGGTCCGCCCCGTCCAACCAACCGCACACTGGACACCGGCAATCCAATCAGGGGAGACCAGGTTCATGATCCGCAACAAACCCAGAGGGGCCGTGACCT
>JBLNBU010000105.1:0-2840 GCA_050260215.1 Actinomycetota bacterium
GAACCGCCGGCCGGTCATGGGCGAGAGCGCCCTCGACCAGGAACACCAGCCAGCCGCCGAGCATCGCCTCCGCATCCTTGCCAAGTTTGGCGGCGGTGGGGTCCCAGCGCTCGAAATGGCGGACGACCGCAGCTGCGACCGGGTCGTCCAGCCCCGACAACAGGTGCCGGTGAAGTTCCGCAGATGCCTGGAACTTGGCCAAGGCCCGTGCGGGGTCAGCGGGGTCGTGGCCAAGAAGGAAGGCGGCGGTGTCGCAGGCGAAGGACGGCTTGATCTGCTTTCCCGGGCGGGTTCCGACGTCAGGCGCCACCATGGGCCGCGGGCGGTCCTTGCCCTTGGCGTCCTTCACCCCCAGCGGCACCAGCCCGAGGAAGTTGCCGTCGCGGTCGAGCTGGATGGCGGCCGAGACCTTCTGCACCGCGAAGCCATAGGGGGGCGGGGCATCGTCGCCGCCGGCTTCGGCCAGGCGGCGGTAGTAGGCGTCGAGGGCGGCGAGGATCATGGCGCCCTCGCCGGGGCGAACGGCGGAACGGCCAGGACGCCGTCTTCCAGTATGGCATCGAAGAACCTCGGCGCCATGCCGTCGGAGAAGTCGATGTCGTGCAGCATGCGGCCCAGCGGGCGGCAGCCTTCCAGGCTGCGGTGGACCCGGGTCAGGTCGCCGGCCTCGGGCGGGGCGAAGAAGCAGGTGAACTCGCGGGCACCCAGGGACGGCTGATAGACGCACTGGCCCTTCTCGATGCGCCGTCGCGCCATGTCGGCGTGCTTGCCCGGATTGTCGGCAGGCCCCGCCCGCCCGGTCATCTCGAAATGGGCGTCGATCACATAGGCAACGTCGCGCAGCACCAGGGCGGCCCGCTGCTGGCGGTCGTCGTCGGCTACCAGATAGGGCGTCGGCTGGTCGCCCCTCGCCGCCCCCCGGGCGTTGGCATAGGATGCCTTGCTGGCCACCTCGTTGCGGCGGATGGTGTCGAAGCGGATGGGGTTGAGCACCCGGATGCGGTCGACCACCCAGCGGATGGCCGGCTTCCAGTGGATGGCCTCGACAATGCCGCGCGCCGCCGAGGGGGTCATCACCTCGTAGCTGGCCCGCTCGGTGGAAAATTCGGGCCGTGAAAACAGGGCGTAGTCACCCCACACCTTGACCTGTATGCCGGTGGACATGCGTTGACCTCCCCTTACGTCACCCTCAACCCCGTATCGCCGTAAAACTCATCCCGCGTCAGCTTCAGGAAGCGGCCGTCGGGGCCGAACTCGCGAAGCGCGCCGGCCGCCCGCAGCGCGGCGATCTCGCCGGGCCAGGCGGCAACGCTGTGCTGCTGCAGCGCCCTGACCGCCGCCAGCGACACGTTTCCCGCCTCGACCTCGGCCACCAGCGGCGCCGCCTTGCCCCGCCAATCGACGACCACCGGGCGGGTGTCCTGGTCGATCATGCGGAAGTCGCGGGCGATCGAGCGGAACGGCCAGTTCAGGCCGTGGCGCCCGTTGTTCATGCGCTCCAGCGCCCGGCTCTCGTCCATGGCGCCGCGTTCGACCGCCAGCAGGGTGGCGAAATAGCGGGCCACCACGTCGCGCCCCAGCGGGTCGCCGCCTTCGGCCAGCAGCGGCGCGGCCAGGGTGCGGCGGCGGGCCAGATCGCGAAGGCGGGACGGCCGGGCGGCCTCGAACACCACGAAGCGGCCCCGCTCCTGCCGACCGTTGCGGTTGCAGCGCCCCGCCGCCTGGGCCAGGGAATCGATGCCGGCGGCGGCGCGAAACACCACCGGGAAGTCCACGTCCACCCCGGCCTCGACCACCGGTGTCGCCACCAGCCGGCAAGGAGCGTCCGTGTCCAGCCGCGCCCTGACCTCGGCCAGCACCGCGCGGCGATGGGCCGGACACATGGAGGCCGACAGGTGGAAGGCGCCGCCCCTCTCGGCCAGGTGCCCGTACAGCTCGGCGGCGTGGGCGCGCGACTCGACGATACACAGCACCCGCGGTTCCGCGGCCAGGCAGCCAACCAAGGTGTCGTCGTCGAGGAACCCGGCCCGCTCGCTGTCGACCCGGGCCAGGTCGGCGAACAGGGCATCGACATCATCGATGATCTCGTCGACCGCGGCGAAGCCGGCCCCGAGGTTGGTGCTCTGGCGCAGGTCCGGCAGGGTGGCCGAACACAGCAGCACGGTGGTGCGGCAGCGTTCGGCCAGTTCGCGCAGTGCCCGCACGCACGGGGCCAGTTGCGCGGTCGGCAGGGCCTGCACCTCGTCGAGCACCACCACGCTTTCGGCGATGTTGTGCAGCTTGCGGCAGGCAGAGGGGCGGGCGGCGTGCAAGCTCTCGAAGAACTGCACGGAGGTGGTGACGATCACCGGGGCATCCCAGTTATCCACCGCCAGCTTCAGGCGGCGCGGCCCCATGGTGTCCTCGTTCTCGAGGGGCGCGGCGGTGGAATGGTGCTCGACCACCGCCTCGGCCAACTCGCCGAAGGCCCGGCGGAAGACGTCGGCGGTCTGCTCGATGATCGAGGTGTAGGGGATGACATAGATGACGCGCCGCAGCCCGTGAGCCACGGCATGGCGCAGAGCGAAGGCCAGCGAGGACAGCGTTTTGCCGCCCCCCGTCGGCACCGACAGCGAAAACACCCCGGGGGGCCGCGCCGCCGCCTCACGGCACTGCGCCAGCACCTTGGCACGCTGGCGGACTACCTTGGAATCGGCCCGGCTGTCCGCCGCCACGTCCTCGAGGTGGTCGTCGAGGCGCTGGAGCAGGCCGGCCAGGGGAATTTCGGCGATCCGCCGCCGATCCTCGGCCTGGCCCGGCAGATAGAAGTGTTCCGTCGCCAGGAAGTCTGCATCCGCCAC
>JBLNBU010000106.1:0-37512 GCA_050260215.1 Actinomycetota bacterium
GATGGGCAACCGCGTCTACGGCTGCGACGACTGCCTGGCCGCCTGCCCGTGGAACAAGTTCGCCCCGCCCCACGCCGAGCCCGACTTCCAGCCGCGGGCTGAACTGGCTGCACCGCGGCTGGCCGACCTGGCCGACCTCGACGACGCCGCTTTCCGCCAGGTGTTTTCGGGCTCGCCGGTGAAAAGGGTGGGGCGTGACCGCTTCGTGCGCAACGTGCTGGTGGCGGTGGGCAACAGCGGCCGGCCGGAACTGGCCTGGGTGGCCGAGCGGCGGGCCGACGACGCCTCGCCGCTGGTGCGCGCCATGGCGGTTTGGGCCTTGGGGCGGCTGGACGGCGCGGCGGCCCGCCGGCTGGCGGCCGGGCGCCGCGCGGTCGAGACCGACGCCGCGGTCCTGGACGAGATCGCCGCCGTCCTCAACCCGTGAGTGGGCTCCAATGCATGAGGGGGGCTGCCCCGTGTGGGCCAGCCCCCCTCATGCATTGGGGAAGTGGGAAACTATTCCTCGGAGACCAGGGCGCGGGCCAACTGGGACAGCGCTTCCTGATGCTTCTCGTTGGTGATGCTCGAGAAGTTGCGCGCCAGTTCCAGGCACATCCTTTGCCGGGCGGTCAGGTCCGGGGCACGCTTGCTGTCGAGCCCTTCGAAGAAATAGCTGACCGGCACGCCCAAGACTTGCGCGATCTCGTACAGTCGGCCGGCCGAGATGCGGTTGATGCCGCGCTCGTACTTGTGGGCCTGCTGATAGGTGACGCCGATGAGATCGGCCATCTGTTGCTGTGACAGGCCCAGCATGATCCGGCGCTCACGGATACGCGCACCGACGTGTCGGTCCGTATCGTTGGCCCGGTTCATGGGGCGGGTCTTGGGCTCGTTTCTGGTCATTGTGCGAGGCTGATCCGTATGGTCATCGAACTTGCGATGGTCGTCCGCTGTATCAGGCATGGCTACCTTTTCCCTGTGGATAGTCTGAATTGGGAAAACAAGCAACCAGAATTAACATTGCCCGAAAGCGACCTTGGGTTATATTCGGACCGCCAAATAGACATGAATTGGTCTTTCGTTGATATTGACCAGACCGTCACGCAACCTGGGCGCACGAAGTCTGCAATAGTAGCGGGTCCGTACCGCATTCACCCCAGGCTGTTCGGGGCTTTCCGCCCGGTTGCCCGATTCCGCCGAAGTGCTTCCGTCCGGGATATGGGCACGCAGTGGCGGCACTACCAGAGAGCAAAATGCAAATCGATCGGGGTAACGTTGGGTGTCATAGCGGGTATTCGCACTGATCTGCATCCGTACGGGCCCGTATATGACCATACCAACGGCCACGTGATCGGCGCATTCTCCGCCGGGTGGCGTGGCGCGGGGCCATAGGGCATTGATGCCTGCCCGCCGGTCGTCGCCACGGCATCCTCCGTCAGCGTCGCATCCCGACCGGGAAGGTTACGCGCGCTGCACGCAAGACGGCAAGAACAATAAGGCCTACTTCCCCGAACCGTGCATCTGCTCGTGCATGGCCCGATGGGCCGGGTCCTGCATGTGGCTTTCGTGCATGGCCCGATGTGCATCGTCGTCCATGGGGGCCATGCCGCCCATGGCGCCGGGGGCGAGCACGGCGACATCGACGGTGATGTTGCCGGCGTTGGCGAATTCGAGCGTCAGCGGGAAGTGCGAGCCCTGGGCCAGCGGGCCGGTCAGCCCGACCAGCATGACGTGCAGGCTGCCCGGGGCGAAGGCCACCGTCTGGCCGGCGAAGACGTCGACCGAGGACAGCGCCGCCATGCGCGCCACGTCGCCTTCCATGACGTGCATGTGCAGCTCGGCCATGCGGGCGGCCGGCGTGCTGGCGCCGAGCAGGCGGTCGGCCTGCTTGCCGGTGTTGACGATGGTGAGGAACGCAGCCCCGGTCACCGCCCCGGTCGGTGCCGAGCGTGCCCAGGCGTTCTTGACCTGGATATCCCCTGCCCAGGCGGCAGACACCGACAGCAGCAGGGCGAGCACGGTTCCCAGGACGGTCTTCATCTGCGATGATCTCCCTTGTTTCCATAGTCCGGGCGGCCGGTTGCGCCGGCAGGCCGCGGCAGGCGACCATTGAAGGCCATGAACGAACGACCCGCAAGCGAGCTTCCCGCCGACAACCGTGCGGCACTTCGTCGCGTCATGCGCGCCTGTCGCAAGGCGTCGCTGGCGACGCTGATGGACGGCGGCCCTTATGCCTCGCTGGTCACCGTGGCGCTCGACCACGACCTGTCGCCGCTGCTGCTGCTGTCGGGGCTGGCAGACCACACCCGCAACCTGGATGCCGATCCGCGCGCCTCGCTGCTGTTCGACGGCACCGACGGCCATCCCAATCCGCAAACCGGACCGCGGGTCACCATCGTCGGCACCATGGCCCGCGACCCCGACCCGCGCCTTGTGCAGCGCTTCCTGGCCCGTCATCCGGCGGCGCGGCTGTATGCGGGCTTCGGCGACTTCGCGGTGTGGCGGCTGGCGGTCGAGCGCGCCCATTTCGTCGGCGGCTTCGCCCGGGCGGTGTGGTTCGACTTTCCCCTCGGCCTGCCGGCGGATGCGGCTGCTGCCGTGGCCGCCGCCGAGCCGTCGGTGATCGAGCACATGAACGCCGACCACGCCGACGCCGTCGACCGCATGGCGGCCCGCTGGTGCGGCGGCGCCGGCACCGGCTGGCGGCTGACCGGGGTCGATCCGGACGGATGCGACCTGGCACGCGGCGATGACGAATTCGCACGCCTGCCATTCGATGCTGTCGCCATCTCGGCCGAAGATGTACGCGACCGCTTGATCGCCCTGTCGCGGGTGGCTGGAAACTAGCCCATTTGGGTGGCCCATGCCACACCAAGGCCATTGCCCCCCGAACCAACGGCAGATATGTTCGCCTCCTGCAATCGGCGGAGCAGCGGACGGAGAGCGATGAGATGAGCAAACTCGGCATTCCCGGCGGTACGACCATGAACTCCCGCCTGCTGGGGTGGGTCGACGAGATGGCGCGGCTGTGCAAGCCCGACAGCATCCATATCTGTGACGGGTCCCAGCAGGAATACGACTCCCTGTGCGAGATGATGGTCGCCCACGGCACCATGATCCATCTCAATCCCGCCAAGCGGCCGAACAGCTATCTCTGCCGGTCCGACCCGCGCGACGTCGCCCGGGTCGAAGACCGCACCTTCATCTGCTCGCTGTCCAAGCAGGAGGCCGGCCCGACCAACAACTGGGTCGACCCGCGCGAGATGAAGGCGACCATGACGGCGCTCTACGACGGCTGCATGAAGGGCCGCACCATGTATGTGGTGCCGTTCTCCATGGGTCCGCTGGGCTCGGACATCGCCCATATCGGCGTGCAGATCACCGACAGCGCCTATGCGGTGGTCAACATGCGCATCATGACCCGCATGGGCCAGGCGGTGCTCGACATCCTGGGCGGCGACGGCGACTTCGTGCGCTGCCTGCATTCGGTCGGCCAGCCGCTGGCGGCCGGCGAGAAGGACGTGGTGTGGCCGTGCAACCCGGACAACATCACCATCAGCCACTTCCCCGAGGAACGCACCATCTGGTCGTACGGCTCGGGCTACGGCGGCAACGCGCTGTTGGGCAAGAAGTGCTTCGCACTGCGCATCGCCTCGACCATGGGCCGCGACGAGGGCTGGCTGGCCGAGCACATGCTGATCGTCGGCGTCGAGGACCCCAAGGGCCACAAGACCTATGTGGCCGCCGCCTTCCCCTCGGCCTGCGGCAAGACCAACTTCGCCATGCTGCAGCCGCCCAAGGGCTTCGAGGGCTGGAAGATCTGGACGGTCGGCGACGACATCGCCTGGATCAAGCCCGGCCCCGACGGCCGCTTCTACGCCATCAACCCCGAGGCCGGCTTCTTCGGCGTGGCGCCCGGCACCGGCTATCACACCAACGCCAACGCCATGGCCGCCTGCGCCGCCAACTCGATCTTCACCAACGTGGCGCTGACCGATGACGGCGACGTGTGGTGGGAGGGCATGTCCGACGAGACCCCCGCCCACCTGGTCGACTGGAAGGGCAACGACTGGACCCCGGCCTCGAACGTCCCGGCCGCGCATCCCAACGCCCGCTTCACCGCGCCGGTGTCGCAGTGCCCGTCGGTCGATCCCGACTGGGAGAACCCGGCCGGCGTGCCCATCTCGGCCTTCATCGTCGGCGGGCGCCTGTCCAAGAACGCGCCCCTGGTGATCCAGGCGTTCAACTGGGCCCACGGCGTCTATCTGGGCGCCACCATGGGCTCCGAGGCGACCGCCGCCGCCGTCGGCCAGGCCGCCATCCGCCGCGATCCCTTCGCCATGCTGCCGTTCTGCGGCTACAACATGGCCGATTACTTCAATCACTGGCTGGGTATGGGCCGCAAGGTCAACAACCCGCCGCCGATCTTCCGTGTCAACTGGTTCCGCAAGGACGACAACGGCAAGTTCATGTGGCCGGGCTTCGGCGAGAACATGCGGGTGCTCAAGTGGATCGTCGACCGCGTCCACGGCCGCGCCAAGGGCGTGGAAAGCCCCCTGGGCTTCCTGCCCCAGTACGAGGACATGGAGTGGAAGGGCCTGTCCTATCCGCGCGACAAGTTCCAGGAGCTGATGCGGGTCGACCGCGAGGCCGGCGTCGCCGACGCCCGCAGCCAGGAAGAGCTGTTCGACCGCTTCTTCGACCGCGTGCCGAAGGAACTGCTCTACGAGCGCGAACTGCTGAAGTCCCGCCTGTGGCGTGCGCCTGCCGTGTGGGAACTGGCCAAGGACGTGTAGTCGGCCTTCCTTCCGTCATGGCCGGGCTCGACCCGGCCAACCATCCGCACCCCCGGGCCGAGCCCGGGGGTGACGTTTTTTAAGGGGGCGCTTTACGCCCCCGCCGCCCACTCCTTCATGGCCGGCAGGTCGGCGATGGTGCGCAGGTATGCGGCCGCCGCGCCCTCGGCCGGCAGGTCGTAGGTGAGGTAGCGGGTCACCACCGGGGCAAACATGGCGTCGGCCACCGAGAAGTCCCCGAACAGGAACGGCCCATTCGCCCCGAAGCGGGTGCGGCAGTCGATCCACAGGGCGTTGATGCGGGCGACGTCGGCGGCCACCTCGGCCGGGACCTCGGCCATGGGGGTGTGCGCAGCCACGTCCATGGGGCAGGCCTGACGCAGGGCCTGGAAGCCCGAATGCATCTCGGCGGCCACGGCGCGGGCGACGGCGCGGGCGGCCGGGTCGGCGGGCCACAGGGCCGGAAACATCTCGGCCACGTATTCGCAGATGGCCAGCGAATCCCATATCTTCAGCGGCCCCGCCACCAGCAGCGGCACCTTGCCCGAGGGCGACCACTTCAGGATCTCGGCCTTGGTGTCGGGTTGGCGCAGCGCGATCTCGACCTGGTCGAAGGCGGCGCCGGCCTGCTTCAGCAGCAGCCAGGGCCTGAGCGACCATGACGAATAGCGGCGGCTGCCGATGACAAGGGTGAGCTGGTCGGCCATGGGGTGGGCTCCGCTGCGGCACGTGGGGCCTGCATGATGGCCAAGGCGGGGCGGGGGCCGCAAGTATGGCGATCCGCCTCTTTGCAGCGGCGCCGGCTTCGGCCATTCTCTCGGCTCGGCGCAAGATCTTGGGAGGAACGGGCGTGCTCGAGGACCTGGCTGACGCGGAAGATGGCGCCACCCCCATCGTGCCCCTGCGCAAGGCGGGCCTGGACGAGTGGCTGGCCGGGCAACGGCCCGGGGTGGCCGCCTGGGTCAAGGCCACCAACTTCACCGCCGAGACCGGCGCCGTCTGCCTGGTCCCCGACACCCTCGGCCAAGTCGAGACGGTGCTGGCCGGCATCGACGACGACGATCCGTGGAGCTTCGCCGGCCTGCCGGCCAAGCTGCCGCCGGGGACCTACCGCCTGGCCGCGCCGCTGGCGGCCCGCCAGGCCGAGTGGGCGGCGCTGGGCTGGCTGTTGGCCACCTATGCCTATGACCGCTACAAGAGCAAGAACGGGCGCACCTGGCCGGTGCTGGCCTGGCCGGAGGGCGTCGACCGCGACCGCGTCCGCCATACCGTCGCGGCGATCCGCCTGGCTCGCGACCTGGTCAACACTCCCGCCGCCGACTTGGGGCCGGCCGAACTGGCCGAGGCAGCGGAGAAGGTCGCGGCAACGCACGGCGCCGCCATCCGCACCATCGTCGGCGAGGGCCTCTTGGCCGAGAACTATCCCGCCATCCATGCGGTCGGCCGCGCCGCCGGGCCGCGCCGCCAGCCGCGGCTGGTCGACATGGCCTGGGGCGACGCCAAGGCGCCCAAGGTGACCCTGGTGGGCAAGGGGGTGTGCTTCGACACCGGCGGGCTGGATCTCAAGCCGTCCGGCAACATGAAGCTGATGAAGAAGGACATGGGCGGTGCCGCCAGCGTGCTGGCGCTGGCCTCGATGATCATGGCGGCCGGGTTGCCGGTGCGCCTGCGGGTGCTGATCCCGGCGGTCGAGAACTCGGTTTCGGGCGACGCCATGCGGCCGCTGGACGTGCTGCCCACCCGCAAGGGCCTGACCGTCGAGGTCGGCAACACCGACGCCGAGGGCCGGCTGATCCTGTGCGACGCCCTCGCCGAGGCGGCGCGCGAGAAGCCCGAGCTGCTCATCGACATCGCCACCCTGACCGGGGCGGCACGCACCGCGCTGGGTCCCGACCTGCCCGCCCTGTTCAGCAACGACGACCGCCTGGCCGCCGACATCCTGGCGGCCGGCGAGGCCGAGGGCGAGCCCATGTGGCGGCTGCCGCTGCACAAGGGGTATCGCCGCATGATCGACAGCAAGGTCGCCGACCTCGCCAACGTCTCGGACAGCCCGCACGCCGGCGCGATCACCGCCGCCCTGTTCCTGCAGGAATTCGTCGGCCCGAACATTCCGTGGGCGCATCTGGACGTGCTGGCCTGGAACGTCGGCACCCGGCCGGGCCGCCCCGAAGGCGGCGAGGCCATGGGCCTGCGCGCCCTGTTCGCAGTGGTCGCCGGCCGCTTCGGCCCGAGGGCGCAATGAGAATATTTCCGCTTTTCACCACGAGAGCCATTGCCGGGGCGCCCTGCCTCGGATAGAACTTTTCGTAGGCGCAACGAACGAGCGGGTCATGGGCGTTCCACTTAAGGCTGTACAGGCGTTGGACTTGTGGCGGGGCGCGATCGTCGAAAGCGTGCGCCGCGACGCGCCCGACCTGTCGGCCCGCCAGATGGCGCTGCTGCTGACCGTCTACCTGACGCCGCCGCCGCACACCGTCCGCGGCCTGGCCCAGACGCTCAACGTGTCCAAGCCGGCCATCACCCGCGCGCTGGACCGCCTGTCCGAATACGGCCTGGTCAAGCGCAAGGTCGACGAGCACGACCGCCGCAGCGTGCTGATCCAGCGCACCGTCAAGGGCTCGGTGTTTCTGCGCGAATTCGGCGACCTGATCGTCGCCGCCGCCGACACCGCCGGCGAAGGCGCCGCCGGGTAGGCCTTCAGCGCTCCACCGGCACGGCCACCCGCGCCGTGGTGCCGTCGGCGCCGGGGAAGTTCACGAACAGCGCCTTGATCAGATAGGGCACCACCGGTGCCACCGCCTCGCCGCCCGAGTCGGTGACGGCGCGGCCCTCGAACACCTTGCGCGGGGTGCCCGCCCGCCAGGCGGGTCCATCGAGGATGTCGACGGTCAGCCACTTGGGCACATAGGTGATGGCGCGGGTCTCGTAATAGGGAAACGGGTCGTAGACACCGCCGCCCATCCAGTGGGAGCGCGGCCCCCAGCCCATGCCGCCATAGACCGAGGACGGGCTGGACCACGCCTCGGTGCGGCCAGGTCCGGTCCCCCAGTGGATGAATACCACCGTCTCGGCCTCGGCGCCCGGAGTGGCGGCGACGGCGCGCCAGCCGCGGGTCTGCAACTGGGCCGCCACCTGCTGGGCGTAATTTTCAAACTCCAGGCTGCCGCGCTGGGCCTGGTCGGGCAGGATGGTGAAGCTGCGCGGCTGCCCGGCCGGCACGGCATGGAAGCGGGTGACGTCGGTCTGCACCAGCTGCGGTCCGCAACCGGCGAGCAGGGCGGTCAGCAGCACCGCGGCTGCCAGCATGCGCATGGCCCATCCTCCTCGTGGCCTGGTCCACATATGGCGCAACCTCCGTCTTTGGAAAAGCGCCCTCGTTCGAAAGTGGGCAGAGGCGGAGCATGCCCGCGTCCGGAAGTGCGCTTGGTCTTCCGCCCTGACTTGGGCTTACCCTGTCCGGGCAAGGGAAGGAGGGAGAACGACCATGGCAACGACCTGCCCCCACTGCCGCTACTGGGCACTGCAGCAGTGCTGTCACGCCCTGGCCAAGCGCAGCGACGGCCGCCGGCCCGGCTGCCTGTTCTTCGTCGACGAGGACCAGTTGCCGTTCCAGGCGGAGCGGCCGGAGCCTCAATCGCAAAGAGAAAAATGCGGCCAGCTTTGATCCGTGGCGCGTATATGGCGCTCGTCACATCTTGGTTGTTTCCCGGCGCACACAAAGCGGGCAATATGGCCTCGTCATTCGTTTCGGGGGCACATCGTTTAACCCATGGCTGAGGACGACGAACTCAAGCCGGTAATCGACAGCGACATGGACTCCATGTTCATTTTGCCGCTGTCGATCATTCCTTTGCAGACGCCCGCCCTGCAAAGCGCGAAGCTCATCAAGAACGTGCGCCTGCGCAGCGTCATCGAGATCTTCGCCGATTCCCAGACCGGCTCGGGCCAGGTCGAGATCGAATCTTTGCCGGCCATGTTCGGCTGGCCGCTGGACCAGCTGCATCCCGACCTGGCGGTGCTGCGGCGCCTGTCGCTGCTGCCCAGCTACGACGTCTATTCGCTGCGCATCTCGCTGCGCGAGCACGGCATCCCGGTCAACGACTACTCGGCGCTGCAGCTGTCGCCGGAAAAGGCCAGCCAACTGGCCGGCTACATGACCATGTTCACCCGGCCGCTGATGAAGATGATCTACGGCGACGAGGCCATCAAGGTCGACACCTTCGACGACCTGCTGAAGCTGTTTCGCGACCCCGACGTCAAGAAGGCCCGCCAGCGCCTGGAACAGATGGCCAAGAGCCTGAACATCGACATCTTCGAGGTGCCGCGCTTCCTCGAAGACTACGGCGACACCTTCCTGTCCCTGTCCTATTTCCGCCACTGCCTCGACCGTCTCGAGCCCTACTTCACCGCCTGCGTGCAATCGCTGGAGCCCATCCGCAAGCACTTCCAGCTGAAGCAGGACACGAACCTGATGAAGACGACCGACACCATCGAGGAAGTCATCAACACCATGAGCGCCACCATCACCGGCCGCCTCGAGGTGTTCGAGAAGCGCACCCGCGAGATGTGGGACAATATCTCCCAGGACGAGTTCCGCGTGGTCAAGACCATGATCGAACGCTACCACGTCACCATCGGTGCCGCCCTGTGCGGCCTGACGGTGAAGATGAACTCGTTCGCGCGCATGTTCCCGCGCGCCAATGTCGGCGGTCCCATCAAGCGCGCCGACTTCATGACCGCCGAGATGATCCAGGGCATCGAACTGATCCGCGACGTCGAAAAGCGCTACATGCCCAAGGGGTGAGTCGCAATTGCCCTCTCCCGCTGGGAGGGAGTGAAATGGGGCCGCGGGGACGTGGTGAAACGGTAAACACAGACGACTTAAAATCGTCCGGCTTCGGCCTTGCGGGTTCAAGTCCCGCCGTCCCCACCAGCAACTAGCGGAACAAGAGCCGGTTGATCAGGACTTCGACCACCTGGTCGCCGCCGGGGCTCTTGCGGACGACCTCGAGCGCCAGGGCCTTGATCATGGGAGCCGGGTTGCTGCCCGAGTAGTCCTCCCACGACACCGCACTCAGGCGCTTGCGGATCTGTTCGGCGACGGACTTCTCGACCTTGGCCTCTTCGGTGTGGACCAGGACCAGGTCCATGTTGACGACGTGGAACAGGCCGCCCTGGTCCCACATCTCGACGGTGATGGTCTGCAGCTTGGTGAAGCGGTACTTGCCGTCGCCGGGGCTGTTGCCGCCGCCGCCCCCGCCCCCGGCGCCCTTGGCCAGCGCCGCGGCCGGGGCCAGCGTGGCGGCGGCCAGCAGGGCCAGCAGGGCCAGCAGGCGGCGGCGCCTCACCGTTCTTCCCCGCAGGCCAGGATCACCTGGGCCTCGGCCAGTTCGGTGCCCATCAGGCGGATGTTGCCCAGCAAGGCGTTGACGATGACCCGGATGCCGCGCGGCGCCTTTTCCAACTGCTCGTGCAGGCGGCCCTTGCCGACGACGACGCAGGCGGTTTCCTCGGTGGCCACCGCCGAGGCCATGCGCGGGCTGTCGTCGATCAGGGCCATCTCGCCGAAGATGCCGCCCGACACCACCGTGCCCAGGCCGACGCGGCGGCCCTTGACCGTCTTGAACACCTCGACGCGGCCGTATTCGACGATATAGGCCTCGTCGCCGGTGTCGTCCTCGTTGAACACCACGGTACCGGGGGCAAAGACCTTGCGGCGTGTTTCGGCGGGCTGCATGGCTATTCTCGCGGATGGGTCAGCCGACGCGCCGGGCCGAGAAGTTCTTCGGCACCAGCACGGTGTTCTGCGGCGGGGCGATGGTGTCGGGGGTGGGATAGTCCAGGGTGTAGTGCAGGCCGCGGCTTTCGCGCCGGATCAGGGCCGAGCGGATGATCAGGTCGGCGACCATGGCCAGGTTGCGCAGTTCCAGCAGGTCGTTGGTGACGCGGAAGCTGCCGTAGTATTCGGCGATCTCCTCGAGCAGCAGGCGCACCCGGTGCTTGGCGCGTTCCAGCCGCTTGGTCGAGCGCACGATGCCCACATAGTCCCACATGAAGCGGCGCAGCTCGTCCCAGTTGTGCGAAACCACCACCTCCTCGTCGGAGTCGGTGACCCAGGTCTCGTCCCACGGCGCCACCTCGGGCGGTTCGGGCATCTGGCCGATGCGCTCCAGGATGTCGCGGGCGGCGGCGGCGCCGAACACCACGCATTCCAAGAGCGAGTTGGACGCCAGGCGGTTGGCGCCGTGCAGGCCGGTGAAGGCGCATTCGCCGACCGCGTACAGGTTGTCCACGTCGGTGCGGCCGTGCAGGTCGGTGATGACGCCGCCGCAGGTGAAGTGGGCCGCCGGCACCACCGGGATCGGCTGCTTGGTGATGTCGATGCCGAACTGCAGGCAGGTGGCGTGGATATTGGGGAAGTGCGAGGTGATGAACTCGGCCGGCTTGTGGCTGATGTCCAGGTACACGCACTCGCAGCCCAGGCGCTTCATGACGTCGTCGATGGCGCGCGCCACGATGTCGCGAGGCGCCAGTTCGGCCCGCGGGTCGTAGTCGTCCATGAAGCGGGTGCCGTCGGGCCTGAGCAACTTGCCGCCCTCGCCGCGCACCGCCTCGGTGATCAGGAACGACTTGGCGTGCGGATGGTACAGGCAGGTCGGGTGGAACTGGCTGAATTCCATGTTGGCGACGCGGCAGCCGGCGCGCCAGCTCATGGCGATGCCGTCGCCGGTCGACCCGTCGGGGTTGGACGAATACAGGTAGACGCGCGACGCCCCGCCGGTGGCCAGCACCACCGCGCGGGCACGGAACAGCCGCACATTGCCGCCCTTGCGGTCCAGCGCATAGGCGCCGACGCAGCGACCCAGGCGGTTGCCGCCCAGCTTCTCGCGGATCAGGTCGACGGCGATGTGCTGCTCGAACAACTCGGCGCCGCTTTCGCGGATGCGGGCTTCCAGCGTGGTCTGGATTGCCTTGCCGGTGGCGTCGGCCGAGTGGATGACGCGGCGGTGGCTGTGGCCGCCCTCTCGGGTCAGGTGATAGGCGCCGTCCTCGCGGTCGAAGATGACGCCCGAGCCGATCAGCCAGTCGATGGCCCGGCGCGAGTTATCGACCACGAAGCGCACGGTTTCGGGGTTGCACAGGCCGGCGCCGGCATTCAGCGTGTCGGCGATGTGGGACGCGGTGGTGTCGGCGGCGTCCAGCACCGCGGCGACGCCGCCCTGGGCGTACATGGTGCTGCCCTCGCCCAGCGCGTTCTTGGCCAGCACGGCGACGCGGGCCTTGGGCCGCGCCGACATCACCGCCAGCGCCACCGACAGCCCCGCCGCACCCGAGCCGATGACCAGCAGGTCGTATGAATCGGGCATGCCGCTCAGCTCCAGTCCAGGCCGATGTCCGCCGCCGGGGCGGACTGGGTGATGCGGCCGACCGAGACGAAGTCCACCCCGGTCTCGGCGATGGCGCGGATGGTTTCCAGCGTCACCCCGCCCGAGGCCTCGGTCTTGCAGCGCTTGGCCACCAGGGCCACCGCCTGGCGCAGGGTCTCGGGCCCCATGTTGTCGAGCAGCACGATGTCGGCGCCGGCCTCGACCGCGTCGTGCACCTGGTCCAGCGTGTCGCACTCGACCTCGACGTTGGGCAGGCCGGCGACCTTGGCCCGGCGCACCGCCTCGGCCACGCCGCCGCACACGGCGATGTGGTTGTCCTTGATCAGCACCCCGTCATGGAGGCCCATGCGGTGGTTCTTCGCCCCGCCGCAGCGGGTGGCGTACTTGGACAGGCGGCGCAGGCCGGGAATGGTCTTGCGGGTATCGAGCAGGGTGCAGCCGGTGCCCTTGATGGCTTCGGCGTACTGGGCGGTCAGGGTGGCGATGCCCGACAACAGCTGCAGCAGGTTGAGCGCGGTGCGCTCGGCGGTGAGCAGGCCGCGGGCCGGGCCCTCGATCTCGGCCAGCACGGTGCCGGGCGCCACCCGGTCGCCGTCGGCGGCGCGGGCAAAGAAGCGCACCTCGGGGGCGACCATGCGGAAGGCCTCGGCCGCCACCGGCAGGCCGACGACCACCATGGCGTGGCGGGCGGCCATCACTCCCTTGAAGCGCAGGTCGGCGGGGATCACCGTGGCCGAGGTGACGTCGCCGCCCTTGAGGTCGGCCTTGGCGAAGTCGGCTGCGCCCACGTCCTCGGCCAGCGAGGCGGCGATCACCCGGCGGGCGTCGTCGAGGTCGAGCTTACTGCGCGGCATCGGCGGGCCTGCCCATCGGCACCGAGACCGACATCTCCAGCATGCGTTCCAGCGGCTTCAAGGCGCCCAGGCGCAGCTCCTCGGGCATCTCGACGCGGGGGGCGTCGTTCTTCAGGCACAGCCAGATCTTTTCCAGCGTGTTCTTGGCCATGAACGGGCAGCTGGCGCAGTCGCAGCTGCCGTCGGCGCCGGGCGCCGGAATGAAGGTCTTGTGCGGGGCCGCCTTGGCCATCTGGTGGATGATGTGCAGCTCGGTGGCGATGATGAACTCGTCGGCGTCCGAGCCCAGCACGAAGTCCAGGATGTTGCGGGTCGAGCCCACCTGGTCGGCGTGGGCCAGGATGCTTTCCGGGCATTCGGGGTGGGCGGCGACCTTGGCCTTGGGGTGGCGCACCTTCAGCTTGACCAGCTCTTTTTCCGAGAACTGCTCGTGGATGATGCACGACCCCGGCCACAGGGTCATCTCGCGGCCCGTGCGGCGGGCGATGAAGGCGCCCAGGTGGCGGTCGGGGGCGAACAGGATCGGCCGGTCGGCGGGCAGGGCGCGCACGATCGCCTCGGCGTTGGACGAGGTGACGATGACGTCCGACAGTGCTTTGACCTCGGCCGAACAGTTGATGTAGGTGACCGCGATATGGTCGGGGTGCTGGTCGCGGAAGCGCTTGAACGCATCGGCGCGGCAGGCCTCCTCCAGCGAGCAGCCGGCCTCGGCGTCGGGGATCAGGACGGTCTTGGAAGGCGACAGGATCTTGGCGACCTCGCCCATGAAGCGCACGCCGCAGAAGACGATGACGTCGGCGGTCGTAGCCGCGGCCTTGCGCGACAGGTCGAGCGAATCGCCGACGAAGTCGGCCAGGTCCTGGATCTCGCCGTCCTGGTAGTAGTGGGCCAGGATGACGGCGTTGCGCTCGCGGCGCAGGCGGTCGATCTCGGCGACCAGGTCGAGCGTGGGGTCGATGTCGGCCTCGGCAAGCGCGCCGGCGGCAGGCAGGACGATGGTATCGGTCATGGCAATGCTTCTCCCGGCCGGGTGCGGAGGGCCGGCTTCAACAAGTGGACTCGAAGTAAAGCCAAAACCGGGCCCAAAGCGCAACCATCATGGGTGATATATCGAATTACACGGATCTCGGGGGCGCCATCCACCCTAAGATATACCCATCTAGTCCTCCCGCAGGCGTTCCCACGCCACGAGCAATGCCGCATTATCCCTGTCAGGAGGCAAGGATGGGCGAAGCATTGAAGCAATCCGTCGACAGCCCGCTGATCGTCGTAGTCGAGGACGAGGCCATCGTCCTGGCAGGCTATCAGATGTTGTTCGAAAGTTGGGGCTATCGGGTGGTGGCGGCCAACTCGCTTGACGACGCCCTGGCCCAGCTCCAGGCCCGGGGCGAGCCGCCGGCCTTCGTGCTGGCCGACTACCGCCTGCGCGAGGGCCAGACCGGCACCGACGCCATCGACCGCCTGCGCGCCACCTATGGCGACATCCCCGGCGTGCTGGTCACCGGCGACACTGCCGTCGACCGCCTGCGCCACGCCGCCGCATCGGGCCTGCCGATCCTGCACAAGCCGGTCAACGGCCGCCAGCTGCTCGAGATCCTGCGCCGGTCGGTTTAGGGACGCTTCGCTCCTTTAGGATGAGGCAGTCCTTGCCTTGCGGGAGAAAGCTTTGACCGCCGCCTTGCGCGCCTCGTCCAGCACCACCACCGACGACGCCAGCAGGGCCGCCAGGCCCCAGTGGTCGAGCGGCAATCCGGTGGTGTGGAACAAGGCCTGCGCCGGGCCCCATTCGACCACCACCGCCTGCAGCCCCAGCACCGCGGCCAGCGCCAGCCACAGCTTGCCGTTGGCCAGCACTCCCGGCCCGAACGCCGACTCGCGCCCCACCCTTGCGTTGAACAGGTTGAAGAACTGGAACAGCACGAAGGTGGTGAAGGCCAGCGTGCGAGCCTCTTCCACCGTGGCGCCGCCGGCGCGGGCGTGGGCGAAGGCGAACAAGGTGCCCGCCGCCATGGTCGCCCCATAGACGGCCAGCCGCGCGGCGCGGCGCCAGCCCAGCATCGATTCGTCCCTGGGGCGTGGGGGCCTTGCCATCAGGCCGGGCCGCGGTGGGTCGAAGGCCAGTGCCATGGCCGGCGGGCCGTCCATGATGATGTTGACCCACAGGATCTGGATGGCGTGGAAGGGCACAGCCATGCCCAACAACGGGGCCGCCAGCACCGCCAGCAGGGCACCGATGTTGGTCGACAGCTGGAAGCGGACGAACTTCAGGATGTTGTCGTAGATGGTGCGGCCCTCGGCGACGGCGCGCACCACGGTGGGGAACTGGTCGTCGGTCAGCACCATGGCGGCGGCCTCGCGCGCCACGTCGGAGCCGCCCATGCCCATGGCCACCCCGATGTCGGCGGCTTTGAGCGCCGGGGCGTCGTTGACCCCGTCGCCGGTCATGGCGCAGACGTGGCCGCGGGCCTTCAGTGCCTGGACGATGCGCACCTTGTGCTCAGGCGCGACGCGGGCGAAGACGGCGATGGTGTCGATGCATGCTGCCAAATCGGCATCGGACAGGCGGTCGAGATTGGGGCCGGTCAGCACCTCGCCGTCCAGGCCCAGCCGGGCGGCGATGGCCGCGGCGGTGTCCTTGTGGTCGCCGGTGATCATCTTGACCGCGATGCCGGCGCGGACGCAGCCGGCGATGGCCTCGGCCGCGCCGGGCCGCGGCGGGTCGGCCAGCCCGACCAGGGCGTGCAGGACCAGGCCGTGCAGCATGGCGGCCGGGTCGGCGGGGGCGTCGACCGAGCGGCCGGCCAGGGCAATGACGCGGAGCGCGCGGCCGCTCATCCGCGCCACTTCGGCCTGAATCGCGGCCCGGTCGATGGGGTGGACGCCGTCTTCGCCCAGCACATGGGTGCAGGCGGGCAGCACCGCCTCGGGCGCGCCCTTGACCAGCAGCAGCAGGCCGTCGTCGGTGCGCTGCAGGGTGGCCATGCGACGGCTGGCCGAATCGAAGGGCATTTCGGCCAGCCGCGGCCAGGGGTGGTCGGGAACGCCGGCCTGGTCGGCCAGCACCAGCAGCGCCGCCTCGGTGGGCTCGCCGATCACCCGGCCGTCGACCAGCCGGGCCTCGGAACAATGGCGGGCGGCCAGCAGGGCACCGGCTGGGGCGTCGGCGGGTCCGAAGCGCCGGCCCAGCGCCCAGCCCTCCTCGGCGGTCATGCGGTTGAGCGTCAGTGTCCCGGTCTTGTCCGAGCAGATCACCGTGGTCGACCCCAGGGTCTCGACCGCGGCCAGGCGCTTGACGATGGCGCCGCGGTCGGCCATGCGCGCCATGCCGATGGCCAGGGTGACCGTGACGACCGCCGGCAGGCCCTCGGGGATGGCCGCCACCGCCAGCGCCACCGCGGTCAGCACCATGGACGCCGCCGGCTCGCCGCGGGCCAGGCCGTGGGCCAGCACCACCAGCACCACGACCCCGGCCAGCCCCGCCAGCCGCCGGCCCAGCTGGTCCAGGCGCTGCTGCAGCGGGGTGTCGCCTTCCTGCGCCGCCTCCAGCAGGCCGGCCAGCCGGCCGATCTCGGTAGCCGGGCCGGTGGCGGTGACCACCATCTCGCCGCGGCCGCGGGTGACCACGGTGTTCATGTGGGCCAGGTTGGCGCGGTCGGCCAGAGCCATGACGGCGTGGACGGCATCGGTGGTCTTGCCCACCGCGACCGACTCGCCGGTCAGGGTCGATTCGTCGATTTCCAGGCCGTGGGCGGCGACCAGGCGGCCGTCCGCGGGGACGCGGTCGCCGGCCTCGAGCAGGACCACGTCGCCGGGCACCAGGCGGTCGGCGCCCAGCTGGCATTTCTCGCCGCCGCGGCGCACGCGGGCCTGCTGGGCCAGCATGCCCTGCAGCGCCTCGACCACCCGCCCGGCGCGCTTTTCCTGAACGGTGCCCAGCATGGCGTTGAACAGCACTACCACCAGAATGACGGCCATGTCGCCCATATCGCCGATCAGCCCGGCCAGCACGCCGGCGGCCATCAGCACCACGATCAGCAGGCTCTTGAACTGGTCGAGGAACAGCGCCCAGGCGGGCCGCGGCGGCTTTTCGGGCAGGCGGTTGGGGCCGGTGCGGGCCAGCCGCCGGGCCGCCTCGGCCTCGTCCAGGCCGCGGGCCGGGTCGCAGCCCAGGCGCTCGCAGGCTTCGCCCGCGCTCAAGCTGTGCCAGTCATGCCCGTTGTCGCTTGCCACCAAGCCAGGATGGCGCCGGCCCTTTGGCGCCGTCAATGCCCGAGCAGGTGCAGGCTGTAGCGCCGCGCCTCGTCGACCCACACGGCCTCGGGGCGCAGGCCGGCCGCCCCGGCCAGGGCGGCGAAGCCCTCGGGGGTGTATTTGTGGCAGTCCTCGACGTGGATGGCTTCGCCCGCCTTGAAGGCGAACGAGCGTCCGTCCAACGCCAGCCGGGTCGAGCGGCGCGCCACCAGCGAGATCTCGATGCGCTGGTGGGCGGGGCGCCAGCGGGCGCGGTGGGCGAAGGCGGCCGGGTCGACCTCGGCGCCCAACTCGCGGCGCAGGCGGTGCAACAGGTTCAGCGTGAAGGCGGCGGTGACCCCCTGGGCGTCGTCGTAGGCGGCCTGCAAGACCCCGGCCGGCTTGACCAGGTCGACGCCCACCAGCGCCGCCCCGCCCAGCGCCGCCAGCCGCTTCAGCAGCCCGACCGCCTGGGGCCGGCCCAGATTGCCGATGGTCGAGCCGGGAAAGAAGCTGAGCACCGGCCCGCCCAGTTGGCGGGGCAGCGGCAGCCGGCGGGTGAAGTCGGCCACCACCGGCACCACCGGCAGGCCGGGGAAGTCGCCGGCCAGGCGGGCGGCATGGTCGGCCAGCGGCCCGGCGGCCACGTCCACCGGCACATAGGCGGCGGGACGGTCCAGCGCCGCCAGCAGCAGCCGCGTCTTGCGCATGGACCCGGCGCCCAGGTCGACCACCACGCGGCCCGGCCCCATGCGGGCGGCGATGTCGGGCCCGCATCGGGCCAGCAGGCCCAGCTCGGCCCGGGTCAGCGGGTATTCGGGCAGGTCGCAGATGCTGTCGAATAGCGCCGATCCCGCCTCGTCATAGAGGAAGCGGCACGGCAGCCGCCGCGGCCGGTGCGCCAGCCCGCGCAGCACCGCGGCCCGGAAGTCGTCCCCGCCCGCCCTCATGCGTCCTCGGCCAGGCGGGCGCCAGTGAACTGCCAGCGCGCGGCGGGCGGGAAGAAATTGCGGTAGCTGGCCCGGCCATGGCCGGCCGGGGTGGCGGTGCTGCCGCCCTTCAGCACCATCTGGCCCGACATGAACTTGCCGTTGTATTCGCCCAGCGCGCCGGGGCCCGGCCGGTAGCCGGGATGGGGGCGATAGGCGCTGCCGGTCCATTCCCACACCAGGCCGGTGGCGGGCAGGCGGTCGGCCAGCACCTCCCACTCGGCCTCGGTGGGCAGCCGCGCCCCTGCCCAGCGGGCGACGGCGTCGGCCTCGAACCACGACAGGTGCACCGCCGCGGCGTCCGGGTCCAAGGGGCGCCGCCCGGCCGGGGTCAGCTGGGTGCCGTCCCGCCAGTATTCGGGCCCGCTCCACCCCAGCCGGCGCACGGTGTCCCAGCCCTCGGACATCCACAGTTCGGGGCGCACATAGCCGCCGTCGGCGATGAAGGCGGCAACGTCCTTGTTGGACAGCGGCCGGGTGGCCAGGCGGAAGGGCTGCAGCCACACCCGGTGGCGCGGGCCCTCGTTGTCGAAGGCAAAGCCGCCGCCGCCGTGGCCGATCTCGCACGGGCCGCCGGGATGCTCGATCCAGCCGGGGGAAGGCAGGGAGGCGGGCGCCGGCGGATCGCGCCATCCAGGCTCGGCCGGGTGGCGGGCGAACAGGGCCAGCTGGTCAGTGACCATCAGCTCCTGGTGCTGCTGCTCGTGGGCCAGTCCCAGGGCCAAGAGCGGCGAGACGCGACCGGCCATGCGGGCGTCGACCTCGGCGCGCCACTCCAGCACCTCGGCCAGGCCGGGCCGCGTCAGCAGGCCGCGCTCGGGCCGCGGATGGCGCGGGCCGACCGCCTCGTAATAGGAATTGAACAGGGTGCGCCACAGGGGCGGCACCTCGCCCAGGATGAACTCGGCGAAGAACCAGGTGGTATGGGCCAGGTGCCACTTGCCCGGGCTGGCGTCGGGGAAAGCCTGCGCCTGCAGGTCCTCCGGCGTCAGTCCCCGGATGCGGGCCAGGCTCTCGCGGCGGACGGTGGCGTAGTCCATGGCTGCTTCACCCCATGGAGGACGGTTCAAGCCGAAGAATGGTTCTCCTCGGCGAACTGGTCGGGGGCGCGGGCGGCCATCAGGCTGCGATAGGCGGCCATGTAGCCTTCCGCCATGGCGCGGGCCGAGTACTTGAGCGCCCGGCGCCGGGCCGCCACTCCCATGGCCTCGCGCAGGCGGCGGTCGGCCAGCAGGGTGCGCAGGCCGGCGGCCAGGGCGTCGGGGTCGTCCTGGGTGACGAACAGGGCAGCACCGCTCCACAGCTCGCGCAGGGCGGCGGTGTCGCCCAGCACCAGGGCGCAGCCCGACAGCGCCGCCTCGGGGGCGTAGGTGCCGCTGCCCTCGGCCGAGCCGGCGACGTAGACCGAGGCACGGGTGAACCACGGCATCAGCTGGGCCGGATGCAGGCGCCCCAGCGCCGACACCCCTTCCAGCTTCAGCGGCCGGCCGTCGTTGTCGGCCTGGTCGCCGGCCACCACCACCGGCCAGGGCAGCTTGGGCGCGGCGCGTTCCAGCGCGCTGACCTTGGACGGGTCCTCGCGCACGGCGCCGACCGCCAGGATCACCGGTTCCTTGGTGCCGGGGGCGAAGCGGGTGGGGTCGCGGCCGTCGCGGATGACCCGGCCGGCGCCGATGGCGAAGTTGCGCGCCAGGGCCGCCATCATGGTTTCCGACGGGGTGATGACCAGGTCGGCGCCGCGCAGCCCGTGCAGGAAGGCCTGGCGGCAGATGCGGCGCAGCTCGGGGTCCAGGCGGCCGAAGGCGGCGCCGGCCCCGGGGTGGCCGGCCACCAGCAGGCTGCCGCACCACGGCAGGCCGCTGTGCAGGTAGCCGTTCAGGTGGACCACGTCGGGGTTCAGCATCTCTTCCACCGACAACAGCCATTCGGCGATGCGGCCGCGCTTGGCCAGGTGCTCGACCGGCGACGACGCCGGGGTCGGGCAGGCCAGCAGTTCCAGCCCCGGAATGCCGGCGTATTCGATGCGTTGTCCGGGCTTGAGCGGCGTCACCGCCGCCACCGTGACCTCGGCCCCCAGGCCGGCCAGCTCGCGCGCCAGGGTATCGACGTGGGGCCACATCGTCCCCGGCGGCTCGACCGTCATCAACACGAAGGGGCCCGTGCGCCGTTCAGCCATGTCGTCCTCGCCAATGTGCCCTGGGCCGGGCGGGTGCCGCCGCCCACGCCATGCCACCACATCCGGGCGTTGCCGCGGGCGTTCCAGACGGGGAGTTGGCGGGGCCAGACGAGGTACCCGGATGGAGAGCGCGCCGTCCGGCCATGTCGTGCGCCCAGGCTTGACCGCATGGGCCGCCTAGCCATCGGCAGGGGGCAGCGGCTGGTTGGCCGGGCCGTTGACCACCCGGCCCCAGCGGTCGAAGCGCGAGCCGTGGCAGGCGCAGTCCCAGCTGTGCTCGGCCTCGTTCCAGGCGACGATGCATTTGAGGTGCGGGCACACCGCCGACAGCCGGTGCAGCACCCCGGACTCGTCGCGGTAGACCGCCTGCTTGGACAGCCCCGAGCGGATCACCGCCCCCGATCCCGGCGCGATGCGGGCGACGTCGTCGACGTCGCCGGCGGTCAGCCAGTCGGCGTAGTGCTCGGCCACGTGCAGGTTGGTGTCGGCATAGCCCGACGCCGCCTTCAGGGTCAGCCGTGCCGGGTCGTACAGGCGCGGCCACGGGTTGTCGCGGCCCTCGATCAGGTCGGCGATGACCAGCCCGGCCAGGGTGCCGCCGGTGATGCCGTCGCCCGAATCGCCGGTGGCTACGAAGACGCCCTCCTCGTCCACCGGGTTGCGGCCGATGAAGTGCAGGCGGTCGGCCGGCTCCATCACCTGGCCGGACCAGCGCCAGCGGACCGGGCCGAAGCCGGGAAAGCGCTCGCGTGCCCAGGCTTCCAGGCGGTTCCACTTGGCATTTCCGTCGGCGGGGTGGCCGGTGCGGTGGTCCTCGCCGCCGACGATCAGGATGGGCGGGCCGTCGGGCCGCGGCTGGAAGCGGGCATAGTGGTAGGGGTCGGCGGTGTCCCAGTAAAGCGCGTCGGCGGCGCCCGCCATGTCGGCCGGGCCGGCGACCACGTAGGTGCGCATGGGGGCCTGCTTGCCGTGAATGACCAGGCGGTCGTTGACGGGGACGTTGGTGGCCACCACCACCGCCTCGGCCAGCACGTGCCAGCCGCGCACGGTGGTCACCCGCGCCGGCCGGCCCGAGGCGACCTCGGCCACCGGGGTGCCGGTAAAGAGCTGGCCGCCCAGCCGCACCAGCGCCCGCGCCAGTCCGCGCGCATAGGCCAGCGGGTCCAGCCTGCCCTGGTCGGCAAAGCGCACCGCCGGGCCTGTGTCGACGGCGTCCAGCGGGGCGCGGCCCACCAGTTCGGCGGCCAGGCCCGCGCGCACGGCGGCGGCGCATTCGGCCGGCAGCGGCAGGCCGCCGCCCGGCGGATTGAACAGGTAGGCGTCCAGGCGGGCGAAGCCGCAGTCGATGCCTTCCTCGGCCACCGTGCGCTCGATGAAGTCGACGGCCGCGGCGTGGCTGGCGGCGACCTGGCGGGTCGCCTCGGGGCCGAACAGGCGCTCCAGCGCCCCCCAGCCGTCGTCGACGGCGCTGGACAGGTGGGCGGTCGACCGCCCGCTCTCGCCCGAGCCCACCGCGCCGGCTTCCAGCACCACCACCCGCCGGCCGTGCCGGGCCAGGCGATAGGCCACCGACAGGCCCGCCACGCCTGCGCCGACGATGCAGACCTCGGTGCGCAGGTCGGCGGCCAGGGGCGGGCGGGCTTCGCCGTCGCCGGGCAGCCCCCAGGGGGCCAGGGTTTCGTCCGCGCCGTGGGCCATGGCCATCCTCCGCAGCCGTTGCCGGCGCACGCCATGTGGTCGCCGCCGCGCCACTCGGCGAGACCGCCCTTCGCCGAGGAGGCAGGCCCCTCCGACGATGGGGGGAGGCGGCAGGCCCGTCCGGAACACCGCCTTTGCGGCGGGCGTTGTCGGCAGCAGAACCACGGGAGAGGCACCATGAACGTCCTGGACCTGCTGCATACCGACCACGAGACCGTCTCGAAGCTGTTCGCCGAGATGCTGTCGACGCCGAGTACCCGCAAGGGCCGCCGCGAGGAGTTGTTCGCGACGCTGAAAAGCGAGCTGATCCGCCACAGCCACGCCGAGGAGAAGGTGTTCTATCCGCCGCTGCGCGAGAAGAAGCAGTCCCACGACATCGTCGAGGAAGGCATCGGCGAGCACCACCACGTCGAGGACATGCTGGCCCAGATGGATGCCATCCCCGCCGACAGCGACGACTGGCTGGATTCCGTGCAGAAGCTGAAGGAATGCGTCGACCACCACGTCCGCGAGGAGGAAGGCGAGATCTTCGACGATGCCCGTTCGCTGCTGGACGAGCAGGTGCTCGAAGGCATGACCGACCAGATCCGGCAGGCCAAGCGGGACGAGCTGTCCCAGCAGTGAGCAAGGCCGCCTCCGGGGCATCGGTGCCGGCGCCCGACGGGCGAATGCGGGCCGGTGCCCTGCCTCCTCCGGGGTTACTCCCTCAGGCGATCTTACTTTCCTCTCTGTCCCGCCACACCTTGTCGAGTAACCGGACGATGAGGTCGTGCCGATATGTCGGGCACACTCAATACTCTTCTCGGTCGTTCAGGTAAAAACTTCGTCGAAGGCAGGGTGGTGTACATGGCGGAATTCGCTATGATGGTCTCCGAGCACATTCCAAATCTTCGGAGATATGCTCGGGTCCTTGTTCGAGACGCCGTTCACGCCGAAGACCTTGTTCAAGACTGTCTGGAGCGGGCCATCTCCCGCGAGCATCTGTGGCGCGAGGGAACCAATCTGCGCGCCTGGCTGTTCACCATCCTCCACAACCTCTACATCAACCAGTATTTGCGGCACGGGTCGGTGGGCACCATGGTGCCGCTCCTGGACGAGCACACCCACCTGTCCTGTCCGGCCCGCCAGTATCACAGCGTCACGCTGAAAGACTTGGCGCGCGCCTTCGACCGCCTGCCCGAGCAGGAGCAGCAGGTGGTGCTGATGGTCGGCCTGGACGGCATGCAGTACGAAGATGCGGCCGAGGCCCTGGGCGTGCCCATGGGAACGGTCAAGTCGCGCCTGTCGCGGGCGCGCCGGCGCCTGCGGCGGCTGATGGACGGCGAGCTCGCGGCGGAGGACGGCCGCCACCGCGAGCAGCCGCGGGAGCAGGCGGCATCGCTGCCGCCGTCCCGGCGCGTCGACGGCGGCCGGCTGAAAACCCTTCCCTAAGACCAGGAGGCCGATGATGTTGAAGCGAATCGTGGCCGCTACCGCGGTGGCGCTGGCCTTGGCGATGCCCGCGGCCTATGCCCAGTCCAAGAGCAGCTCGCAGTCGTCCCAGTCGTCGTCGCAGCAGATGGTCAGCGAGAAGGACGTCAAGGGCGCCACGGTCAACGACGCCAAGGGCCAGAAGATCGGGTCGATCGACCATCTCGTCATCGACAAGGCCAGCGGCAAGGCCCGCTTCGCCGTGGTCGGCGCCGGCGGCGGCAAGAACATCGCCATCCCGTGGGAGCGCCTGCAGGCCTCGGGCAGCGACAACAAGACCTTCACCGTCAACGTCGACAAGAACATCGCCACCAGCGCGCCCACGGTCGACACCAGCAACCTGTCGGCGCTGGATCAGCCGCAGATGCAGCAGCAGATCTCGTCCTATTGGGAACGCGCCTCGTCGGGGTCCGAACAGGCCCAGACGCCCGGCAGCAGCTCCAAGTCGAAGAGCCAGGGCGAATAGGCCCCGCTGATCCCCACCCCCGCGCGCGGCGCGGGGGTGTCGGATCCCGTACCCTAGCGCCCGATCTGGCTGGCGTCGGGGGTGGTCAGGCCCAGCTGGGAGGCCGCCACCACCGCGCGGGTGCGGTTGTTGACGTTCAGCGCCTTCAAGATGGCGGTGACGTGCAGCTTGACGGTGCCCTCGGCCAGCTGCAGCACGCGGGCGATTTCCTTGTTGGACTTGCCCTGGCCGAGCAGTGCCAGGACCTCGCGCTGGCGGGGGGTCAGGAACGATACCGCGCTCTCGCTGGCCATGGGGCCGCTGCCGTCCAGGCCGTGGGAGCCACCCTGCTCGAGCAGGGCCGGCGGCAGGTAGACGCCGCCCGACAGCACCAGCTTCAGCGCCGACAGCATCACCCGGCTCGACGAGGTCTTGGGAATGAAGCCCGCGGCGCCCAGGTTGACCGCCTGCAGCACGTGGCGGCGGTCGTCGGACGCCGACAGCACGATGATCGGCACCTGCTCGGGCAGCATCTCCTTCAGGCGCTGCAGGCCCTCGTTCCAGGGCATCCCGGGCATCGCCAGGTCCAGCAGCACGATGTCGATGTCGCCTTCGCGCTCGACGGCCTCGACGGCCTGGGCGAAGTCGCTGGCCTCGACGATCGTCAACGACCCGCCGAGCTGGTCGAGGACGTGGCGCAAACCGTCGCGGAAAAGTTCATGGTCATCGGCGATCAGGATCTTCATCGGTTCCACCATTTCTATTCGGCCAGCTCCCACCGCCGGGTTGACGCCCCTGGCGGCATACACTCACACCCCTCGACACGACGGCGGTTCCCCACCTCCTTCGCCAACTGGAGGCTAGTTCGGGACCCTTCCCTGTTCCCGTCGTCGGATCGCGATTGCTTATGGTCTCAAACCACGTGTCGCGTCGCTACGAAAAAGGTTTGTGGGTCCTTCGCAAGAACCGGCGCACCGCGCCATTTCGCACTTGCAAAAATATGCGATGGGCCTGGGATTGCAATATGAATCTCGACGCACATTAGATTTCCATACCATGGACATAAATACGCAATACATAAGCCTCTGCCGTGCTCCGGTCTAATTGAGGAAGCGATGTTTACTCTATGACGGTCGTTCATGGCCATGCAGACTTTCGGAGGCATTCTCCACTTGCTGCCAATGTCGGGCCGACCCGAATTTTCACTTCCCTTCCCGGTCGATTTCCAATAAATCCCCGCGCCGGACCAGGGGTTCCACGGGCAAGAGAAGGCGGAAATGGCGCGACGCGAGGTTCAGCCGGGGCAGCGGTATCAGCAAGACCACTCCTCGTCGGTGTGGGAAGTGCGCGAACTGACCCGGGACGGGGAAGGCATCGCCCATGCCCGCATCATGCGGGTGGGCGATCCGACCTCGGTGAAGATGATCTCGGTTTCGGCGCTGAAGGATCCCAGGCTCTATCGCCTGCTGCCGCCCGCCGACGCCGGCTGAAGGTGACAATTGCGGGGGCAGGCGGCGGCTGCCATGCTGTCGACACAAACCCCCGCTACCCGGACGGTCGGGATAGACGAGGAGGATCCATGGCCCGCCGCAGAAGCCGCCGCGGCCAGCAAAGCTGGCACATCTGGTTCAAGCTGTTCAAATTCACGGTGCTGCTGGGCGCCATCGGGGCCAGCGGCTTCTACGGCTACGAGGTCGGGCTGCGCCTGTCGCAGGAGCAGATCACCTCGCTCAAGGGCGAGATCGAGCGGCTGACCGCCACCGAGACCCATCAGCGCGAAGAGGTGGCCCGCCTGCAGGCCGGCCTGGACGAGACCAAGAAGCGCGCCGATGACTACCAGGCCCGCTACGAGCAGGTGGCGCCGTCCGACGAGGTCAAGGAGATCCTGGCCCTGGTCAAGACCAAGATGGACGCCGGGCTCGACCTCAAGCGCCTGGCCTTCGTCATCTCGTCGGCCGAACGCCCGCGCCGCTGCGGCGAGGCGTCGACCAAGCGCTTCATGGTCAAGACCGCCCATTTCGACGGCCAGGCCACCTGGGTGCGCTTCTCCGACCTGATCACCGTGACCGCCGAGGGCACCGGCTCGGGCGGCGGTGCCGAGCAGGCCTTCGATCCCGACCAGGCGGTCACCGTCAAGTTCACCGCCATCGGTGGCAAGGAAACGCAAGTGTCCGGCAAGTTGCCGCTGCAGCACTCCATGGTGGTCAAGAACGGCGAATACCGCTTCACCGTGTCGCCGGGCGCCAAGGGCTTCGTCGAAGTCACCGGCGACCGCTGCGAGTACAGGGGGTAGCTGACTCCTGCGCGCGCATGGGATATGGTCCGCGCCATGGCAGAGGCGCGCACCATCTACCACATGTGCCGTGAGGACGAATGGCGGACGGCCGAGGCTGCGGGCTCCTACGGGGGCTCGTCCCAGGACGCCGCGGACGGCTTCATCCATTTCTCGACCGCCGTCCAGGTGGCCGATAGCGCCGCGCGCCACCGCGCCGGCCAGGATGGGCTGGTGCTGGTGGCGGCCGCCGTCGCCGCGCTGGGCGGCGCGCTGAAGTGGGAGCCGTCGCGCCGCGGCGAGCTGTTCCCCCATCTCTACGGGCCACTGCCCATGGCGGCGGTGTGCTGGGTCAGCCCGCTGCCCCTGGTGTCCGGCCGCCACGTGTTCCCGCCGCTCGAGGACTGACTTCCGTGTTCGACTACTTCCGCCTTGCCGGGCCGCTGGTCCGCCTGCTCGATCCCGAAACCGCCCACGGCCTGACCGTGCGCCTGCTGAAGACCGGGCTGGTGCCGGGCCAGGCGCGCGTCGACCACCCGGCGCTGGCGGTGCGGCTGTGGGGCCTGGACTTCCCCAATCCCGTCGGCCTGGCCGCCGGCTTCGACAAGAACGCCGAAGTGCCCGACGCCATGTTGGGCCTGGGCTTCGGCTTCGTCGAGATCGGCTCGGTGACGCCAAGGCCCCAGCCCGGCAATCCCAAGCCCCGCATGTTCCGCCTGACCGAGGACCGCGCGGTGATCAACCGCATGGGATTCAACAACGAGGGCCTGGACGCGGTGGCGGCCCGGCTGGCGGCGCGGCCGCGTGCCGGCATCGTCGGCGCCAACCTGGGCAAGAACAAGGACACCGAGGACGCGGCGGCCGACTACGAGAAGGGCGCTGCCCGGCTGGCGCCGCTGGCCGACTACATCGTCATCAACGTCTCGTCGCCCAACACCCCGGGCCTGCGCGCGCTGCAGGGCCGCGACCAGCTGGAAGGCCTGGTGGGCCGCACCCGCGCGGCGCTGGACGGGGCGGTGGCCTCGGGCCGGCGCCCGCCGCTGCTGCTGAAGATCGCCCCCGACCTGGCCTGGGAAGACCTGGCCGACATCGCCGCGGTGGCCATGGCCGGCGCCCTGGACGGGCTGATCGTGTCCAACACTACCATCGCCCGCCCTGAATCGCTCCGCTCGGGCCACAAGTCCGAGACCGGCGGGCTGTCGGGGGCGCCGCTGTTCGACGCCTCGACCGCGGTGCTGCGCCGCATGTACGAGCTGACCGAGGCCCGGCTGCCCATCGTCGGCGTCGGCGGCGTCGCCTCGGCGTCCGAGGCCTATGCCAAGATCCGCGCCGGCGCCAGCCTGGTGCAGTTGTATTCCGCCCTGGTCTACGAGGGCCCCGGCCTGGTGGCGCGCATCAACCGCGGCCTGGTCGAGCTGATGGCCCGCGACGGCTTCACCTCGGTCGCCCAGGCGGTGGGCGCCGACCACCGCGAGGCCAAGGGATGATCCGTCCGGCCTGGCTCGACGGCGTCGCCGCCCTGGCCGGGGCCTATGACGCCTTCGTCGTCGACCTGTGGGGGGTGCTGCACGACGGCCACGCCGCCTATCCTGGCGCCGCCGAGGCCTTGGCGGGCCTGAAGGCGGCCGGCAAGCGCGTGGTGCTGCTGTCCAACGCCCCGCGCCGGGCGCAGGCCCTGGTCGAGGCCATGGCGGCCATGGGCATCGGCCGCGAGCTCTATGACGACGTGATGTCGTCGGGCGAGGCGGTGCACGCCGAGCTGGCCGCCCGCACCGATCCTTTCTACGCCAACCTGGGCGCCCGCTTCGTGCTGATCGGCTGCGACCGCGACCGCTCGCTGTGGGACGGGCTGGACCTGGCGCGCGCCGACGTCGACGATGCCGACTTCATCCTCAATTCCGGTCCCTGCGACCCCGACGATACCGTCGCCGACTGGCAGCCGCTGCTGGACCGCGCCGCCGCCCGCGGCCTGCCCATGGTCTGCGCCAATCCCGACCATGTGGTGGTGCGCGACGGCGTGCGCATGATCTGTGCCGGGGCGCTGGCCGACCATTACGTCGACATGGGCGGCATGGTCAGCGCGCGGGGCAAGCCCGACCCGGCCATCTACGACCTGGCCCTGGCGCGCGTGGGTTCGCCCGACCGGTCGCGGGTGTGCGCCATCGGCGACGGCTTGCACACCGATGTCCAAGGCGCGTTGAATGCCGGCCTGGATGCGGTGCTGGTCACCGGTGGCATCCACGCCGCCGAGCTGGGCACCGAGTGGGGCGACGTGCCCGACCCCGCCCGGCTGGACGAGGTGATCCGCTTCCACGGCGCGGTGCCGAAGGCGGCAATGGCGAAGTTCGTGTGGTAGGAGGCAGGATGATCCACGAGACCGATGCGGTGGTGGTGGGCGCAGGGCCCGTCGGCCTGTTCACCGTGTTCCAGTGCGGCATGGTCAAGATCCGCTGCCACGTGGTCGACGCGCTGGAAGCGGTCGGCGGCCAGTGCCAGGCCCTTTATCCGGAAAAGCCCATCTTCGACATCCCCGCCCATCCCAGCATCCTGGCCGCCGACCTGGTCGAGCGCCTGGTCGAGCAGGCGGCCCCCTTCGAGCCGGTCTACCACCTGGGCGTCCAGGTCTCCTCGCTGGCCCGCCAGGACGACGGCCGCTGGGCGGCCGGACTGTCCAACGGCGACACGGTGCTGGCCAAGACGGTGATCATCGCCGCCGGTTGCGGCGCCTTCGGCCCCAACCGGCCGCCGCTCGGCGGTCTCGAGCAGTACGAGGGCAAGTCGGTCTTCTACCTGGTGCGCCGTCGCGAGGATTTGCGCGGCAAGAAGGTGGTCATCGCCGGCGTCGGCGATTCAGCGGTGGATTGGGCGGTGTCGCTGGCCGAGGTCGCCGCCAAGGTGATGGTGGTGCACCGCCGGCCCAAGTTCCGCGCCGCCCCGGAAAGCGAGGCCCGCCTCAAGCAGCTGGCCGCCGAGGGCAAGGTCGAGCTGGTGGTTCCCTACCAGCTGCACGGCCTCGAGGGCGAGGGCGGCAAGCTCTCGGCCGTGGTGGTGGCGACGCTGGAGGGCGAGACGCGGCGCCTGGACGCCGACGTGCTGCTGCCCTTCTTCGGCCTGGCCATGAACCTGGGGCCCATCGCCGAGTGGGGGTTAGGCATGGATGGCCACCTGATCGCGGTCGACGCCGCCAGCTGTGCCACCGATGCGGCCGGTGTGTTCGCCGTCGGCGACATCTGCAGCTATCCCGGCAAGCTGAAGCTGATCCTGTCGGGCTTCGCCGAGGCGGCCCGTGCGGCCCATTCCGCCTATGGTATCGTCCACCCCGGCGAGGCGCTCCACTTCGAGCACTCGACCACCTCGGGGGTGCCGAAGCATTGAAGTCCATGTCCCTCTCCCGCTGGGAGAGGGCGCGTAATGCGGACGTAAGGAGTGTGGGTGTGCTGGAAAAGCTGACCGGGGGCGTCCGTCCCTATCTGCTGCTGTCGCTGTTGGCGGTAATGCTGTACGTGCCCGGGCTGGCGACGGTGCCGCCCTTGGACCGCGACGAGTCGCGCTTCGTCCAGGCCACCCGCCAGATGCTGGAGACCGGCGACTTCGTCCGCATCCAGTTCCAGGACGAGATGCGCGCCAAGAAGCCGGTGGGCGCCTATTGGGCGCAGGCGGCGGCGGTAAAGCTGTTCTCGACCCCCGAGGCCATCACCATGTGGCCCTACCGGCTGCCCTCGGCCCTGGCGGCTTGGGTGGCGGCGTTGCTGGTCTTTGCCTTCGGGCGCCACCTGTTCGGCCCGCTGCCGGCGCTGATCGGCGCGGCGCTGATGTCGTCGTCATTGATGCTTCTGGCCGAGGGCCACCAGGCCAAGACCGACGCCCTGCTGCTGGCCTGCGTCGTCGCCGCGCAAGGGGCTCTGGCCCGCTTCTACCTGGCCGGACGGCGGTCCGAGGCGGCCAAGTCGTGCTCCACCACCGGCGGCTGCGGCAGCTCGGCCGCGGTGCCCGGCGGGCCCGGCCCGGGGGTGGCGCTGGCCTTCTGGCTGGCGCAAGGCATTGCGGTGCTGATCAAGGGCCCCATCGTGCCCATGGTGTCGCTGCTGACCATCCTGACCCTGGTCGTCCTCGAGCGGCGCGGCGCCTGGCTGATGACCTTGCGGCCGATCACCGGGTTCCTGGTCGCGGCCGCGGTGGCGGGCCCGTGGTTCGCGGCGGTGTCGCAGGCCACCGGCGGCGCCTTCGTCGGCGAGGCGGTCAAGGGCGACCTGCTTCCCAAGCTTCTGGGCGCCCAGGAAAGCCACGGCGGCTGGCCCGGCACCTACCTGCTGCTGGCGGGACTGACCTTCTGGCCGGGCTCGCTGTTCTTGTGGCCGGCGCTGGTCAAGGCGTGGGCGACGCGCACCCAGCCGGCGGTGCGCTTCTGCCTGGCATGGATCGTCCCCTCCTGGCTGGTGTTCGAGCTGGTGCCCACCAAGCTGCCCCACTACGTGCTGCCCACCTATCCCGCCCTGGCCCTGCTGGTCGGCTGGTGCATGGTCGGCACCGTCGGCGTGTTCGGCCATCGGGCGGCGCGCGCCTGGTACGGCGTGTGGGCGCTGATCGGGCTGGTGCTGGCCGCCGCCGTGGTGGTGGCGCCCATCAAATTCGGCGACGGCTTCTCGGCCTTCAGCCTGCCGGGCGCGGTCGGCATCGCCGGAGCGTCGCTGCTGGCGGCCTGGATGGCCTGGCGCGGTCGCCTGCTGCCGGCCTCGGCGGCAGTGGTGGCGACGGCGGCCATCGCCTTCCCGGTGGTGTTCGACGGGGTGCTGCCCTCGCTCGACAAGCTGTGGCTGAGCCGCGGCGTCGCGCAGGCGGCGACCCAGATCGGCCACACCGCCCCGGTGGCCGCGGCCGGCTTTTCCGAGCCCAGCCTGGTCTTCCTGCTGGGCACCCGCACGGTGCTGACCTCGGGCGACGGCGCGGCGGCCCATCTGGTCGCGGCGCCGGGCTCGCTGGCCGTGGTGTCCGACCGCGAGGAACCCTCCTTCCTGGACCGCGCCAAGCGCCTGGGCTTCGCCCCCCAGCCGCTGGCCATCGTCAAGGGGCTCAACTATTCGCGGGGCAAGCCGATCATGCTGACCGTCTACGCCAAGGTGCGCGAGCCGTGAGCCGCATAAGGATGTCCTGGGCCACGGCTGCCGTGCTGCTGGCCTGCGTGCTGTCGTTCCTGTTCGTCGACCGGGCGGTGGCCTTCGCGCTGAAGGGCCATGTGGGCGGCGGGGTCGAGACCTTCTTCGAGCAGGCGACCCGGCTGGGCAAGGCCGAGCTGTACCTGGTTCCCGCCGGCGTGCTGTTCGTGGTGCTGCTGGCTCTGGCGCGGCTGAAGCGTTCGGACCGCCTGCTGCGGATGGCGGCGGCGCCGGGCTTCGTCTTCGCCGCCATCGCCGGGTCGGGGATCGTGGTCAACGTCGTCAAGACCGTGCTCGGCCGCTATCGCCCGCGCTACCTGTTCGACGAAGGCCTCTACGGCTTCGCCGGCTTCAGCCAGCAATGGGCGATGAACTCGTTCCCGTCCGGGCACACCCAGGCGGCCTTCGCCGCCATGACTGCGCTGGCGCTGCTGTTTCCCCGCCTGCAGGCGGCCTTCTTCGCCCTGGCCGTGGTGGTCGGCGCCAGCCGGGTGGTGCTGACGGTGCATTACCTATCCGACGTGCTGGCCGGCGCCTGGCTGGGCATGGCCACCGCCATCGCGCTGCACCGCTGGCTGAGCGGGCGGGGCCTGCTCCCGCTTTCAGCGGGAGAGGACTCTTAGAAGGCTTCCCGCGGCAGCTCCCAGTCGGTGCGGGCCTCGACCAGCGACAGCAACTCGTCGAACTGGTCGTCCGACAGGTTCTCGGCGTTGCGGATGTCGTCGCACAGGGACAGCGCCTCCTCGGGGTCCGCGGCGCTGCCGGCGACCGAGTCGGCCAGGCTGGGCAACACGGTGTCGGTCACGCGGTCGGGACTGGTGGCCTGGGGTTCGGCCAGATCCTCGTAGCCCATGGGATCGTCGTCTTCCTCGGCCATGTCGGCCCTCCTTTCGCTTCCGCTTCTGGCCGTTGAGGTGGGAGCCTGGCTCGCCCGGTGAAGACCCGCGAAGGAGGTAACGGCCTTGAGGTGGCGGTCCGATTGCGCCACCATCGCACCCCATGACCGACGCCCCCGCCCGCCCGCCCAGCAACGTCCCGGAATACACGGTCTCCGAGGTGTCGAGCGCCCTGCGCCGCACCGTCGAGGAGGCCTATTCCTTCGTCCGCGTGCGCGGCGAGATCTCGGGTTTCAAGCGCCATTCCTCGGGCCACCTGTATTTCTGCCTGAAGGACTCCGAGGCGGTGATGGACGCGGTGTGCTGGCGCGGCCAGGCCATGCGGCTGGGCATCAACCCCGAAGACGGCATCGAGGTGGTGTGCACCGGCCGGCTGACCACCTATCCCGGCCGCTCCAAGTACCAGATGGTGGTCGAGCGCATGGAACTGGCCGGCCAGGGCGCCCTGCTGAAGCTGCTGGAGGACCGCAAGCGCAAGCTGGCCGCCGAGGGCCTGTTCGCCTCCGATCGCAAGCGGCCCATCCCCTACCTGCCCGAGGTCATCGGCGTGGTGACCTCGCCCACCGGCGCGGTCATCCGCGACATCCTCCACCGCCTGCGCGAGCGCTTCCCGCGCCGGGTGCTGCTGTGGCCGGTGGCGGTCCAGGGCGAAGGCGCGGCCGAGCAGGTGGCGGCAGCCATCCGCGGCTTCAACGCGCTGCCCGCGGGCGGGCCGGTGCCGCGCCCCGACGTGCTGATCGTCGCCCGCGGCGGCGGCAGCCTGGAAGACCTGTGGGCCTTCAACGAGGAAGTGGTGGTGCGTGCCGCCGCCGCCTCGGATATTCCGCTGATCTCGGCGGTCGGGCACGAGACCGACACCACCCTGATCGACTACGCCGCCGACTTGCGCGCGCCCACACCCACCGCCGCCGCCGAGAAGGCGGTGCCGGTCCGCGCCGAGCTGGTCGCCGGCATCGCCGAGCAGGGCGCACGGCTGACCGCGGCCATGGCCCGGGCGCTGACCGAGCGCGGCAACCGCCTTGACCACCTGTTCCGCGCCCTGCCGCATCCGCGCCGCACCCTGGAAGACTGCGCCCGGCGCCTGGACGACCGCGCCGAGCGCCTGGCCAACGCCCTGCCGGTCTGGCTGCATCGCCGCGAGGCCGAACTCGACCGCCTGGCCGCACGGCTGCGCCACCCGCGCGAGCTGTTGTCCGACGCCCGCCATCGCCTGGACGGGCTGGCCGCCCGCCTGGTCC
Source organism: Actinomycetota bacterium (assembly GCA_050260215.1). Lineage (GTDB taxonomy): Bacteria > Pseudomonadota > Alphaproteobacteria > Rhodospirillales > Magnetospirillaceae > JBLNBU01. The sequence goes on from JBLNBU010000106.1 coordinate 33,588, forward strand.
ACGCCGTCGCCACCGCCCGCACCCGCGCCGAGGCGCAAGGCCGCCACGACGCGCTGCGCCTGAACCAGGCTGTCCAGCGCCTGGGCAGCGCCCTGCCTCGGCTGATGGCCGAGCGCGCCGGCCGTCTGGACCAGCTGGGCAAGCTTCTGGAAAGCTATTCGTACAAGGGGGTGCTCGAGCGCGGCTACGCCGTGGTGCGCGACGCCCAGGGCCACCCCGTCGCCTCGGCCGAGGCCGCCCACCCGGCGGCGGCATGGACCGTCGAATTCAAGGACGGCCGCGTCGGCGTGGTGGTCCGCGACGGCCACCCGGCGCCGAAGAAGAAAAAGGACGGGGACGGACGCCAGGGGAGTTTGCTGTAGGGGCCGCCGTCCCCCCGCCCCCTTCCCGTCATCCCCGCGAAAGCGGGGATCCAGGGGGCCTCCGCCGGCCTTTCCGCGACTCCTGGTGCCCGCCTGCGCGGGCATGACGGTTCGGGGGGCAGCCCCCTACTTCATCACCAGCAGCACCGCCAGCACCGCGGCCAGGACCCAGGGCAGCCAGGCGGGCGCCAGGCGGCGCTTGCGTTCGGCGACCAGGTCCTTGACCGTGTCGGGGTGCAGCTTCAGCCCGCCGGCGACCAGCATGGAATAGGTCTTCTCGGTCTGGCTGATCAGCCTGGGCAGGCGTTCCAGCGAGCCGACCACCGAACCGAACGCTTCGCGCACGCGGGCCTCGGGGCCCAGGTTGGCGCGCATCCAGTTCTCCACCAGCGGACGGGCCAGCTGCCACATGTTGATGCGGGGATCCAGGCGGCGGCCGACGCCTTCGGCGACCAACATGCTTTTTTGCAGCAGCAGCAGCTGGGGCTGGGTCTCCATGGCGAAGGTCTCGGTGACCTGGAACAGCTGGCCCAGCAGCTTGGCGATGGAAATCTCGTGCAGGGGCCGGCCCATGATCGGCTCGGCGATCGAGCGGCAGGCCTGGGTGAAGGCGTCGACGCTCTTGTCGGCGGGCACGTAGCCGGCCTCGAAATGCACCTCGGCGACGCGGCGGTAGTCGCCGGACAAGAAGCCCAGAAGCATCTCGCCCAGGAAACGGCGCGTGCGGGTGTCGACCCGGCCCATGATGCCGAAATCCACCGCCACCAGCTCGCCGTTCGGGTCGACGAACAGGTTGCCCGGATGCATGTCGGCGTGGAAGAAGCCGTCGCGGAACACCTGGTTGAAAAAGGCGCTGGCCGCCTTGGCCAGGATCTGGTCGAGGTCGAGGCCGGCGGCCAGCAGGGCTTCGCGCTCGTCGACCGGGATGCCGGTGACGCGCTCGAGCGTCAGCACGCGCCGCCCGGTGCGCACCCAGTCGACTTCGGGGACGCGGAAGCTGTCGTCGCCGCGGAAGTTCTCGGCCAGTTCGGCGGCCGCGGCGGCCTCGAAGCGCAGGTCCATTTCGAGGGCCACCGAGTCCTCGAAGGTGCGCATGCTTTCGACGGGCTTCAGGCGGCGCAGGCGGGGGCGGGCGAACTCGGCCCACTCGGCCAGCCAGGTCAGCATGTCGATGTCGCGGGCAAACGCCTTGTCGATGCCGGGACGCAGTACCTTGACCGCCACGGGGCGGCCCTCGGTGGTGACGGCGAAGTGCACCTGGGCGATCGAGGCGGCGGCGACGGGAGTATCGTCGAACTCGGAATACAGTGCCGAGATGGGGGCGCCCAGCTCTTCCTCGATGATGGCGCGGGCCTGGTCGCCGGGGAAGGGCGGCAGCTTGTCCTGCAGCTCGGACAGGTCGGCGGCCATCTCCTCGCCCAGCAGGTCGGCGCGCGTCGACAGCGCCTGGCCCAGCTTGATGAAGGTGGGGCCCAGTTCCGACAAGGCGGCGGCCAGGCGCTGGCCGGGGCGGCCGTCGTGGATGGGCTGCTGCCCGGCGCGCAGCGCGCTGGCCAGCAGGCGCGCGGCGGGGATCTGCTCTTCCAGCAGCGACAGGGCGTCGTGGCGTGCCAGCACCCGGGCGATGGTCAGCAGGCGGTGAAGGTTGCGAAGCGGCCGCACTTAAAGCTTCCAGCCCGAATGGATGGCGGCGATGCCGCCGGACAGGTTGCGCACCTCGGTGCGCTCGAAGCCGGCGGCCTCGATCATGGCGCGCAGCTCTTCCTGCGGCGGGAAGCGGCGGATGCTCTCGACCAGGTACTGGTAGGCCTCGCGGTTGCCGGTCACCATCTCGCCGATGCGGGGCAGCAGGTTGAACGAGTAGACGTCATAGGCCTGCTTCAGCACCGGCAGCACCACGTGGCTGAATTCCAGGCACATGAAGCGTCCGCCGGGTCGCAGCACGCGGAAGGCCTCGGCGATGGCGTTTTCCCAGTGGGTGACGTTGCGCAGGCAGAAGGCAATGGTGTAGCGGTCCACCGTCCCCGAGGCGACGGGAAGCGCCTCGGCGTCGCCGCACACCCAGCCCAGCTGGCCGATCAGGTTGCGGTCGAACGAGCGGTCGCGGCCGACGGCCAGCATCTCGCGGTTGATGTCGCAGACCATGGCCGGGCCGCCGCCGCGGGCCTTCCAGCCGAACGCGATGTCGCCGGTGCCGCCGCCCACGTCCAGCAGGACCTGGTCGGGGCGCGGCCGCAGCCAGTCCAGGAACGACGCCTTCCACAGCCGGTGGATGCCGGCGCTCATCAGGTCGTTCATCAGGTCGTACTTGCCGGCGACCGAATCGAACACATCGCGCACCAGCGAGGCCTTCTCGTCCTCGCGGACGGTACGGAAGCCGAAATGCGTGGTCGGGGCGCCGGAAGTCGAATGGCCGGGGGCGGGGTCGTCGGTCGTCATGGGCCGGCAAGATAGCCGAAGTGCGCACCGGCGGCAAAGCCGGAGTGCGACCCCGCCCGCGGCGTCGGCTCAGACAGTCTCCTTTTCCTTGGCCGGGGCGTCCGCCGGGATCTTTGCCGGGGCCGACGACTGGATCTTGCCCAGGGTCTCGACCGCGGCTCGCAGAACATCGATGCCGACCGCCTCGTGCAGGATTTGGCCCAGCGCTACCGCCTTGGCCTGGGCCGAGGCACCGGCGTCGCTGGTCACCTGGGTGATGGCGTCGGTGATTTCCTTCTTCTGGTCGTCGGTGATCTGTTCCATGGCGTTGAAGCACAGCAGCGGCAGGTTGGCCACCGCCACCTGGAAGTCGACGCCCTGCATGACCGCGGCGCTTTCCTTCAGCCGCAAAAGCCCGTTGAAGCGGTCCAGGGCGGAATCGACGCAGCCCAGCACCTGCTGCAGCACGTGGGCGGGGCCGATGGCGACGTCGGCGTTGCCCACCCGCGCGGTGAACAGCGACGAGCGGAAGAACGCCATGCCGCCGAAGCCGGCCAGCATGGCCTGGCCGAACAGGTTGTCGTCGCCGAAGCCGTCGATCTTCATGGCCCGGATGGCGAACAGCGCGCCCACCGAGGCGGCGCCGTTGACGACCATGTACAGCCAGGCGGCCGGCCGCTTGTCCAGCATGGACATGGGGTTGTCGCGGTAGCGGCTGACCAGCTCGCCCCAGCCGACGAAGGCGCCGGCGGCGAACACCGCGGCACAGGTGATCCACAGTTCCATTGGTATTCCCCCCTCCCTATCGGAAAGACCGCTCACCCTATTCCATCGGTCGAGATGTGTCGATACAGACACCCGTATTAAGGGCTGTGGCCGAAGGATTTGACAAGCCGGCCGGGCTTGCCCACCCTTGACCCCATGCCCGAGTTGCCCGAAGTCGAAACCGTCGCCCGCGGCCTGGCCCTGGTCTGGGAAGGCCGCCGCATCGCCCGCGTCGAATGCCGCCGCCAAGCCTTGCGCCAGCCGCTGCCTGAGCGCTTCGCCGAGCGCCTGACCGGCCGCACGGTGCTGACGGTCGGCCGGCGGGCCAAGTACCTGGTGGTGGCGCTGGACGACGGCGTCGCCATGCTGGGGCATCTGGG